>NZ_FRDN01000004.1:0-65867 GCF_900143285.1 Desulfitobacterium chlororespirans DSM 11544
GGTCGCTCCTCAGCGTGGCCCTATTTATGCCGCAATAATAGTATTGTCAATTATCTGGATGATTATTCCATTTACACTAAAATAGATTCACACCCTTATCTCATAAAAAGCAGCTGTGGGAACATAACATAACTCCTAGTGAAATAAATTCTGTTGAAAGATTACGTTATCACTTTCAGACGGCATTTAAAAATTACAAAGCAAAAATAGGCAACTAGCAATAATACTATTATCTGTTATGGCATGTTGCATAACGTATATTTTACTATGTTTATCAGTTTCACTCCTTCCGGTTAACAGGCCAGATTCCAATAGGCAGACTACTTCTGTATGCTTTGAGTGCATAAAAAAGATGATCGCTTAGCCTGTTTAATTGTACTTATCCGGAATAATTAATTCAAAACATTATATCCTCTAAACAACCGTATAGATCATTCTCAAATTCTTCTACTGTTTGGTAACGTAACTTTCGTTTATCCATAGCCTTCATGACAACACGCTGACATACAACCTGAATATAAAATCTCTTTTTAGGCATTTTAGCGCTTAACAAATAGTAGAGCAAAGCTCCTAAGGAGTAAATATCCGATAGATGAGTAGAATCTGCTAAATTTTCTAGCTGCTCAGGATCAGTAAACTCCTCTTGCCCATAGCCTTTTTTAGATAGACCGGTAAAGAATGATATTGATTTCGGATCTTTTGCCAATCCGAAATCGGCAATTTTTACTTCTAGGCTATCTTCTGTTTCATATAATAAAATGTTATTTGGTGCCAAATCTCGATGATATTTATTATTTTCATGTAAGTATTTGACACCAGCTATTATCTGCTGAAAGATTTGAAGGCGCTGACTTTGAGAAGCATCATGGTTGCTTTTTATCCATTTATCCAAAGAGTAGTTGGCTAGGGGCATAGTAAACCAAAATGGTGCACCTTCAAGCTGAATTTTTTCAACCTTTACAATGTTTTTGTGTTGTAACTCTTTGGTAAGCAGCCTAACCTCTCTTTTAAAACGCAAGAGGTATTCATCCCCGTCGTTTCCATAAACTTGTTTAAAGTAACTCCTAGGAAAGAGTACTTTACAAGCTACAATTTTTTTCGATTCAGGATCAAATACTTTATAAACTCTAGCAAAGGAACCGCTTCCTATCTCATCTAAAACGATCATTTCATATTGTTGTTTGATGTATTCTGTCTTTAACATATGTTTTTTCATTGTATTAATTGATCTTTTAAAATCTTCTAAATTGAACATTTGCGTTTCTAAAATATTATTCACCGCAAGCTTTTTGTCCAAAGCGTAATAAGTCTGTAAAAAAACATTCAACTCCTCATCATTAGCATCCTCGGTAACTTCAATAATCTTTTGGATACAACGATTCATTTCAATTCTAAAAAATGATAGGATATCTTGTGAAATTTCCGGTTCACAAAGCTTAACCATTATTTTTTGCAACTCTTCTATTGGTAAGATTAGGATAATCGATGCATACAAATCGCTATTGATATCATGAAGAAGCACTGAATCAAATTCCTCTAAAGTTATCCCCGTTAAAGCAAGAATTTCATTCTTGTATGTACTTAAAGTTTTTGGCTGTCTCCAGATTTGATTTGACAAATAGCGCAAGGGTAATTTCTCACCTTTTCCCTTTAGGTTGATGTAATAAGCGATTGTAAGAATGATAGACTTATATTTTTTAAACGATAAGCAATCGGCAATAATTGTTCCCAGCTGGTCTTTTATTTCCGATTCCTCGATCCATTGAAATAAGTATTCTTTAATCGGGTTCTTCACATTATCCACTAAATTTGTTACTGCATCTTTTAATTGCAGAAACTCTAAGTTATAGTCCGGCATTTTGTCCGTTAAACATTCTAAAGCTCTCGGATCGAGCTGAATAAGTTTAGGAAGCCATTCCACCGTCTTATGAGGCTTCTGGTTTTTAAAAGTGACTTGAATTACGCCGTCTAATAAAAGAATCTCTAAACTATCATTTAATTCCTGCCATGTGAATCTTTGCAGCACATGTTTAACAAGCGGCTCATACCGTTTTGGCCCTATTAAAAGGAAATTCAGCAGTGTTTCCATAACCACTTTTTTGCCATGGGGTTTATGTAACGTTGCCTCTACGCCATAATAATTTTGTCCCTTTACTAACATTGCCACCGGAAAGCGATATCCGTCCTTATCGATTTTAACAACTTCAATTCCAATACGGTGTTCATCAATTTTAAAAATATGACCTTGCACCATTTTGAGGTATCACCACCCTATTCTTTTGCATATAAAGGTCGATTGGCACGTTTTTTTAGAATAAGTTGATTTGCAAATTCCTTGCCGGGCTCACAGGCACTACAAGTAAAGGCATGATCAATCCAATCAATACTTTTCAAAGATTCTCCCTGTTGGTGGGTGATAAAATACTGGATGTCTGTAACTTGCAAAAGTTGCCCGATTTCATTACCACGTTCATCATCCACTCGGGCCTTTGGCTCATCCAAAAACATGATAGGCGTTATTTTCCCATTCTTATTGTCACTTAGGGCTGCCAGTAAAATCATTAAACTGGTACTGGCCTTTTGTCCTGAACTAAGGTGTGGCCCATCGACTGCAACCGGTTCTTTTCCATCGTAGCCAATAAAAAGGTGGATTTCCCAGGTTTCTGGTTCCGGAGTTACTTCGACCAACTTACCCTTTGCTGAAGCTTTAAGCAGATCGGCAAAACTTTCAAATTCGGTAATATAATCTTTCATGATTTCTTTGATATGTCCACGAAACTGTAATAGCAAGTCATTGCAAGTCCTTTCAAGGTCTTCTCTGTCTTTTTTTAAGGTATGAAGGTTTTGGACCAATAGCCCAATTTGCCCCTCTTGGGCTTCGACCAAGCGTATAGTTTCCTCATTGACGGAAGGATTATATAATCTTTCTTTTTCTAAGCGTAAGGAGTTTAGGATATTGCTTATTTCTTTTGAAGTATATAGACTTCCTTGAGCGTCGATGAAAGCGCTACCTTGTATATCGTAGGAAATAAAGGCAATATCATCTTCGCTGAGTCCCAACCCTTTTACCTCTTCATATGCTCGCTCCGCAGAAAAGGTAAGTGATGAAAGTTTATTACGTAATTCAGTATATTTTTTGGAAAGGTCTGCTGCCCGTTGAATCGCTTGATTCATTTTTTCACTAAACTTTACCTTTTCTTCCCTAGCTTTGATTTCTTTTTGCCGGACAGTTTCTTTTTCTTTTTTAGTTGAGTCCTTTTTCTTCATTAATTCCACTATTAAAGAAGTGAAGTTTTCTACTTCTCCTAGTAGCATTTTGTGTTTATCTTCCATTTCCGGAAGTTTCATTATCAATTGCTGATTTTCAATACTCTTTGCCACTTCGCCTAATTCATCTTGGAGTTCGTTCACACGTTTTAGTAGTTCCTCAACAGCGGATTCCTTTTTCGGTAGTAATTCTTGGGCCTCTTTTTTTTCTTCGTCTAGAGCAAGTTTTCCACAACATAGGCTATGATATTTTAAATGAATAGCACCATCTCCATCCTGCAGCAACCCTTCAAGCGTAATACTATCAATTCCGCGTTGTTGAAGGGCATGACCTTCATCCACTGTTTCTACAAGATAGATGTGATTTAAACCTTCCAGATACCCCTCCACTTTTTCACTGCAATTGACAGTGATGGCATCACGAATACTGGGATAAGGGATATCTGTTCTTGAGCGAAACGCTTTCTCCTTTTTGGGTAAAGATACACGAGCTCCGTATCGAGCTTCTTGTTGCATTCTCTTGACAGGAAGATATTTGTCCTGTTCCACAATAATCCGGTAACGATTATTCCCAATATAGGCCTCAATGGATTTTTGCCATTGCCGCATCTCTGGTTTTACACTGATGGCATCGGCAAGCATAATATATGGAATTTTGTTTTCTTCCAGTTTGGTTCTGAATCTTTTTGCTTCCTCTTTATAGGGTAGAACATTTTGCTCTAAATCAGTAAGTTTTTGCTTTAGCTGATCAACCACTTCCTTAGCTTGGAGATAATCCAACCTCTTTTTCTCTAGGTCCTCAGTGAGAATATTCTTAAGTTCGTTTAAGTCCTCTAGATTTTGCGGTTCAATTAGTTTTAGACTTTCAATTTGCTCGTTAAGGCGCTCTAATTCAACATCTAACCGTGTTTTATCAGTCGTATATTTATTGATGTTCTCATTCGCCTGCTCCTCAATCTCGTATAAACGTTGATATTCGTCTTCAGATTGTCCAATTTCTTTTTGTATTTCATCAATTTTTACGCTAAACTCGTTAACTTTATCTGACTCGATTTTTCCTTGCTCTTCGACTCCGGTCATCTCGGTTTCGATTGATTTTAGTGTCTCCTGGGATTCAAAATATTCGAGTTTTTTGAGTTTAATTGTCGTTTCTTGAACTTCCTTTTCTTTAGCCTGATAGAGACGGAAATTTTGTGCTTTTCGCTTGGTCTCTTCAAAACGGGCTTTTGCCTGCTCCATTTCTTCCTCAGCCCGCTCAATGGCTACTTCTTGCTCATTAAGTCTTTGCTTGCTGTCATCATAGCGTTTTTTATAATCTTTAGTTCCTTTTAGATCAAAAAGTAATTGAAAAAGCTTATGAGGAGATGAGTTCACAACTTCTCTTATATCATCTGGGCTCCTTGCCATCAGGTTACGGAATTCCTTCGTAATCCCCATGCATTGTTCTAAAACTTTAAGATACTCTTCAACATGATATAAAACTTCACTATACGCTTTGTAGTTCAAATGAATATCCGGTAAATCGTAAAATTCACCATCAAATAAATAATATTCTCTGGACCATGAGCCTTGCTCATTTTTAAAAATCCTGCAGCAGGCTGTAACTTCATCTTTAAATTTTCGAATCGATTCAAAAGGTCGCATCCCATTGACTGGTAGATTATAGAATGCTACTCTTACTACTGACCAGTTGCTTTTCTTATGAACATAGAATGAAAATGATCTTTTACTTTCAAAATTGCTGGCACCTAGCATGAGGCGAAGACCATCCCATATCGTCGTTTTTCCGTGACCGGACGGACCAATAAAGGCATTAACCTTTTCATGGGCCTTATACGGCCTGTTTGTCATTGGAAGGTATCCCCAATATACAGTGGAAAAATCTTTGATCATTCCTAGTCCTCCTCGTCATCAGCCGGATCTTCTTCTAGCTTTTCAACAGTTTCAAGTCCTGTAGTTAGCCCCTGGATAACATAATCACAGATATCCATAAGCATCTCACTGTGGAGCATATATATTGCTGGCCCCACAGTAATACTTGCCTTACCTTTTTCCCATAGGATATAGTGATACTTTTTCAATGAAGCAAGCAAAGTTTCGATGGTCTTGCGCGGGTTCTGTTTTCTTTGTTGAAATTTTGCTCCATAGTTGTAGACAAGTTCATCGACCGTCAAACTCAGCTCGTTTTCAGGATCGACATGACCAAGCTCCTTCGGAAGGACGAGTTTGGCATAAATAATGGTAAGGAGGGCCATATGTCGCTTGTCTATTCCTTTGACCCTCTTCAGAAAATAATCAAATGAAGCAGAATCGTACTCTTTTCTAAGACGTATTACATACCATTCGGTTCCGGGGGGATTGAGCAATTCATATCCCAAGAGGGAAAGATAAGTCTGAACATCCCGAAATAGCTGGATATTTCTTTCGATTGAACCGATTTCCTTTTTGGAAATCCAGCCATAATGAAACATAGAACATATTTTTTGTGCGTGAGGGTTGATGGCTAACTCGTTAATCTGATCCATTTTTCATTCTCCTAACAAAACACTCTGTTACCATTTCAACTGGACCTTCCGTTAGCTGCTTATAGGCATCCTCCACTTGAAGTTCGAATCCTTCTTTATCCATTTCTTTCCGTTCTTTACGGCTTTTTAGATCACCTGTTAGTTTAAGCATTTGACCTGTCTTGTACATTGCCTGACCAAAGCTATTAATATCCTTAAAGAGGAGTTCCTCCATTGGGACTTCATCTTTCGCTTTCATTTTGAGGGCAATTTCCTGATAAAAAAGTTCCATGGGGCTTTGCATTCGATTAAGGATCATTTCTTCTTCAATAATATCTATGGGTTCGGGTGGAGGCGTGGCGACGATCTCTTCTTTTTCGTTTTCAAAAAATGACCGCGCCCTGCTTTCGATAATTTCTTCTCTGAGTTGATATACTTGCTTGGGTGCTGAAAAGTTTTTTACAGTTAGCTCAGCTAATACTTCTATAGGCGCATTATGGAGAGCAGTTTCAATCATTTCTGGAGAAATAAACTCACCCAAACCGTTCTGGCTTTCCCGTTGAAACTGAATAGCCATTGAGAGAATTTGAGTGGTTAAGTCCAATATGCTACTGGTAATATTAAAAAACTCATCGTAATGTAACCGAGAAAAAATATGTCGATTATTGTTAAGTGTTTTTTGCGTGCTTTTAATCACGTTAATAATTCCTTGGGTCTGTTTACCAATCTCTAATATCTCTCGCCGTGACTTCTTCTGGATTACACGCTCCAGGTACCCTTTCCATACTGATAACTCTCGAAATCCCATATTTTTAAGGGACTCGGTTTGCTCTTCATCCATATTGAATTCATCGACGAATTCGGCCAGCATCACAGTAGTTTTTATCTGTTCTGACATGGAAAGGTTTTCTTTCGCAAAGGATAAAAACATGGAGGATAAGAAGGCCCTTACTTTGCCAGGAATTTCATAATCAAATCCATCAAATATGATCCAACCTTTTTCCAGAAGTTCCCGAAACACTTTATCCCGGGTTGTTTTGCTCATATAACCTAAATATTTTTGTGCTTCCTCCATAGAAAATCGTCCTGTTTCACTAGCTAAGGTCTTGGCACCTGCTAGTATCAGGACAATTGTTTGTGTATTTCTTAACTTAAATATCTCAAATAACTTAAGATGTTTTTCAATGTTTTTGACCATAATAATATCTTTATGGGTTAAATTATAATCATTTTTTGATTCTTCCCCATTGTTAAGATCATTAAGATTAGTCCTATCTGGAGAGCTCGAATTATATTTGTTTTTGAAAAATACTCCCAAAGAAATGCCTCCTTATAAGATTTTATCTAAATATAGTTGTTATCTATCTAGTTAATCCTTTTGTATTTAATCCAATAGTTGGTTACCATTCAACGTAATAATTCATACTGGGAAGGGCCCCCGAAGAAGTCTGTAAACTTGCAAATTATTGTCATAATATAATGGCAAGACCAAACATATGTTCAAGTCAACTGCTAAACATAAATTTGGCCTCAAGACTTATTCAACTCAACTCATATATTTTAATAAAACTTTTACTTCAAGTTACTTGATCCTGTTTCGTTTGAAGTTAAATGTCGCCAATGTAAATGTAGGGATACTTCCCTTGTAATGGCGACTTCGCTAGTTATCGATGTGCCTGTATACTTTTTGTTCAGATTGCTGACGGTTCCGACTGATACGTTGGTTCCCCATAACGCCTTAATTAGCGCGATAAAGAGAATAAAATTGGACCAAAGACCATTACCCTAGAAGATATTCAAAAACTGCTGCATATGCTGCATTTTTCATTTGACGCGCCCTAATATTTCCTTCTCTAACGTCTCAGCTTTCTCCATTGTCAGCATCTCTCTTGAGCTGAAGCGGACATACTTTAAATAGAATAACGTTATGCATTACATATTATAGTGAAAGAACTTCCAAGTTTTATACAATAAGCATTCAACATTTTCCTAAATATTCCTCCATAATTCGTACAAAAATCTTCTTCCGGTAGAAAAAGCCAGACCAAAGGGTCTGAAAGCAAAATTGTAAGATTTAAAGCCCTCAAAATCAAAGGCTTAATCTATGGAAAATTGCCATACTCCTTTAATATGAATAAAATTCTCTTCCTACAAATTGCGATATATAAGTTTTAAGGGTTTTTTTCAAAATCTTTTCCCCTTTAAAATATAATGCGGTGCTACTTCATTAGCGGATGACGTACCAAAAAATAAAGTGACCAAACGATTTCCAGCCTCATTGGCCTGGAAACCGTTTGGTCAAATTAATCACTGAATGAAGTCTCGTTTATGCATTAGGGATAATGAAAACCTGACCAGGGAAAATCAGATCGGGGTTAGTGAGATTGTTGGCAAGGATAATAGCTTGCATCGTCGTGCCGAATTGCTGAGCTATCTTATAAACGCTGTCCCCTTTTCTGACGACATAGGTGACCGGTTCCGGTGCCGGCGGCGGGCAAGGGGGCGGACAGGGCGGCACGCAGCAATGATGAGGGTTGTGGTGCATACCATGCATACTTTCCTGTCCATAACAGGATTGATAAGGCTGGCCGGCATCCATTGTCACTTGGCCAGAGCAACAATTAGGATCTAAAGTGGCAAAGCCCCCTTGAGGAAAATATTGATTCTGGCCCATATATCCATTTTGCATGTTCATCGGATGATTCATAAGATTTCCTCCTCTATTTATACAAACATTTAAATACATAGTTATTTGGGTTGTATTAAAGCTCATTCTTCCTGACACTTTTCTAATAGCAATATATGGAATTATAGGAATAATGAGTATGTACTTTCTATTTTTTTATTTTTGCTTGAAACATGCCCCCAAGGGCATGATATACCATAGAATGGTAATAAAATGAAGGATTTAAGGTGTGTATAACTGCTGTATATAACACTATGATATTTTCAAAACAATTCTATAAAAGAGGATTGACATTCATTCAATAAAACTATAAGATAATAAAAAATAGAATAGTTGTAGAATAGTAGTACAGTAGGTGTGAGGCATAAGTGCACCCCTGCGGAGGTGTATTTTTTATTGCCTAAATAAGAGGAGGTTTGTAGGAAAATGAAAAAAGGTAGTTTAAGAAGAATGTTGGGAATTGGTTTAAGTCTTGTCTTGGCACTGGGTCTGGCCGGATGTGGCGGTACTGCGCCAAGCACTAAAGAAACCCCTCAGGGGGCAGCACAAGGTTCTTCTGAAGAGAAACAAGTGAAGATTGGGATTATCCAAATCGTGGAACATCCAGCCCTTGATGCTGCTCGGCAAGGCTTTTTGGATGCCTTAAAAGCAAACGGTTATGAAGTAGACAAGAACTTAAAGTTAGAATATCAAAACGCTCAAAACGATCAATCCATCCTCAATTCGATCGCTCAAAAATTTGCGTCCAGTGATCTCGATCTCATTCTGGCTATTGCTACACCTTCAGCTCAAGCCATGGCCAGCGCCACAGATGAGATCCCTATTTTGATTACAGCCGTTACCGACCCTGTGGAAGCAAAACTGGTTGACAGTATGGATAAGCCGGGCGGGAACATATCCGGTACAACAGATATGAACCCGATTAAAGAACAATTGGAACTTTTGAAAAAGCTGGTTCCCGATGCTAAAACTGTTGGGGTAATCTATAACGCCGCTGAGGTTAACTCTGAAGTTCAAGTACGCATTGTCAAGGAAGAAGCCCCTGCTCTGGGCCTGGAAATTGTTGAAACCACCGTATCTTCCAGTGCCGACGTTCTGCAGGCAGCCCAATCCTTGATCGGAAAAGTCAACGCCATTTACGTTCCTACCGATAATATGGTGGTATCTGCCGCTCAATCCGTCGTTCAAGTGGCCAACGAAAATAAAATTCCCCTCATTTCCGGAGAAAGCAGCGTTGTCGATGCCGGCGGACTGGGAACCATTGGTATCAACTACACGAACTTAGGTGCCCAGACCGGTGAAATGGCTCTCCGCATCCTTGATGGGGCTAAGCCTGCCGATATGCCTGTGGAAGGTCAGAAGAACTTTGATATCGTCTTGAATCAAGAAGCGATTGACTTGCTCGGAATTGAAGTCCCTGCCGACATTAAGAGCAAAGCTACCATAAAATAATCTAAATTAAACTATAGAGATAAAATATTGAGGTGTGTTAATAATGTTCTCCCTAAAAATTGTAGTAGGAACTCTGGAACTCGGGCTGATGTATGCAATCATGGTCCTGGGAGTCTATCTAACCTTTAGAGTACTGAATTATGCGGACTTGTCTGTGGAGGGCAGCTTCACTTTAGGAGCTGCCACCGCAGCCACTCTTATCTTTCAAGGCTATAATCCCTGGTTAGCTACGGCCATTGCCTTTTTTGTCGGCTGTATCGCCGGGATCTTCACCGGCATCTTTCACACCAAATTTAAAATCACCGCTCTCCTGTCCGGAATTTTAACCATGACCGCTTTATGGTCTATCAATTTGCGCGTTATGGGCAAAGCCAATATCTCCTTGCTCAAAACACGGACTATTTTTACTGATTTTAAAAACTTTCCCGGTATGAATCAATATGGAACCCTGATCTTGGGCCTTATAACGATTATTATCCTCGGTATCCTGATCTACCTCTTCCTTAATACCGAAATCGGTTTGGCCTTGCGGGCTACCGGTGATAATGAACTGATGATCCGGAGTTTAGGGGTAAATACCGATGTGATGAAAATTCTCGGTTTGGGCTTATCCAATGGTTTAGTCGCTTTCTCCGGCAGCTTTGTCGCTCAACACCAACAATTTGCCGATGCCAGCATGGGAGTAGGCATGATTGTAGCCGGACTGGCCTCCGTGATTATCGGCGAGGTTCTGGTGGGAACCTCCTCTATTGGTCGGACCATACTTGCCGTGATCTGCGGCGGCGTTATCTACCGGACTATTATCGCCATCGTCCTCCGGCTCGGCTTGGAGCCCACTGATTTAAAACTTCTCACCGCTGTCATTGTTCTGATCGCCCTCGTCTCGCCCAGTTTAAAATCGAAATTCTCCGCGTTTAATGGCGGCATTTTGAGGAAGGGGGATTCCTATGCTAACAGTTCAGAATCTAACTAAGGTCTTCAATAAAGGGACCATTAACGAGAAAAAAGCCCTTGACAGTCTTTCACTTGAGCTCGCCCCTGGAGATTTTGTCACTGTCATTGGTTCCAATGGTGCAGGCAAATCTTCCCTGATGAACGCTATTGCCGGGGTGTTTATCCCCGATAATGGAGAAATTTCTATTGATGGCACCCCCATTACCAAATGGGCCTCCTATAAACGGTCGGGATTGATCAGCCGGGTGTTCCAGGATCCTTTGTCAGGCACCGCCGCCTCGATGACTATTGAAGAAAATTTGGTTATGGCTTTGCGCCGGGGCGAGTCCCGCCGTCTGCGCTGGGCCTTAAATGTCAATAAACGGGATTATTTTCGCAATGAGCTATCCAAGCTGGGATTAGGACTTGAAGGGCGTTTAACCACAAAAGTTAAACTCTTATCCGGGGGACAACGCCAGGCCTTAACTTTGCTTATGGCTACCCTTCAAAATCCTAAACTCTTATTGCTGGATGAGCATACTGCGGCGCTGGATCCCAAAACTGCCGAAAAAGTAATGGAGCTTACCTGCAAAGTGGCACAAAGCTCCAAACTAACAACCTTAATGATCACTCATAATCTTGAACAAGCTCTTGCTGTAGGCAATCGGACGATTATGATGCATGAAGGCCGAATTATTCTTGATATCCGCGGCGTTGAACGCCAGAATATGACCATTGGCAGATTGCTGGATATGTTTGAAAAAGCCAGTGGTGTTCATATGAACAATGACCGGATGATGCTGGCCGGAACTCGTTAATGAGGATGGCAAGCTTTCTGGTGCTAACACACCTCTTTCCCGATGATGCGTGGAGACTCGCGTCGTCGGGATTTTTTATTGGAGCTTTGAACGTTGGTTATCCAGGGGGTCTCCAGGATTTTGCTTTACAGCGGTCGCTCCATAAGCTGCGCGGACAAAACTAACGCGAAAAGCTCTTCGCTCCGAAAGGTGCCCGGCCAAATCGCTCCTGCTCAATGGCCGGTTGGAAACGTCCTGTTTCCAACCTTTCTCCGCTGCGTGCTTTTCGCGAAGTTTTGTTTCCGCTCGCTTAAATCCGCTCCCTTTCGTAAAGCAAAATCCTTGGGCTGCTTCTTGGAGTTTTGCGTGCAGGGCTTTGAAAGAACTACAAGGGAATTCGTATGATGACTTGAGCAGCTTTTTCCGTCTTTACCGACGCCGCTTGAGGCGGCAAAGTCGGCGAACCCTGGGGAAGGCTATAAAGGCTCCGAGAAGGCCTGAACTGCCCCAAAAACGCCTCACAAGACCTTCAGACCCGCAGCCCCCAAGGCTCTAAAGAAAACTGAAAGAGACCCGCAAGACGTAGCTTTACGTACAAAAGCGGACGGATTTAGCGGAGGGCGGTCGGATCAACGAGGCTTTCTTAACGTAGCGGAGCCACGGTTCACATCAGGTATTGCCCAGAGGTTTGGCGTGAGCTGTTAAGAAAGCGAGTTGACCAGCCCCGGAGCTAGGGAGTACGCGTTGTGCGTAATGCTACGCGACCCGCCTCTCTCCTGAAGCTACACTATAACCACCGCTTCCAAAGCAGCTTGAATAGCCTCTCTCGGCATGACAAACTCCCGCTGAACCGACGTAGCATAGATGATGCATTCCCGGACAGGGACCTTGAGCAGCCTTTCCACTGCCAGGGCATACAGCCCCAGCTGAAGTCCGTAGCGCTGGGTTAAAACCAGCTCCGGGTCGGGCACCCCTGCTAAATTATCGGTCTTAAAATCCATAACCTGGGCCTCATGTTCCTGATGAGAGAGCAGCACTGCGTCGATGATTCCCTGAACAAGCACCGGTTCTTTTTGAGCCTTGAGACGCAGGGAGAGGGTAAAGGGAACTTCTCTCCGCACTTCTTCAGCCTCCCAGAGACGTTTGCCGCTGGTGGAGTCCAGCAGATTCTTTAGCTGGGAAACGAATACCACTCCCCCCTGCTCTGCACTGAGAATCTCCCGCCGGATTAGGGAATCAATATGCTCTTGAAGCATGCTTTCGCAGACTTCCTGAGCCAGCCCCTCCCAAGTATCCCGCCATACAGCCAGGGGTAAATGCTGAATGGCGGCATGCACTGCTGTGCCTCGTTCCGCAGAAGTCAATTCCTTCCGGGACACAATGAATTGAGGGCGCAGAAAACTGGGCGCGGACAAGGCGGACGGAGATGGGGATGAAGATGGAGACGAGTATTCATTATCCATGTACCATAATGACTGCCGCTTCAATTCACTGACACTGGTCTTAGCGGATTGATTGACCCCTTCAGGGTAAGGATACTGCCAGTTAAGCTGCCGGAAAACTTCCTCCTGTAAATTTTCAGTATCCAAGTTCGCCGTTTCAGGCGTTTGGGCTTCAAGGTTTTCTGTTTCCTCAGAGGTTTCTGTTTCTCCTGGGGCTTCCTTTTCTCCGGAGCCTTCTATTTCTCCAGAGATTTTCGTTTCTTGAGAGGCTTCCGCTTCCCCGGGGGTTTCTTGATCTGGGAGGATGATTTCATCTTGAGAGCTGGTTGCCTCTTGAAAAGGCGTCTTGTCGGTGATCTGCTCATGAAGGATCACTTTCCACTGGGATGAGCTGTCAGGAAGCTCACCGGCTGTGGGGAAAGAGCCGAGTTTGAACAAATCCTCAGGATGACGTACTAAAGCCGGTCCGAGCCAATCCAGGTAGGTCTTAGCCCCCCGCAGCTGACCGTCGGGAAAGGCCGTGTCGGGGCAGGACATGGCTAAGCTCCGCCATTTATTGATAGCCTCCGCAAGCTTCTGCTGATGGCCAAAGAGGAAGAGGCGCTCCTTGCCCCGGGTAAGGGCTACATAAAGGATCCGCAGCTCTTCGGCAAGGGCTTCCTGCCATAGACGCTCTTTCACGGCATATTGAATAATGGATGGGTAACGAACTTGATTCTCTATATCTATTAAAGGAATACCCACCCCTAAGTGTGAATGAAGCAAGAGCTGACTGCTGAGGCTGCGGGTATTGAATTTCTTCCCTAACCCGGCTATGAAGACCACCGGGAATTCCAGACCTTTACTGGAATGCACTGTTATGAAGCGGACCACGTTCTCTTTTTCCCCCACTATGCTGGCATTGCCCAGATCCTTGCCCTGGCTTTGAAATTTCTCCAGGAAACGCAGGAAACGGAATAAGCCCCGATAATTTGTCGCTTCGTAACGACAGGCCCGATCATAGAGAACCCGCAGATTCGCTTGACGTTGTGCACCGGCAGGCAAGGTTCCTACATAAGCCAGATATCCGGTATCTTCGTAGAGATGCCACAGCAAATCGGCCAGAGAGGTCCGCCGGGAACGGTGCCGCCACTCCTGCAGTTTGGGGAAAAAGGCATCCACCTTCTCTTTGATCTCAGGCGATGTCTCCAGGATATGCCTGACTTTAACCTCCAGTTGCGGCAAGCTCTCCCAGTGCTTCCCTAAAATCTCCCTGACTTCTGAGTAAAACTCCTGCCCCTCTTCTTGTCGCCGAGCATCACCTGCCCAAAAGGTCAGGACCAGGGTTTCGTAAAAATCTCCTTGGGGAAGCAGAGAGCGCAATTTCCCTAACTCAGTTCCATTCATCCCTACCAGTGGAGAACGGAGCACTGCCGCAAAGGGAATATCCAGACGTGGGTTATCGATGATTTTGAGCAGGGATAAGACTGTGTCCACCTCATTGGTTCCAAAGTAACCGCTGTTGGTTTCTGCATAGACAGGGATTCCCGCCTTCTGGAACTCTTCGGCATACACAGAGGCTACCGAGGCCAGGGAGCGCATAAGAATCACGATATCCGCATACTGTACCGGCCGATAGTCACCCAGTTCCTTATCATGAATCTGAAATTCCCTCTCCAGAACCATTTTTTGAATGCGGGCTGCCACTAATCGGGCTTCAATACGGGCTGTTTCCGCCTCTTCCAGTGAAGCTTCATCATCGCCTGATTCCGGCTCCCGATTCTGCTCAAATTCCTCACCCTCACCCTGAGCCGGTGAATCCGCTCCCGCGGCTGCATCTTCAGCTCCCCTTTCCTGACCCTGGGAAAGATCGATGGCCTTAGGATCAAATAAATGAACTTCAATGGGGCCCTCAGCAGTTCTAAGCTCCCCATCGGAGACAAATTTAGCCCCCGGTCTCAGAGCAGCCTGCTCATCATAGACAATCTCCCCTGCTCCTTCTGTCATGATCTGATAGAAAAGATAATTGATCCCTTGGATCACTTCAGAGCGGCTGCGGAAATTTTGGTTGAGGTCAATGACCAAATTGGGGGCAGCTTCCTCCCCTTCCTGATAATGAGGAAACTCCCCATATTTGCGCAGAAAAAGTCCGGGATCGGCCATCCGGAAACGATAAATGCTCTGCTTGACATCCCCCACCATGAACAGATTGGCCTTCCCCTCCTCCTGACGGGAAACCAGCTGCAAAATACGCTCCTGAACGGGATTGATGTCCTGATATTCATCCACCAGGACTTCCGCATAGTAAGCCTGGAGTTTTAAGGCAATTTCCGTAGGCTGTTTATCCTTGGCCAAGAGCTGTAAGGCATAGTGCTCCAGATCGGAAAAATCCACGCAATTTCTTTGCCGCTTGGCTTTTTGATATTCCCGGGCAAAGTGTTGGGTAACCTGAGCCAGGGTGCTGACCAATTCCCCCATCTTGTTCAGGAAGGGAAGCTGATCGGTCAGGGATACTGAAAACACCGTATGCTTGATTTCTTCCAGCTTCTTTTTAGCCTCATCACGGGCTTTTTTACTTTCTTCCCGCAAGCGCTTGCTGTCTTCCTCATCTATCAGGGAGTCCGGCAGATTTTTTTTGCTCCCCCGGGGGAGGCTGGGAAAGGTTGCCGCCGACTTAAAAGCCGTATCGATATCACTCCAAGTCCCCCGCTCCGTCATTTCCCGCAGAAAATCCAGCCTGGAGTGATCGTCTTCCAGAACGGGCAAATAATGAACAGGACCGCCCGGCAACTCGGCCAGCCGGTAAGCCCGCTCCAAAAGGATAAGGCTTTCCTCCACCTTATCCCGGACACCTTGCCGCACCACCTGCCCCCAGGGGCTTGCCATCAGGTCGTCAAGGCTGTGCCAATCATAAGCCTCCGGCAGGTGTTCCAGCCACTCCCCAGGATCGACCTGGCTCATGGCAAATTCGTGGAGCCTGAGGATGGAGGCCATCAAAGGCTGGTCATCACGATCGGTGCCGAAGGCATCGACCAGGTTTTGAAAGGCCGGGGTCTCCTCCCCATAATACGCTTCAAACAGATCTTCAAGAGTATCCTGGCGCAGCAGATCCGCTTCCGCTTCATCGGCTACGCGGAAAGCGGGGTCCAGCTCAATAAGGTAAAAATACTGACGAATCAATTCCATACAAAACGAGTGCAGGGTAGTGATACTGGCCCGATAAAGCAAGGCCCTCTGTTGCAGGAGGTGTTCCACCTGAGCAGGCTCCGCCGCCCCAAAGAGGGCTTCATCCAGAGCTTTCCCGATGCGTTCGCGCATTTCTGCAGCGGCCGCTTTCGTAAAGGTCACCACCAGAAACCGATCCACATCCACTTTCTCATCCACATCTGTAATCTGCTTGAAGAGCCTTTGGACAAGAACTGCGGTCTTACCCGAACCGGCAGCCGCCGCTACGAGAAGCTGCCCTTTCAAGTCAATGGCCGCCTGCTGGGTGGGAGTCCATTTGGGATTATTCATGGCCGTCATCCTCCTTTCCAGCGCCTGCTTCATCTTCTCCTAACCAGATCAGCTCCTGACCCCTCGGGTTATCTTGACCCCTCATGCTATCCTGACTACTCGGACTAACCTGAGTCCCTGAACTATTCTGGGTCCTTAGACTCTCCTGAGTCCCTGAACTATCCTGAGGCCTTAGATTCTCCTGAACCATTGGGCTACTTCCCCCATCCTGCTGAGGAACCCGGCGGGTTTCCCCAGAAACAGGGGTGGGAGGGTACTGCTCAGGATGCTGCTCAGGGTACTGCCCGGAGTCCTGGTTTTGCACACGCTGCCAAAATTCTTCATCCTGGATGACCGGCAAATTCCGATAGTTATTCTCAGGCAGATAGGGATCAAAATGGCATAATGGTTTATAGGAGCAGAATTGGCAGGCTGTATTCTTGCCCTGCCGATAGGGAGTGATGGAAATATCACCTTCCAGGAGAGCCTCACCGCTGCACCGCAGGAAATGCTGGAGATGCTTCCTCAGGAGGGCGAACTGCTCTTCCGTAAGAATCGGCGAACCTTTTTTGAATTCTCCGCTCTTCGTGAGTTTAATGCCCAGCAAGCTGGAATTCTCCAGATCCCGATCCATAGCCAAGAGGACCTGACGGTCGGCCAGCAAATAGCCCTTGACTTTGACGGCTTTAATGCGATCCTTTTCCAATTGCTCAGGATAGAGCAGTGTTTTGGATTTGAGCTGAGGTTCAAGAACCGGGAAATATAAAAATCCGGCGGGATGGATCGTTGCCCCCTCCGCTAGACCGGAGGATGATACTAAAATCTGGGCGCCCTGCAAGGCCGCATCAAGATAGGCCAAGAGCTGCAAATCCAGTCCATGGTAGATCTGATTTAAGCTGACATGAGCTTCCCGGGATTTATAATCAAAGATTCTTAAGTAAATTTCATTGCCGAGCACGGCCCCGTCAATGCGGTCAATCTGCCCCCTGAGCAGAAGGGAGTTGCCCCCGCTTAAGGGTACTTCCAAAGGTGGCAGTGCATCCTGGGGACCGAATTTCACCTCTAATTCCATCGGCAGAAACACTCCCTGCCGGGCATGTTCTCCCAGGACACGGACCGCATGATGAACGGTCCGCTTCAGCTTATGGGTTAAGTAGCGATAACGGGCATTGCTCAAGAGGATTTTATTCTGCAATTGCAGGGCGATCGGCTCGGCTGTCTCATTCACCAGCTGCCAGGATTGCTCCTTGCTGAGCTCTCCCCAATCAAGCCCTCTCTCTCTCAGGGCAACGGCATAATCATGGAGGACGGCATGAAAGAATTGTCCCATATCCGGCGGCGAAAGGCGGTAATTGGCGCGTTCTTTCAGCTTAAGCCCATATTGGGCAAAGTGGGCAAAGGGGCAGCGGGCGAAGAGCTCCAAACGGGAAACACTGGTGACCAGGCGTTTGCCATAGAGCTGCCTGGCCAAAGGCTGGGGCAGCCTCTCTTCCTCATTTTGATCCCGGAGCCCTTTTTCCAGCAGCTGCACTTGGGGAAAGGCGGCAGTTTGGCTGAGAAACCAGGACCGTATAGCTTGCCATAAGGGCGAAAGAGCACTGCCTTGCCGGAGCTTCTGCAGGTGCAAAGCATAAGCCGGCAACAGAGCGTAGGGATGAGGAAGGGCCGCCGGTTCTTCCTCATCGAGACTGAGATACCTTTCCGGCAATCCGGGAAAAATCATCTTCAGCCGATGGATCACCGGAGACACCGTTAACCCTCTGCCCTCTTCATCGGTAAGGGGATAACTGATATACAGCTGTTCCCGGGCACGAGTGAGGGCAGTATAGATGAAATATTGCTCCTCATACACCTGCACCTTGCCCTTAGGGGCCAGCATAATCCCTTTGCTCTCCAGGCGGAGCCGCTCCAATTCATCAAAAACCCCTTCATCGGAGGGCTTTCCCGGCAGGATTCCCTCATTGGCTCCCAGTAAAAAGAGCACGGCTGTTTCCGGGTTGCGGGAACGGTCCAGTGAACCGACCAGAACCTGATCATAGCCGGGAGGAATTAAGCCCAGCTGCAAATTCTCCAGCCCGGAAGTAAGGATCATCGCGAAGTCGGGCAGGTCCATGATTTCCTCCCCTAAGCCTGCCACCAGCTCATCCAGCACCTGGATCACGGCATCCCAAATCTGGTTTTGCAATTGGGCCTCAGCTAAATCCCCCCGGCTGTGGGCTGCCTCTGCCCACTCCTGAAGATGTTCGGGAACCTTGAGGCGGATGAGAAGCTCATAGATCGCCTCCGCGATCTGGGCGACGGTGGCCGAGGGGCCGCCGGCTTCCGGATGGGGACGGATAGCCTGGTCAAAAGGGCTGGACAGTTCATAGATGATCTGCCGGGCTTCGTTAAGGCCTGCCGTTTCTTCCCTGTCGCTGGGATCAGGGTAATAGCTCCAGGCTCGGTTGCCCTTCCAGGCACTACCATGGATTCCATAAGCAAGGCAGTAGTTTTCCAAACGGTCGATGCGATCTTTGGAGCAAGGAAAAAAATCGGTTTTTAAACAGCGGAAGAGGGGTTCATAGGCCCAATCTTTTTGCACCGTTTCAATCGCCGATAAAAGCAGCTCCAACAAAGGATGATGAATCACGGGGCGTTTATGGTCCAAGAAGTAGGGAATATCATGAGCCTTAAAAACCTGCTCGATGATCCCCTGATAGCCGGGTAAATCGCGGGTTACGACGCTGCAATCCCGCCATGTTCTGCCCTCTTCCCTGGCCAGGCGCCGCAGCTCCCGTGCCACTCCCTCCACCTCAGCTCTTTTATTGGCGGCGGGAAACAGGGTGATGCCCAGAGGATCGGAAGCTGTGGAGTCATCTCCTGCGGGAAAGGTCTGAGTAGGATAGGCATTATAGAATCGTTCCAGATGCTTGAGGCCGGCCTTCTGAAAACGATAGGGCTCCGTAAGGAAAACATGGCTGATCCGGGCTTTAGCATCCCGGGCTAAATCCACAAGCCCTTGATAGGTCTGCATAGGCTCATAAAACAGCTCCTCGCCGGGTTTAAAGCGGGAGGTTTCTGCTTTGAGCAGTTCCGGATCAAGAGGCAGGGAAACCGTGATCTCGGCAGCCGTTCCCAGCATAGTTTGAATAATATAAAGCTCTTGAGGAGTAAATCCTTTAAAGCCGTCCACCCAGATTTTCGCCCCCTGCAGAAAGGGCGCCTGAGGGATTTTCTCGGCCACCAGGTTCAACTCATCATCCGGATCCCGGGCCGCCGTCCCTAAGGACTTATTCAACTCTTCATAGAGGAAGGCTAATTCATGGGTCTTTTGCAGCAGTAATTCATCAGCATCCTGAATTCCTCTCAGCTGGTCCGGGGTGATCCGGTAAATCTTAAATTCCGCAATGGCCTGGGCTAAGAGGTCGGCCATGCCGGGACGGGTAGCGGAACGGGCAAACACCCGCAAATCGGAACGATGGTTTAAAAGCAGCCGGCGCAGGAGCATTCGTTTGCCTACTTCGCCAATCAGCGCTTTTCCTCCCCCGCCCGCTTCGGAAAAAACCCGCCAGCCTAAACGACGAAAGCTCAGAACCTGGGCTCTGAGGATGCCGCCGGATTGAGGATCATGAGCCAGGCTCATCTCCATTTGATGGGTAGCTTGTTCGGGAACGAGCAGAATGAGGGGTAAGCCCTCAGGATGCTCCTGGCTTTCTTTATGTATTTCCTGCCGACAAAGTGTGCTTTTTCCCGTACCGGCCCGACCCACTATAAAACGCATACTCACCTCAAGGTGCTCCTCTCTCGCTTGATCTATTGGGGATGATCTAAAAACTTATCCCTTCTCTACGTATAAAAAAAGCTCAGGCCAAATAAGATGTACTAAAACCTTTCCGGGAGGATTAATGTGAAAAAAATCATCCCTTGGGCAATCTTCATCTTTTTGGTCTGTCTGGTCTTTTATCCTCAGCCAAGCCGGTTCGCAGATACGACGATTCCCAACATGAATCCCCATGTCCTGAATAAAGAAATCAGCCTCCAACTGCCTGCCACCACCCAAATTGCGGAGCATTGGCTGGAGGATCGCCAGCAACTGCACTACAGCGCTTATTTAAATGATGAACCATTGGGATTGCGAGGCTATATTCAATTATGGCAGATCGATGATCTTGAGTATTATCTTCAGAAAAGCAAGGAAATGAGCACCTTTGATTTCTATACTTTCTCCCTTGATGCCACCCATATCGGAGATTTCAAAGGGATACTGAATAGTTGGGGAGCCTCCTTCGGACAAGCGGCCAAACTGTCCGGCAAGGAATACTGGCTGTATACACCCAATCAAAAGGTGCTGAGAATCGCCTTCCTCACCAATGATACTTCTTTTAATGAGGAGCAATTGAAAGTCATGGGAACTATCCTCTCCTCCCTCAGTTGGCTGGGGGAACCCACGAATGCTCAAACTCTTATTGAAATTACGGGAGAGCATCCCTAAGCTAAGGAGTGGCCATTATGATCAAAAAGGCAAGAAAAATGCTAACCTGGGCAGGGCTTATGCTGGTTATGGGATTCCTTCTGGCGGGGTGCGGCGCTACCCCACCGGCCACTGCCTCCGGTGACCTGACCCCTAAGCAGGCTGCCGAGCTTGTTTACCATGATTTAGTCTTTCATGATGTTGGTGTCGAAAAGGTAACTGTAACCCAATGCCTTTTTGAGGACATCAATACAGCGGTGGTGGATGTGACCTATTCCACCAATGATGGCAAAAACATCTCACAAAAGGCAACCTTAATCAAATTAAATGGCCAATGGCAAATAGACGGCCATGATCATTGAATTGAGCGAACCCTATCTCCACTACTCCAGGGCGAATCCTTGCCCGACCACCTCTGTGGCTGTCTGCACGATAATAAACGACTGAGGATCTTCCTCCCGGACGATTCGTTTTAAATGACCCAGCTCAGATATACCGACTACACAGATAATAACATTTTTTTCTGCTGCAGAATAGCCGCCTTGGCCATGCAGGAAGGTCACGCCTCTTCCTAATTCCTGGAGAATGCGCTGAATCAATCGATCCGATTGATTGGAGATAATGGTTACCGATTTGGCGGGAAGACCGCTGGATATGACATCCACCGTCTTGCTGAAGGTGAACATGGATACTAAGGTATAGAGGGCCATTTTAGGGCCCAAAATAGCCCAGGAAGCGATAATCACCAAAGCATTGATAACCAGCATCGTCGTGCCCATCGCCCAGCCAAACCGGCGCTGGATCACTTTAGCGATGATATCTGTTCCCCCCAGACTGCCACCTAAACGGAAGACAAAGCCTGAACCCACCCCTCCCAGGACACCGCCATAAAGTGCGCCCAGAAAGACATCGTTTAAGGCCAAAGGCTGAATTCCTTTGAAAAAATCCAAAGCTAGGGAATAGATGATGATGCCAAAAAAGGTTTTAGCGACAAAAATTCGGTTGACTTCTTTCCAACCCAGAGCAAACAGGGGAAGATTGAGGACAAAGTTGACAATGCCGATGGGTAAGCCTAAAGTGTAGAACAAAAGCAAAGCGATGCCGCCGATGCCGCCTCCGCCAAGGCCGGCCTGCACGATAAAACCCTGAACACTATAGGCCACCATGCTCGCCCCTAAAGCGATACCGATAAATTTGCTAATTCTCTTGATCACGTCCCACGGTTTCAAGCAAAGTTCCCCCCTGTTCCGCCATGACGCTCCCTCACTGTAAGGTGTCATGTGTTCCTTAGAATAACCCTTTTTGCCTATAATAACACTATATTACCGCGAAGTTAATAAGGTAAGCGCTTATTTCAAAGGTTAGAGCCCATTTTTATGGAATAAAAAGCAGAAGCCCCGGCCAGCAATGTGAACCGGGTTTCCGCTTTCAGACAGAAAAGTTTGAACAATGGCTATTACAACTGATAAACCCTCAACTCACTATACTATATGCCTGCATCCGGCGAAGTGTGACAAATACTCCCGGGAATAAAAGCAGAAGCCCAGCGCCTTAAATCGGCACCGGGTTTCTGCTTTTTTGTAAAACCCAGGCTATCAAAATAATTGATACTACCACCAATAACCGCTTTGATCCTCCGCCCACTATACTCTATGTCCCTGGTGCCGTAAACGTGACAAGTACCGGGATTATTCCTTCATCCACTGCCGCCCTTTACAAAACAAAAAGCTTACGCACCTATACGTAAGCTCTTTATCTTGATCCATGCTATTTTTGGCGCCTGACTTTCTTAACTGTCTTATACACTCCAAAGAGAACCGCGCCTCCCAGAAGGTAAGGCAAGGCATAAGCGATGCCGACCACAAGGTAGTTGATACCGTTCCAGGTAGAGCTGATGGTTTTCAGCACAGCATCCTGGGCAGCCTGCCAAGTATTGGCCCAGGCAACAGGCCGCCAGGGCTCATCCACACTGACAGGGTTGGGGGTGTTCTGAAAGTTGATGCTTACTGTGGAATAGGCAACCTGATGATCCCAAAGCTTGACTTGTCCCTGCAATTGTTCGATCTGCATGCGTGTACTGCTTAAATAGCTCTCGATATGCAGGATCTCATCCACAGTTTTGGCCTCTTTAAGAATCTCCAGATAGCGTGTTTCCTGAGCCTGTAAATTCCTCAGTTTTGACTGGGTATCATAGTATTCATTGGTAACGTCCAGAGAATCGGTGGAGTTATTCAAAACCTTGCCGTACTCTGCCAGGCGGCCCTTGAAACCCTCCAGCTGCTGGGATGGGATCTTAAAGGTGGCGTAAGCTGAACTGTTGTTTTGATAGCTGCTTTCCGAGGAATTCACCACATATCCCCCCAGGCTTGTGATCTCCTGAGTAACCCGGGTGAGAGCTTGGGAGACATCCTCAACCTGGATGCTGGCATTCAGAGTATAGGTGATTTTCTTGGCCAGGTCGTCAGCGGCCGGAGGAGCCTGGGGTTCGGGAATAGGCATAATGGGGGCGTTTTGGATACTTGGGGCACTTTGAGGGCTTTCCTTAAGCGCTCCGCTTTCCTCCGCCGCCATATCCGACATACCGATCATAACCTCAGGCGCTCCGCCTGCTCCATAGGTATCCATAGCTCTTTTTTGAGCCGATTCTTTGGGGGCTGCCATACTGATATTTTCCTGGCTCCCCGAATCTTGTGCCGCAGTGTTTGCCGAGGAGTTTGCCGTGAAGCCTCCCCCAAATCCTTTGGAGGAATCCTTAAGGCTTTCCATGCCAATCCCGATAAAGGCGAACATAACTACCGCCGCCACCGGCAGGGCCAACTTCCATTGCCATCTCCACCAAAAAGATTTCAGCCTTCTCTGGGCTCTTCCTCCCCATGACTCCTTGGGGGGGAGATCGGGAATGAGAATATTCCGCGGTGATTCACCGACGGCAGCGGCATTCAGCTCCTCCACGCGAATCTTCTCCAGAGTGAGCTGTTTAATCCGTTCTTTTTGCTCTGAATCAGGGCGAGTTTCATGAAAGAAAAGCTTCATCTTCTCTAAATCGCCCTCCTGCTCCCATAGGTTATATGCATCCTTTTTCATCATCGAATTCCCCCTGCATTCTCCAACTCGTAATACTTCCGGAAGCTCTTCTTTGCTCGATACAGGAGACTATCCACAGCTTGCTGGGTTATGCCCAGAATCTGAGCTACTTCGATGGCACTGAATCCTTCAATAAGCCTGAGTTGTATCACTGCCACTTGTTGTTCAGAAAGCTTGGCCAGTGTTTCGCTTACGCTCAGCACGGTCAATAAATGGTCACTATGATCATCTGTCGACTGGGTAGATTTTATTTCCTCACTTAACGATACTATTTGCATCCCTTTCCCCTTGCGGGTTCGGTAGAAGTCGGCAATATGATGATAAGCGATGCGGAGCGCCCACGATTTCAGGGTACTTTTACCCTCAAAATTAGGCAATGCTCGCCAGATTTTAGTAATCACTTCAGCGGTTACATCCTCAACATCACTTTGCGGTACCCGCAAACGTACAAAACGGTAAAGAATAGGAAAAAGCTCTTCATAAATCTCATCAAAGGAGTCCGCTTGCACTATGAGGAAACCTCCTCTCTCTTTCTGTTAATTTAGACGCTGGTATGTTTGAATATCTGACGATATTCTCTCTTTCTATTCCCCACGAAAAGAAAGAAATCCTGCCTATTAGGCAGAATTCCAGACATTGGCCTGCAACAGGTGTCACAGACCACTAGAGCAAAGGTGAAAGAAGACGCGCTAAAGCGATTTGCAAAGACAAAAGCGGCGTTCTGCTTTGCAGATCTTGCTGGGTTATCTGCAGGCTGTCCCGTAGATCCTGCTCTTGGTCGCGAACCAGCTTCTCTGCAAAATCAGAACCGAAGATCACCGCACTCAATTCGAAATCTATTTGAAAACTCCGTATGTCAAAATTGGCAGATCCGACCACACCTATCTCCTGATCAACAGTCAATACTTTGCTGTGCAGGATCCCCTTTTGGTAGCGATAGATCTCCACACCCGAGGGGATTAAATCGTGGAAATAGGAGGAGGAGGCCAGGTAAGGAAGCTTATGATCAGGTTTTCCCTGGACGATGATTTTAACGGCTACCCCTCTGGAGGCCGCGGTTTTCAGGGCCATGATCATACTTTCATCCGGTATGAAGTAAGGAGTCGTCACCACGATTTCTTTTTGAGCCGTGCTTAACATCGTGAAGAAGAGTTCCTTGATGGATTCATAATGGGAATCCGGTCCTCCGCCAATAATTTGGACCAGCTTTTCCCCGTCCGTCCGGTCCTCGGGAAAATAACGAGGGTCCCTATGGATTTCCTCCGTGAGATAATACCAGTCATTGAAAAAAATCTCCTGAATGGTGTGCACGCTGGTCCCTTCCAAGCGCAGATGGGTATCCCGCCAAAATCCGTACTTAGCGCTTCGGGATAAGTATTCATCCCCTATATTGATACCGCCCAGATAGCCAATCCTGCCGTCAATGACCACCAGTTTGCGATGATTGCGATAGTTCAAGGTCAAGAAGGCCCGTGGAAAGCGCAGGGGTAAAAACCACTGCAGCTCTATTCCGGCAGCTCTCAACTCTCTGAGAAAATTCTTAGCGAGTGTGCGGCTGCCCAGCCCGTCAAAAATCAAACGTATCTTTATACCCTCAGCGGCTTTGCGGATCAGCAGCTGTTGGACGGTCCTGCCAATGGCGTCGTCATGAAAAATATAATATTCCATATGAATATGGTCCTGAGCTTTTTCTAAATCCTCAAGCAGAGCCGCAAATTTTTCGTCTCCGTTGTGGAGAAGGGTAAGGGAATTATTCCGGGATAAAGGCGCGAAAGCCTTTCCTAATAAAAGCCGTGACAGGCCTTTGGCGTCGATGGACTCCTGGATATAGATCTCATTTTCAGAGAAATTCTCTTTTTGCTGATGGGCTAAAGCGGGCAATTGTTCCCCGGGTATATGTTTGGACCGGAATAAGCTTTTTTTAATCGGGGTGCAGCCGAAAACCAGGTAGATCAACAACCCTAAGAGAGGATTGAGGGCCAGAAAAGACAGCCAGGCCGCGGTCTTTTCCGGATTCTTCTTTTCTAAGCAAATGATAAGCAGCGCCAGTGAAAGGGCTAACAGAGCTGAACCGATCAAAAGTTTTATCAATTTAATCACCTTGTCCTGACACCGTTTTCTTGCATTTTGGTATGACAATAGTATGACAAAAAAAAGCAACTTCAATGCGAAGCTGCTTTTCTAAAGCTCAATCTCAATCCTTCTTTCTCCCATAAGCAATATAGCCAAAAACCAAAGCACAGATCACGAGGATACCGGGATGAACGCTGGTCATAAATAAGATAGCCAGGGCTACTACGGCAACAGCCCAGGTACTGCGGTATTTTTTGGGAAAGGATTTCTTGCCTAAATCATAGGCCGACTGAGCGATCAGAACCACCACGACCGGTCTTACCGCGGTGAGTGCGGCACTTAAAGCCGGCGTATGCGAGTATCTGATCAAAAGGTCTCCTAAAATCACAATCACAAAGGTGGAAAGGAGTGTCCCCAAGAGTCCGGCCAAAGCACCGGGCCAGCCGGCAACCTTATATCCCATATAACTTGCCAGCTTGGTGGCAATAGGACCCGGCAATGAGTTCCCAATTGCCAGGGCATCGGCAAATTCCTCTTCGGTCAGCCATTTATAGCGGGTAACCGCCTCCCGTTGAATTAAGGGAATCATAGCCGGACCTCCGCCAAAACCTAAATTGGTGGCACGGGCACAGCCAATAAACACTTCCCATAACTTTTTAATCATGTCATCACCTCAATATCCTTACTGAAAGACCAAAAGTCCAAAGACCATGGATAGGATAATTACAATTCCCGGATGCAGCTTCAATTTATAAAGGCAGATCATGGCCGCACCGGCTATGACCCAGCTCCAGATGCTTGGAAAGGCGCTTAAGCCCATGTCGAAAGCTGTCTTGGCCACCAGAACCGTCACCAGAGGGCGAACTCCGGTTAAGGCCCCTTTAAGTACAGGAGAATTGCTATGCTTCATCAAAAAGCCCGTTAAAGCAATGACCAAAATAGAGGTAAGAGCCAAGGTGCCCAGCAAGGCAGCCAATACTCCCGGCCATCCCGCCACATGGTAACCCACATATCCGGATAAAAGAGCGGCGATAGGGCCTGGCAACGAGGTTGCAATGGCCAGGCCTTCCGAGAACTGCTCCAAAGTCATCCAACCATGATTGATCACTTCTGCCTGAATCAGCGGAATGATGGCCGGACCACCACCAAAGGCCAAATTACTGGCGCGGAAAAACGCCAGAAAGATATCCAATAGTTGTTCCAATGATTTCATCTCCTCATCCTGAAAACCTTTCACATGGTTATCATTATAACAAAGTCCCACTCAATTGAGAACATCAAAAAGCAAAAAGGGCTGTTGCCCAAATGAACCCTAAAGTTCCTTGATACAACAGCCTCTTCTGGTCATCTTATCCGGTTCTGACCTTATCTTTTTCATTACTTTTCCGTTACTTAACAAAACCTTATTGAACAGGATACATGCCATGGGAATGCATATAGTTAAAGATTTCTTCACCATGTTCCTGCTCTTCTTTTTGAATATGATTAAGAATTTGCCTGAGATTTGTGTCCTGGAATTCAAAAATTGAGGTGTCATAGGTTCCAGAGACATATTTTTCAGTAGCCAGCATATCGCTGAGCATATTAAAATCTTTTTGGCTGTAGCTGTTGCTCCCTTGAGACTGCATCCCCTGCCCCTGCTGTTGCATTCCCTGGGCTTGCTGCCCTTGGGCCTGCTGTCCTTGGCCTTGATTCATGGACGGAACCTGACCGGACATGATCTGGCTGATGGTGTTATAGTGCTGCTGTTCGCGGGAAGCAAGGTTCTGGAACATTTGACTGAGATTTGAACATTCGGCTTCCTTGGCATATTTACTATATTTTTCGACACATAATTCTTCGTGACCTTTTAAGTCTTTAAGAAGCATTTGCTCCTTTTGACTGAGTTGAACTTGCATGAAGACACCTCCCTAAAATATTAACCCTAGTGTTGACCAATAACCGGAAACTATGTATTTTCCGGGAGAATTATTTAGCATTGAACGTTTTGCACCGAAACTTTTCTCTTGCTCCCACGTACTTTAGAGTAGAGAAACAAAATTATGGACTACGGGAGGGGGATATTAATATGGAAAAGCGCCTTTACCGCTCAGGAAGGGAAAAGATGTTGGCCGGGGTATGCGGTGGTTTGGGTGAGTATTTTGATGTGGACCCGACCCTGATTAGGCTGGCGGTTGTTATTGCCATCTTTGGCGCCGGCATGGGGTTCTTCGCTTACCTGATCGCCTGGATTGTTATTCCCAAGAATCCCGATCATAGATACTTAAACCCATGATTTCCTTTCAATTCCTGATTCAGACTATCTCTAAGCAGAGAATGCCCCTTGATGCAAAGTTCAAGCGGGCATTTTTTTCGGAAAACTCCAACTAAAGCCAAGAATCACTTTGCTGCAAATGGGTTAAATTAAGCATGAGATCTTAAAGTTAAGGAATAGTTGAATCGGGAGGAATATGATGTACAGAATGTCGGAGGAACAACAACAAAAAGTCTTTGCCAATTTTAAGAAAGTCATCGACAAACAAAACGCCGGACTTATCAATAAAGAACTCTACTATCATCTCAACCTGAACTGCAACTTTGTGGCTCATTTTAATCTGCAGGGATTTCGCGAAGCTTACTCCGGTGAAAACTTCCGGGAATTCGTGGATTACTTTAATCCTGCTTCCCCCTCCAGCCAGTGGCTGGCAGCACCTGAAATCAGTGCTGATTTTATTCCCCTCAATCAAGCCATGGTGGACTACGCATACCCAAACCATTAACTGTTTCTGGTACTTTTTAATACCCTTTGCCTGCCCCTTGTTGGAGCAGGAACATTTTGTAATACAGGCCTTTTTGAGCGAGGAGTTCATTATGATTGCCCCGCTCAACAATGTGTCCCTGATGCAAAACAAGGATAAGATCGGCATCCTGTATAGTGGAAAGCCGGTGAGCAATAGCGATGGTACTGCGCCCTTGGCGCATTTTGTTTAAGGCGGTTTGAATAGCCTCTTCTGTCTCTGTATCCACACTGGCAGTCGCTTCATCGAGAATAAGAATTTTAGGCTCTCCGGCAATGGTGCGGGCAAAGCAGATCAGCTGCCGTTGACCACTGGAGAGTGTGGAGCCCCGTTCACTGACAGGTTCCTGATACCCCTGCCCCAGCTTGGTGATGAATTGATCAGCCTCCACAAATTCTGCCGCCGCCTCCACCTCTCCTTCCTTAACCCGGGGCCGGTTGAGAGCAATATTACCGGCAATATCCCCGACAAAGAGGAAAGGATCCTGGGCAACCAGCCCAATCTGAGTGCGCAGCTCTTCCTGGGAAAAGTCATTCAAGGATAGGCCGTCAATCAAGATTTCTCCTTGATTAACAGGGTAAAACTTCATTAAGAGATTGGAAATCGTGCTTTTCCCGCTCCCGGTATGGCCTACTAAAGCTACAGTCTCCCCAGGGTGAACCGTAAAGGAAATATTTTTTAAGACTTCAGTGACACCATCATAGGAGAAACTGACATTGCGAAATTCAATCTCACCTTTTTCTATACCAGGAGCAGGAAGTGCACCGGCTTCCTGAACAGCATTCAAACCAAGTGCGGTGGTGGTCCGCCCGTCATCCAGCACTTCAAAGACCCTTTCCGCGGCGATAATCGCCTGCTGAAGCTGGGAAAGGCGCATTAAGATCATATTCACCGGGTCGATGAAACGATCCAAATAATTGATAAAAGCATAGAGCACTCCCACTTCCACCGGACCAATGATCGATTCCAGACCAAAGAAACCCAGGACCAAAATCAGCGCCAAGGTGTAGAGCAGATCCACTGCCGGACGCATCAGCGTGCTTTCCAGTTTAATATTGGCAATGGCCGCACCGTAATACTTCTCGTTAATACCGGCAAATTTCTTTTGAAAGGTTTCTTCCTGTCTCATGATTTGAATGATATTCATGCCTTGGATGGACTCATTAAGTATCGCATTCAACCTGCCCAGCTCCGCCCGGGAGATCCTGTATATCTTGGAGCTGATCTTGCGGTAGATTTGCATCAAAGCAACGATGATGGGGAGCAGCACCAGGCAGAAGGCAGCCAACCGGACATCCAGGCTGAACATGGCAATAAATATGCCCAGCAGAAAGACAATGTTCTGGACATAGGTTGATAGCACACCGATATAAAGCTCCTTAATCGCCTCTGTATCATTGGTGACTCTGGAGACTAAGGCTCCGGCCGGGGTCCGGTCAAAGACACTCATGGCCAAATATTGAACCTTGCTGAAAATATCCACCCTGATTTGTTGAATAATCAGCAAGGCTATCTTATTGAAACGAACCAATTGGTGATATTGAAGGAAAGAAGCCAAGATGACCAGCAGCAGATACCCACCGCCCAGGATCGTTAAAGCCAGAGGCTCCAGGCGTCCAGGGGTCAGGTAGTCATCCAAAAAGATCTTAATCAGTACAGGTCCGGCTACATCGGCCGCGGTACCCGCAACGAGCAAGGCAAAGGCAAAAACCAGGGGTTTAAGATGGGGCTTTAAATAGGTAAGGAGCCTGAAGATGGTCCTGCCCTGTCCGGTAAGACCGGCTTTGTGTTCCACTTCTTCGGCGATAAGGGTGCTCATGCCAGTCCGCCTCCCTCTTCGATCAAACTTTCCAGTTGTTGAGCCTGATAGGTTTCAGCATACCAGCCCTGATGCTCCATTAATTCGGCATGGCTGCCCCGCTCTACTATTTCCCCATTCTGAAGGACCAAAATCAAGTCGGCATGCTCAACAGCACTGAGGCGGTGGGCAGAGATCAAGGTGGTTTTTTGACTGCGGTTGCGCTTAAGCTCCAGGAGGATTTGTTTTTCCGTCTTGGCATCCACAGCCGATAAAGAATCATCAAGAATCAGTACCTCAGGATCGAGCAGCAGGGCCCGGGCAATCGAAATCCGCTGTTTTTGCCCTCCTGATAAAGTGACTCCCCGATCCCCGACAAGGGTCCCATAGCGCTCTTCAAACCGCTGGATATCTTCATGAATACAAGCCGTTTTAGCAGCCTTCTCAATTTCCGAGAGCTGGGCCTGGGGTTTCCCCAAGGCAATATTTTCGGCAAGGGTGGTGGAAAAAAGAAAGTGTTCCTGGGGGACATAACCAAAGATTCCTCGCAAGCTATCTAAAGGGATCTCCTCAATAGAGACACCGCCAATACGAATTTCTCCTGTCATTCCCGCAAACTCACGGAGGAGGACCCGGAAAAGGGTGGTTTTGCCGCTGCCGGTCTTGCCAACGATGCCCAGGGTCTGCCCTTCTTTAAGGGTGAAATGGATCTTTTTCAGCTCGGGCTTTGTCTGACCGGGATAGGTAAATTGTTCAAGAGCGCAGTAAATATCCCCCTTAACACTTTGTCTAAGCTCTGCCCTGCTTCCTGCAGGGGCTCCCTGTACGGAAACCTGATCCTGAACTTCGGACTCCACCACAAGCAAAGCCTGCACGCGATCATAGGAAGCTCTGCCCCGTTCCATAATATTGAACAGCCAGCCAAAGGCCAGCATCGGCCAAATAAACTGTCCCAGATAAAGGGTGAACTGAGTAAGCTGGCCCAGGGTCAGCCGGAGATGGATCACTTCATAAGCGCCAAAGGAGATGGCCAGAAAAAAGGATAGTCCCACAATCAGCATAATCGACGGATCATAGAGGGAATCGACCACAGCCACCGCCTGATTCTTTTTGACCACATCATCGGACAGCTTGCGGAAGGACTCAATCTCCACTTCCTCCTGACCAAAGGCTTTCACGACACGTACTCCGGAGATATTTTCCTGAACCTTATCATTAAGATCGCCGAAAGCCTCCTGAGCCTTGAAGAAGCGCTCATGAAGCAATGTACCGTAATAACTGGAGACCCAGGCCATAACCGGCATAGGCAACAAAGTAATAAGGGTCAATTTCCAGCTCAGAAAGGCTGCCATGGAAAAAACGACAAAACCGCCCGTGACCAGGGAGTCCACCAGAGTCAGCACACCCATCCCGGCAGTTTCTTGAATCGCTTGAATATCATTGGTAGCATGGGCCATTAAATCCCCGGTCCGGTACTTTTGATAAAAGCTGGGTGACATACGGGTATAATGTTTAAAAAGCTGTTGGCGCAGCAGTCGGCTTAAACGGGCCGCCGCTCCGAAAATCAGGATACGCCAGCTGTAGCGAAGGATGTAGGATAAGATACCCAGGCCGAAGAGGATCAAGAGCCATGACCAAAGGGTTTCCGGAGTTAAGGTCCGGTTGGTTACTCCATCCACGACCCTGCCGACAATATAAGGCGGACAAAGATTGATGGCCGCCAGGATGATGAGCAGAATAATTCCGGTAATATAACTCAATTTTTCCTTCTTAAAAAACCACATCAAATCTATAAATAAACGCATAGGCCACCCCATTCGAAAAAAAATCAAAGCTTTTGCCCTTTAGGGAACATACGAAAACATGATAGCATAGTTTCGCAATAAGTCCTACAGATTAATGCATTATAAAAACACCTGCCGTCCATAAGCAGGTGTTTTTCCATTGTTCGCGTGCACTTAAAAAAGTGCGTCTCAATGTCAGCTCGTGTCTCAGTTTACTCTCCGGGGAGAATTTTGTCAAGAATATAATCTCAGCAACCCTTTAAGTCCGCTCTTTGGAATGACCTTGACCGATCTTGTCATTGTCGTGAGCAGCAAAGGGAGGAATTTTATCTCCCGGGTTCAGATCTTTCTTGCGTATAACCTCGACGGCATGTTTCTTTTCTTTGGGCTTGGACATACAACTCCTCCTTTTCCGCTTTTAGTTTTACTGGTCTACCCTCTTTAGAATACCCTGAAAGTGAAAAATAATATCAGCAATTCCTTTTGCTTTCTTCCCCGTTTAGTTATAAAGTAGAGGTAAATAAGGTGAATTGGAGGTTTTTTTATGGCGTTACCCCCTTTCTTAAAGTCCCTGGAAGGATATGATCCTGCCTTCGCCCAAGAAATTGGCAACATAGCTGCTCTCGCTTTTCAGGAGAACAGCCTTGATGAGAAGACCAGGACATTGATCGCGCTGGCCCTTGATACCGTCTTAGGAGCCTCGGCAGGAGTGGCCAGCCTGGCCAATCAAGCCCGCCAGTTAGGAATCTCGGAGCAGGAAATCGCCGACACATTGCGCCTGGCCTACTTTACTGCCGGTTGTTCCGTCTTAAACACATCTTTTGCTGCCTTTGCCAAAAAGGAGTAGCTTCTTGACTGATTTACTTAATCTTTGGCCACTGGGGATGGCTTACCTAATCATCAACGCAATCTGCTTTTTTCTGATGGGATGGGATAAAAACCGGGCCCGCAGCAGGGGCCGGCGCATTCCGGAAAAGTGGTTCTTTATCCTGGCTTTTCTGGGCGGGGCCCTGGGAGCTTGGCTGGGCATGCAGATTTTCCGGCACAAAACCAAGCACAATACCTTTGTATTGGGAATCCCCCTGCTCCTGGTATGGAATGTGCTGATGATGTATGTGTTGGGGCAGCACCTTTCTCTTTAGAGCATGAATTAATAAGCATGAATTAAAGCAAGCTTACAGGGGCTGTGTCAAAACTTAACTCCGAAAACTCAAAGTTGGTGCAAATAGCCAAAGGCGTCCTCCCTTCACTATAATAGTGGGGGCAGGACGCCTTTATTAGTGATTATTGACACAGCCCCCCGAAGGATAGCCTTTAAAGTCTTTTCTCATTTTGTCACAGGAAAGTATCATGCCGTATTCCTGAACGGTAAAGGTTTCTGTTTTAGTAAAACCATGGGATAGATAAAATCGTATGGCACGCTGATTGGATGATAATACCTCCAGAAGACAATAGTTACATCCCTGCTTCAGCATTTCTTCCTCTATCCTCTGATAGAATGAATGGCCTACACCGAGACCGATATATTCCGGCAGCAAATAAAAGGCATGCCATTCCCCATAGATATCCTTCCCCTCCTTGACTACGCTGAACACGGTACTGCCAATAATCTTTCCCTCAGATTCGGCAATCAGACAAGTATCTCCCTTGCCCGCACCCTCCTGCAAAATCGACACCCAATGATCGGCTTGCAACGAAGACAAATACTCGCCGGCCATCAGCCCTTGGTAGGCTGATAGGTAACTCATCATGATCTGTTCGCTGATTTTTTCCAGCTCGTCCGCTGCAGGCATACGATAGCTTATGGTCATCTTCTTCCCCAGTCAGCCTTTGTAATCCACTTATTCCTTAGTGCCTCCGGAAACACCCGGCTCTTCTTTCAGGAATTGCTTGGATTCTTCCAAAGGCTGCAACTCTTTCTTCTTAATGCTCAGTTCGTAACTATTTCTCATCCGCTTGGAGGCCCAGCGCATTTCCGTGGCCACCACAGCCACCTCCATGGTGGCCCGCAGAAAGTACACACCCCTGAAATGCTTTTGCCACTGATCCATCCTTAGATCAAACTCATTCCAAAAATCCTGATCAAGGGTTCGCAACGGCGTGGCCGGGACAAAGGTGAAGCTGAGGTACAAACTATCCCGAAGCGCTCCCAAGATCCCTTGGCCAACCAGGATATAGTCCAAAAGACTTTGAAACTCCTGACTTATTCCTTGACCCATTTGCGGAGGGGAATCAGGCGCCTGGCGCCGTTTCACTCTTTGGCGGGTCATTTCTTCGATGTTTTCTCCACGCTCGATAAATCCCCGGCAAAGTTCCAGGAGCCGTTCCATAAGCTGCATTTTATCTTTAGAGCTGAATTCCTCCCGGGCATGTTCGTAAAGCTCTGTCACTTCTTCCAGCCGCTTTTCCAGCAAGGTCGGCTTGGCTTTTTCATAGTCATTAAGTGATGTTGAGCCCACATAGTGTTGAAGGCTATTTAAGAAAAACTCCGAGGAATCATAAAAAAGGGCATATAGCTTCTCTTTGAACTGCTTTTTATACCGCGGCGGAGCAAGCACCCGATTAATAGTAAGGGCTACCACCAAGCCAATAAAAATGCATAAAGCCCGGGAAATGGCATGTTCCAAAAATTGGTCGGGAGGGGCATCCAGGATGAAGATGATGGATACAATCCCCAAATTCACACCATGCCACCCCATACGGTTGGAAGCAGCGATCATTAAGATAACAACCAAGCCGATAATATAAGGGTTGCTTCCCACGGTCAGTCCCACGGCAATAGCCAGTACCACAGCCGCAATATTAACTGCAATCTGTTCCCAGGCGTTAGAAAGGGCTTTGCTCACGGAAGGCTGCATATTGATGACCACCGTAATGGCGGCAAAGCTGGCCGGCCCTACTGAAGCTATCTGGCAGATTAATAGTGCAATGGTTACTCCCAGCCCGGTCTTAAGAATTCTTGGGCCAAACCAAGTTTTAAGCTTAGAAAACAGGGAAAATCCCCCTTCCCTCAATTTGTGTAACTAGAGTATAGATCCGAACCCATGCTTTGGCAAGTTAAGAAATCCGACAGAAAAGGGCCTGAATTCAAGCTTTCATCTCTAAACTCTGAGGATTGATTTGGGGGCATGGGTAAGAAAACGGGCCCCCTTTTCTCCGGCAATGACGAGGGTATCCTCTACACCCACGGCTCCTTCCCCGGGAAAGATAAATTTGGGTTCGACGGCTATGGTCATTCCCGGAGCCAGGATCTCCTGAGCTCCTTTACTGATGGTAGGAAGTTCATCTAACTCCAGCCCCACCCCATGGCCGATGAAGCGGACCCGATTCTGCCCATACCCCATAAAATTCTCGGCATAAGGGGTCTCCCTTTCCACCCAGTCCACTAGTTCGGCATAGACATCCCCGGTTTTGCGCCCTGGGATAAGGGCCAGACGGGCCCGTTCCTGGATTTCACAGCTGATCTGATAGGCTTCCGCCATTTTTTGCGAAGGCTCCCCGATCACCAGCATTCTGGTGGCATCCACCTGATACCCTTCCTGGGCTATAACTAAATCCATCATGACCATATCCCCGGCCTGAATAGGGGTATGGGAAGGCCCCAGGGGATGAGCATAAGATGCTCCCAGGCCGGTAACCGGCCCATCAAAGTAGCCGGAAGTCGCCCCTTGGGGTCCAGCCACCACCCCGCCAAAATGAAATTCAAAGCCAAAGGCCCGGGTGCGCAGCATGGTTTCATGCCCCAGCATTCTCGCCTTAGCCTCCAGCAGACCTTCCAGTTCAATTTCAGTCATGCCGGGACGGAGCACTGTTGAAGCATACTCTAAGAGCTGTGCATAGACCCGCCCATTTTCTTCAAGCCGGGCGATCTCCTCTGCAGATTTCACAGCCCGGAAAAGCCGCAGCGGATAGGAAATATCCACCAGCCTTGTTTGGCTGAAGATTTTTGCGTAGCGAAGATAGTTGGCGACAGGCAAAACATCATATTCCAGCCCCATCACCTGGGGAAGAGGATGCCCATGTTCACTGATCAGTTCAGGCAATTTAGACATACCGGTCAGTGGAAAAGCTTCCCAAGGGGACTCAGCCAAGACCCTTTCCATATTCCGATAGACCAGCAGCAGCGGCTGCCCTGCTTGGGGTATATAGAGATGCAGGTTTTGGGCCGTCCCCGTAAAATAGAGGGTATCTGCCCGCTGAACCAAGAGTGCCCCGTCTATTTCCTGTTGCGCCAGGATAGCTTGAAACCCTTTAAGGCGGCGTTCATATTCAGATTTTGAAAACATCCAATCACCCTCTCAAAGAAAATAAACCCAGGCCGTGTCCTGGGTTAGTATTCTATAGAATGTTTACCATTTCCTCTCTAAACCAAGAGGTTCTAAGCTGATATTCTTTATCGCCCCTGGAATTCAGCCTGGCTTTTCTCGAGAAAGGCCTTAAAGCCCGCCTTGCGGTCTTCAGTATGGAAGGCCAAAGCAAAAACCTCTGCTTCATAATCTTGTCCACTGATCAGATCCATATTGGCCCCTTTATAAATGGCGCTTTTGGTTAATTGTACGGCGACGGGAGCTTTGGCGGCGATCTTCTTGGCCATAGCCAGAGCTTGTTCCTGAAGCTCTTCTTTGGGATAAACCCGGTTAACCAGACCCATGCGAAATGCCTCCTGAGCATCCAACAGCTCAGCAGTGAGGAGAATTTCACTGGCCCGCCCGCTGCCTACCAAGCGCGGAAGCCGTTGGGTGCCGCCAAAGCCTGCCGGTATACCCAGGTTTACTTCCGGCTGCCCGAAGCGGGCATTCTCACCGGCCAGGCGAATATCACAAGCCATTGCCAATTCCAGGCCTCCCCCCAGGGCAAAACCATTGATAGCGGCAATGACCGGTTGGGGCAGGCTTTCAATCTGATTCATCAGCTTTTGGCCTAATTGGCTGAACAACCTTGCTTCCAGCGGGGTTTTCGTGTTCATTTCGGCAATATCGGCACCGGCTACAAAAGCCTTCTCCCCGCTTCCCGTCAGAATCACGACCCGTACCAAGGAATTATTGGCCAAATCATCAACGACCTGACTGAGTTCCTGCAAGGTCAGCGTATTCAGCGCATTTAAGGCTTTGGGGCGATTGATCGTCACCAGGGCAATCTGCTCCTGATAGTCAACCAGGATATTTGAATACGTCATAGTTCTCCCCCCTATCTCTCTACAATCAGGCTGACGCCCTGACCGCCGCCGATGCATAAGGTGGCCAGCCCCCGCTGTCCGTCCCGTCGTTTCAATTCATGAAGAAGGGTGACCAGGACGCGGGTGCCGGAAGCACCGATGGGGTGCCCCAAGGCGATGGAGCCGCCGTTGACATTGGTCTTTTCCACATCCAATCCCAGCTCCCGGGTAACGATAGCGGCCTGGGCGGCAAAGGCTTCATTGGCCTCCACCAGGTCAATATCGGCAATGGTCAGTCCGGCTTTGGCCAAGGCTTTTCGTGTCGCAGGGATCGGTCCGGTCCCCATGATCAGAGGATCCACCCCGGCAGAAGCCCAGGAAGTGATTTTGGCCAGGACTGCTAATCCCAACTCCTCAGCCTTCTCTTTGGACATGACCACCACTGCGGCAGCCCCGTCGTTGATCCCTGAAGCATTGCCCGCAGTTACCGTACCCTCTTTCTTAAAGGCCGGCCGCAGCTTGGTTAAAGTATCAGGAGTCGTGCCGAAACGGGGAAATTCATCCTGACTGAACACCAGAGGCTCTCCTCTTTTTTGGGGGATTTCCACAGCGACAATCTCTTCATCGAATAATCCGGATTGGATAGCGGCCTCGGCCCGGTTTTGACTGCGCAGTGCCAAAGCATCCTGATCCTCCCGGGAAATCTGGAATTGCTCAGCGATATTCTCGGCTGTCAATCCCATGTGAATATTATGGAAAGCATCGGTTAAACCATCCGTGATCATGGTATCCACCAGACTGTCATTGCCCATCCGATAGCCTTTTCTTGCTTTAGGGAGAGCATAGGCCGATGAGGACATGCACTCCATGCCGCCGGCGACAATAATATCCGCATCACCGGCCAGGATGGCCTGGGCCCCACAGATTACCGATTTAAGTCCGGAACCGCAGACCTTGTTCAGGGTCCAGGCGGGCACTTCTTGAGGAATTCCTGCTTTAATTGCTGCTTGTCGGGCAGGGTTTTGACCTGCCGCAGCACTGAGTACATTCCCCATAATGACTTCTTCCACTTGTGCAGGCAGGATTCCGGCCCGTTTGATCGCTTCCTTGATCACGATAGCTCCCAGTTCGGCTCCTGTAAAGTTCTCTAAAGCTCCCCCAAAGGACCCCAGGGGTGTACGGACAGCACTGACAATCACTACTTCTCTCATGACGTTCCTCCTCAAGGTAATGACACCTAAATTTTATTAAGCAAGCTTAGCGGTTCTTCTCCAGATACCCATTTTTTCTGCATCTTTAATCAGGTCATCGCGGAAATTGGGGTGAGCGATGGAAATCAAAGCTTCGGCACGCTCCCAGGTGGACTTCCCTTTCAAATTGACGATGCCGTGCTCAGTCACCACATAATTCACCATGGCGCGATGAGTTGTGACGATAGCACCGGGAGTTAGGATAGGATTAATCCGCGATTTTATCTCGCCATTTTTCGCTTTGTAGGTGGACTCCAGGCAGATAAAGGATTTACCGCCTTGGGAATGGTAGGCGCCTAAAGTAAAGTCCACTTGTCCGCCTGTGCCGCTGATTTGACGAGTGCCAGAAGATTCTGAACATACTTGGCCGAATAAATCGACTTCGACGCAATTATTGATGGCGATCACACGATCATTCTTGGCGATGATCCAAGGATTGTTCACATAGTCTACAGGGTAAATCGCGCAGCTGGGGTTGTTATCAAGAAAATCATAAGTTTTCTGAGTTCCCATCGAAAAAGTATAGGTCAGTTTATATCTGTCAATCTGTTTGCGGGCACCGGTAACACGTCCGGCTTCCACCATTTCCACAAAGGCTTCCGTCATCATCTCGGTATGGACTCCTAAATCTTTAAGGTCGGATTGAGCAATAATCTTACCCATAGCATTAGGCATACCGCCAATACCCAGCTGAATGCAGCTGCCATCGACGAGTTCAGGCATAATAAATCCGGCTATTCTGTTATCCAACTCGGTAGGAGGAACGGGTTGAATCTGGGGCAGGTCCCATTCTGTTTCCACGATAGTGTCCACTTCAGAAATATGAATGGCCTCTTCCAGACCGCCCAGACAACGGGGAATTTTCGGATTCACCTCAAGAATAATGATTTTTGCTTTTTCCAACATGGCTTTGGTATGAGAAACCTGAGGCCCGAAGTTAAAAAAGCCTTTTTCATCCATGGGTGCTACCGGTATCATGGCTACGTCCACATCAAGAAAACGCCGATAATAGCTGGGCAGTTCATTATAGAGGATCGGGCTGTACCAGCAAAGCCCCTGATCGTGCAGCTTACGGTCTAAACCGCTGAAATGCCAGTTATTATAAACGAAATGCCTGGCCTCGGGATCAACCTTAACCACCTCGGGCATCCTCACTGCCGTGACCGCCCGGATCTTTACATCCTCAAGCTCATCTTTGCGAGCTGCCAAAGCTTTATCCAAGACAACGGGCTGACCGGTAAAGGAGCCATAATCCACCCAATCCCCTGATTTAACCACACTCACAGCTTTTTCCGGCGAAGTCAGTTTCTTTTGATACTCTTCAATTATACTATTCAAATTCAGCCCCTCCTTATTCTTGCCCTTAGACAATCAACTGGTTAGTTGATAAACGCTCCTCCACCCTAATCCGAAATTCTCTATAATTAACGAATTATAACAATAATGGCCTTACATTTTTTTAGCATTTCCAACAGGTGCGGGGGTTTTTTCTTTGATCCAAGGCTTCGACAAAGGAAGGATCGATTTACCGTAAGTGGTATTGAGAATTAAGGCCGCCGAGAGATACATGGCCAAAATTCCCGCAAAAAGCAGAGCGTAGGCAGCGAAAGGTTTGAAGGAAGGACTGAGAACTCCCAAATCGAGGAAAGCAACCTGGACAACGGCGATATCGATCAGAATAACGATCATGGTTAAGACACTTGTCGCTTTGAAGTAAGCCGGAGTCCAGAGCACCAGACAAAAGGAAAGAACGATCCAAGCCCAGCCGTCAATGCGGGTATCCAAGGGTATCGACCATTGTTGCGCTGCAGCAAAATACTTAACAAAAAACTCCAATCCTCCGACCAGCATGAAGAATGCTGAGAAATAGAGGAAGACGTTGCCGCCAAGAATCTGGCCTTCTTTTAACTCAATAGCACCAACAATGACTTGAGTAATAAAACCACCGATCAACCAGCACCCCAGCAGAGGCATCGCCCCTGCTGTAACCCTGCCGCTCAGCAAAGCGAAAAAAGTAAAGCAAGCAACCCCTAAAGCGACCAGACCTGCAGGCGAAGGATTTGCCCATCCCCCATTATTATTGGACATAATATAATCTCCCCTCTTACTTTTTGACCTGTTGTCCGTCAAAAAATGCTTTGACGCCCGGTCAATTATTCCGATATTCTTTCGACAAGGATCTCTGCAATATCCAATACCTTCACGCTCTCCACGGCCTCACGGGCAGCTATGCCGTCGCTGATCATGGTTAAGCAGAACGGACATCCTGTGCTCACCAGTTCTGCGCCTGCTGCCATGGCTTCGTCCGTGCGCATCTCATTGATACGTTGGCCCTGATGCTCTTCCAGCCACATTCTTCCGCCGCCGGCACCGCAGCAAAAACTCTTCTCATGATGACGGGACATTTCGGTAATCCGGAAACCGGCGGCTTGCAGCAAGGTTCTGGGTTCCGCATAGATCGTGTTATAACGGCCCAGATAACAGGAATCGTGATAGGTAACGGATTGACTGTTTCCCCCCCTTTCCGAACCACTGCCTGCTTTATGAAGCTTTAATCTACCGGAGGCTAATAGTTCGTTTAAATATTCGGTATGGTGGAGCACTCGGTAATTCCCGCCAAACTCAGGATATTCGTTCTTAAGGGTATTAAAACAGTGAGGACATTGAGTAATGATGGTTTTTACCCCGTAGCTATTCATAGTCTCAATATTTTCCTGAGCCAAGGCCTGGAATAGATATTCATTTCCCAGGCGGCGGGCTGAGTCTCCACAACATTTCTCCTCACTGCCTAAAATAGCAAAATTGACTTGTGCTGCCTTCAAGAGTTTCACCAAGGCTGCCGAGACCTTTTGATTCCGTGCATCAAAGGATCCGGAGCAACCTGGAAAGTAAAGAATTTCAGCATCTGGATTTTCTTCTATAGTTAAACATCCTACACTCTGCAAAAAGTCCCCCCGTGAAGACCAGCCGATTCCCCAGGGATTGCTGTTGTTTTCCATATTGCGGAAAGCCAACTGCGCTTCAGCGGGAAAACGTGATTCCATGAGCACCAGATTACGGCGCATATCAATGGTTTTATCCACATGCTCGACAAAGATAGGACATTGTTCTTCACAGGAGCGGCAGGTGGTACAGTCCCAAAGATCATCTTCGGTAATCACACCACCGATGAGAGAGCGCAAGCCCAACTCTTCTTCCGTAGGAGCTTCAGCTTCAGCCGCAGCCGCAACCGCGACCTCATTTCCAGAGCCGGCCACGGCAAGGGCCGGGTTGGCCGCCCGGAAGGTTTTCAGTGCTTGACCCATCTCTTCCAGATAAACGCCCATATCCTGAATCACCTTTTTGGGATTAAGGTGTTTGCCGCTTAAATAAGCCGGACAGTTATCCTGGCATCTGCCGCAGCGCAAACAGGCATCTGTATTAAAAAGCGTCTTCCAGCTGAACTCACCGAGCTTGCTTTTGCCATAAGTCTCCAGGCTCTCATCTTCAAAATCGATATTCTCCGGGACGCCGACGGGGCCATGGTGCCGCAAAAACTGATTGGCGGGAGCCAGGAAGATATGAGAAAGCTTGGAGTAAGGAAAATACCCGAAAAAGACCATCACTAAAATGAAATGGAACCACCAAAGAAAGGCATGAATTCCTTCCAGGGTTGAATTGCTCAAACCCTTGAAAAAGGGTGCCATGGCATAGCCGATGAAGGCATACATGCCCCAGGGATCTTCAACTGCCGCCATACGCACAGCCTGAATGACAAAACCGGTGACCAGGATCGTGAGGATAAGGGCTAAGACAAAGGCATCATCCTTTTTATTATCGAGGCGATCCGGACGCTGGCCATAACGCCGCCAGATAGCCATCAGACAGCCGATAATGGCTAACAGTCCAAAGGCATTGGCGGTTATCTTAATAAAGATATAGAGCCCGCCTTTAAACATATTGATCCCTAAGTCAGCCTGCAAGGCTACAATCATCGTGGCAAAGAACAGCAGGGCAAACCCCCAGAACATCAGAAGGTGCATGATTCCCGGAAAAGCATCTTTTAAGATTCTTTTATGTCCGAAGCCATAAAGAAGGACATCCCCTATTCTTTTGCCGATATTCTGTCTGCGGTTCTCAGGCCGCCCTATCTGCCACAGCTGATAACGCTGATAAAAACCATAACAGAAAAAACCGAGAGCTATGACCAGCATCGGGTAAATCAGCCAGTGATATTCAATATTCCAATAAAGCTCCCGTGTCGCCATATTCCTATTCCCCTTTCCCCTGGGGGTGCTGCCCCAGGGCAGCCCCCCTTCTCCAAACAGGACCCTCTTTTGTTTACAGCGGTGAACTCCCGCATCCACGTTGCCTTAAAAGGGTGAATCCCCCTGCATAAGCCAGAAAATCCGGTCCTTGGTTTATCTGAATCCAATCCACATTCTATCTGAGTGTTATCCGAATCCTATTCCTATCCGAACCCTATCCTATCCGTTCACTAATTTCTTAAATTCTTCCGTAAGGAGGGGGACAACCTCAAACAAATCCCCCACGATACCATAGTCGGCCACATTGAAAATAGGCGCTTCAGGGTCTTTATTGACGGCAATGATGACCTTGGATGCTCCCATCCCGGCGATATGCTGAATCGCGCCGCTGATACCGCAGGCTATATACAGCGTCGGGGCGACAATGCTCCCGGTCTGCCCTACCTGAAACTGGTTGTCTATCCACCCGGAATCCACGGCCGCTCGGGAAGCTCCCACCGCTCCCCCCACCACATCGGCTAACTCTTCAAGCAGAGCGAAGTTCTCTTTCCCTTTCATGCCCCGGCCGCCGGAGATCACAAAATCTGCTTCAGTCAGCGCCGGGCGGCTGGTCACCAAATAGGCCACATCTTTGACAATGACCTTCAGATCTTCCGGGTCGATGGCCACCGCTGCTTCGATGACCTCGGCTTGCCTGGCCGGATCCGGCTCCGCCACCGGGAAGGATTTAGCCCTTACCGTGGCCAGACTGGGCCTGCTCACGATTTCCACAAAGCTGTAAGCGCTGCCCGTATAGACAGGCCGTTTATAAAGAAGGAACTTTTCCGGATCCACTTCAATATCGATAACGTCTGATGCAAGGCCGACTCCTAAGCGTTGGGCCAGGCGGGGAGCCAAATCTTTGCCCACTGCCGTGTGGCCTAACAGGAAGGCTTGGGGTTCTTTTTCCTGAATGAGCTTAGCCAGTGCGGAAGTATAGGCCCCGGTCGTATACTGGGCCAATTGGGGGGAGTTCAGTAAGAAGACCTGATCAGCTCCATAACCGGCGGCTTCCTGTGCTAAGTCGGCGATGCCGTCACCGGCGATCACCGCCGCCAGAGGTTCTCCCGTCTGGTCGGCAATTTTTCGCCCCTGACTTAATATTTCCAAGGATATTTTGCGAACTTTCCCTTCAGCTTGTTCGACAAATACCCATATTCCCTTAGGCATATAACTCACTCCTAACTGTGTTCATTACTGATTAGAGAACTTTAGCTTCTTCGCGGAGGATTCGTGCTAATTCATGGGTGGCTTCTGCCGCTTCACCGGGAAGTATTCTTCCTCCTTGTCTGGGGGTAGGCAAAGTATATTGGGTAACCTTGGCCTGCAGCGCCAAGCCGGAAGCATCCAGCCCCAAGTCACTCAGCTTGAGAGGTGTCAGGGGCTTTTTCTTCGCTTTCATAATGCCGGCTACGGATGGATAACGCACCTCATTGATGCCCTGAACTACGGTGATCACAGCCGGAAGGGATACCTCCAGCGTTGCCAGACCGCCGTCGATCACCCGCAGAGCGGTGGCCTGAGTGCCATCAATATCCAGCTTGGTGACACTGCTGATGGAAGGAAGCCCCAGCTTCTCAGCCATGCGTACGGCTACCTGGGCTGAGCCATGATCGGTGTCCATCACCCCTGCTAAAATGATGTCATAGGGGATGGTCTCGATGGTTTTGGCGAGGATGGCGGCAGCTATGCCTTCATCCACTTCCCCCAGAGCAGGGTCGTTAATATGAATCGCTTTATCGGCGCCCATAGCCAGAGCACTGCGAATGGTTGCGGTGGCCTGATCCCCACCCAGGGTAATAACGGTCACTTCACCGCCGAATTTCTCTTTCATGCGGAGCGCTTCTTCAATGGCGTATTCATCCAAAGGATTGATCACCAGGGTGACCCCATTGGCATCTATTTTTCCTTCACTGTTTAAAACGATTTTAGCTTCTGTATCAATCGTTTGCTTAACGCATACCACAATGTTCATAGGGTATCCTCCTACTCTATTTAAGACCTACTCTTTTAAGATATGGCTGCCAATGACGATACGCTGTACTTCACTGGTACCTTCATAAATCTCTGTGATCTTGGCATCCCGCATCATCCGCTCTACGGGATACTCACGGGTATATCCGTAGCCGCCGTGCATTTGGACCGCCTGAGTGGTCACCCACATGGCTGTCTCTGAAGCATGAAGTTTAGCCATAGCTGAAGCTTTGGAGACAGGTTTATGCTGGGTGGCCAGATAAGCCGCTTGATAAACCAATAACCGGGCTGCTTCGATCTGGGTGGCCATATCCGCCAGCTTAAATTGGTTGGCTTGGAAGTGGGCGATGGGCTGGCCGAATTGAACTCTTTCTTTAGCGTATTTCCTGGCTTGCTCATAAGCCCCTTGGGCGATGCCCAAAGCTTGGGAGGCAATACCGATTCTGCCGAAGTCCAGAGTGACCATGGCAATCTTAAATCCTTGTCCTTCCTGACCTAAGAGGTTTTCTCCCGGGACCCTGACATTATCAAAGACCAATTCATAGGTGGCCGAAGAGCGGATCCCCATCTTTTTTTCCTTCTTGCCAAAGCTAAAGCCCGGCATACCCTTTTCCAGGATAAAGGCGGCGATGCCCTTATTCCCTTTGCTCTTATCCATCTGGGCCGTGACCACGTAAGTATCGGCTTCATAGGCGTTGGTGATAAAAATTTTGGTGCCATTGATGATATAATCATCCCCATCCTTAACTGCGGTGGTCCGGGTTCCGGAAGCATCGGAGCCGGCCATTGGCTCCGTTAAGCCAAATGCTCCCATCTTTTCGCCGCTGGCCAGAGGAACGAGATATTTTTGTTTTTGTTCTTCCGTACCAAAGAGATAAATAGGATTTGCACATAAACTGGAATGAGCGGACACAGTCACCCCGACTGAGGCATCCACCCGTGATAATTCCTCAACCGCTATAGCATAGGATAAATAGTCGGCCTCCACACCGCCGTATTTCTCGGGAAAGGTGATCCCCGCCAGGCCTAGTTCCGCCAGTTTATTCCATATTTCACGGGGAAATTCTTCTTTTTCATCCCGCTCTTCGGCGCCTGCCGCACACTCATTCTCGGCAAAATCCCGCACCATTTTCCTCATCATCACATGGTCTTCACTTAAATCAAAAATCATACGTTTTCGTCTCCCCTCATTTTCTCTGAATATCTCTAACCTTTAATTGAATAGGTGTAGAAACCTTAATAAGTGTAGAAACCTCTGCCCGTTTTTCTGCCCAGCCAGCCTGCCTTGACATATTTTCTCAACAGGGGGCAGGGCCGATATTTATCGCCAAGTCCTTCATGGAGTACATCACAAATGGCCAGAACCGTATCCAAACCGATCAGATCCGCCAGGGCCAAGGGACCCATCGGATGATTGGCTCCCAGCTTCATGACATTGTCGATAGCTTCCGGTTTGGCAATGCCCTCGTTAAGGGTCCATATGGCTTCGTTAATCATCGGAATCAGAATCCGGTTGGCGACAAATCCCGGGGCATCATTGACCTCCACCGGGGTTTTCCCCATAGCCACACTCAGGTTCTCAATCTCGGTATACACTTCATCACTGGTTGCCAGGCCGCGAATAATCTCCACAAGCTTCATCACCGGGACCGGATTCATAAAATGCATCCCGATCACTTTGTCCGGGCGCTTGGTGCAGGCGCCGATTTCCGTAATCGGCAATGAGGACGTATTGGAAGCTAGAATCGTATGTTCAGGGCAAACCCTATCCAAGGTTTGGAAAATGTCATGTTTAATCGCCATGTTTTCAACTGCCGCTTCGATGACTAAATCAGCCAGAGCCGCATCCTGAAGAGAAACACTGGCTTGAAGCTGTCCGAGGATGCCAGCCTTTTCTTCCGCAGAGAGTTTGCCTTTTTCCACACTGCGGTCCAGATTTTTTTCAATCCCTTTCAGACCACGGGCTACATATTCCTCCTTGATATCATTTAAGATGACCGTGTACCCTGCCTGAGCCGCTACTTGGGCAATTCCGGAGCCCATTTGCCCCGCTCCGATGACCATAATCGTTTTCATAACGTTCTCCTCTCCATGTCATAATTTTTATTTCTTAAATGTTTAGCAATAACAATCCGCTGAATCTGGTTGGTGCCTTCATAGATTTGGGTGATTTTGGCATCCCGCAGATAGCGTTCGATGGGATACTCCCGGGTGTAGCCATAGCCCCCGAAGATCTGCATGGCATCATTGGTTACTTTGACCGCCATTTCACTGGCAAATAATTTGGCCATGGAAGCCTCTTTACTATAGGGCACCCCCTCCACCCGCCTGACTGCCGCCTGATAGACCAATAAACGAGCTGCTTCCAGTTGAGCGGCCATATCCGCAAGCATGAATTGGATGCCTTGGAAATTCATAATCTCCTGCTTGAATTGAACCCTCTCCTGAGCATAGGCCAAGGCAGCCGCAAAAGCCGCCTGAGCAATTCCTACGGCCTGGGCCCCAATCCCGATGCGGCCATCGTCAAGCAAGGCCATGGCAATTTTAAACCCTTGCCCCTCTTCTCCCAATCGGTTCTCGACAGGAACCACCATATCCTCAAAAATCAACTCACGGGTCGATGAACCGTGGAGTCCCATTTTCTTTTCCTTTTTGCCGATGATAAGACCGGGAGTATCGGCATCGACAAGAAAGGCCGTAATTCCCCGGGAACCCTTCGTGCGGTCGGTGGAAGCCAGAACTGTATAGATTCCGGCATAGCCGGTGTTGGAAATGAAGCGTTTGCTGCCGTTGATCACATAGTGGTCACCGCGGCGCTTGGCGGTTGTGACTAAACTGGAGGCATCGGACCCGGAGTTCGGTTCCGTGAGGGCAAAGGCTCCCAGCATCTCTCCTTTGGCGAGCTTCGGCAAATACTTTTGTTTTTGTTCTTCATTGCCAAAATAATAAATCGGAAAGGTGCCAAGGGTGGTGTGAACAGCCATAATGACGGCCGTGGAGGCACAGCCCCGGGCAATTTCCTCAAGGGCTAAGGTGTAGGAGGTAAAATCGGAGCCGGCCCCTCCATACTCCTCCGGAATAGGGATCCCCAGCAGTCCCAGTTCTCTCATCTTATGTACCAGGGCCAAAGGAAACTCATGGGTCTCATCGGTGTGAGCCGCTTGGGGAATGACCTCTTCTTCCACAAAATCTCTGACCATTTTTCGCATCATCTTTTGATCTTCGGTAAGATTAAAGTTCAATGAAGTGACCTCCTTGCCGGCAGTCTCTTTGGGCAGCTGCACAACTATGGGAATATTATAAATTATCTGTTTATAATGCAAATAACGTGCCAATGTGCGTCAAGTTTTAATCCTCATCTCCGGAAAGGCTTGAATTCATTGAGATATTTTCGAAATTTTTAAAATATTTCATCTATTTGTACATGTGAACGCAAAGTTCATATGTCTTTAAAAGCGGACAACATTTTGTCTTTAAATCAGCGAGAAATTAAAAAAAGGCTGGAATTCCAACCTTTTCACTCCCTATGTCTATTAAAAAGGACACTGTCTCCCAAAAACTACAGTGACTCAAAATCGAGACATCTGTCAATTACCCTTGAATATTGTACTTAGCCAGCTTTTTATAGAGCACGGAGCGGTGAATGCCCAGGATTCGGGCAGCCTGTACCTTGTTGCCCTGAACGCGGCGGAGAGTCTTATCAAGAATCTCACGTTCTGCGGCTTGTAAAGCATATTCCAGGGTTTGTTCCCCACCTAGGGTTATGGTTTCCATGACTCCCGGCAGAGCCAAATGCTTAGGCAAAATCCAGGCTTCATCACAAATGACGATGGCCCGTTCCAGGATATTCTCCAGTTCACGAATATTGCCCGGCCAGTCATAAGCACATAAGTGGGTAATGCTTTCCGGTCTCACCCCCTGGATGTCCGTACCCAGTCGCTTATTGATTTTTTCAATAAGTCCTCTGGCAATAAAGCCGATGTCCTCTTTGCGTTCTCTTAAAGGGGGCAGATCGATGGTCAGAACATTGAGACGGTAATAAAGATCAAGGCGGAATTTATGCTCCATCACCATCTTGTGCAGATCCCTGTTCGTGGCTGCAATAATCCGCACATCGACTTTGATGGGTTCTGTCCCTCCCAAACGCTCAAGCTCACGTTCCTGCAGCACCCGCAGCAGTTTGGCCTGCATACCCATAGACATATCGCCGATCTCATCAAGAAAGATCGTCCCTTTGTCCGCAAGTTCAAATTTACCGGGTTTGCCGCCTTTGCGGGCCCCCGTAAACGCACCCTCCTCATAGCCAAAAAGTTCTGATTCCAGGAGGTCTTCCGGCAATGCCGCACAATTCACTTTGATATAAGGTCCATTGCTGCGGATACTTGATTTATGAATAGCATGGGAAAAGACTTCTTTCCCTGTACCGCTTTCACCCAGGATCAGAATCGTCGAGGTTGTTTGAGAGGCGCGATGCGCTAAAGATTTGGCTTTCTTCATTCTGGGACTTTCCCCGATAATATCATCAAAAACGAATTGGGAGGAATGGAATTTGCCCAACTCTTCTTTATAGTACGCAAGGTTCTCTTCCAGGCGCATGACTTTTTTGGCAAACATTTTGGCGATTTCCATGTTTTTGAAAAGAGTCTTGGCCAAGGCCCCCACGACTTTACCTTCCCGTTCAATGGGGACCCGCATGATGATAAAATCACGCCCCTTAAGATGCCAGGTCTCGCCGAATTGGGCCTTCCCTGATTTCAAGGTCTGGGGCAGACTGGAATTAGGGCTGATATCATTAATCTTTTTGCCGATCACATCCTGCACTTTAACCCCGATGACATCCAAAAAGAATTGGTTCATCAGGACAATATTCTCTTGATCATCGATGACGACCATGCCTTCATAAGAATTCTCGACCACCGCCTCCAGTGTGGCCATCAGCTTTTCGTTGGAATTCAGACGATGGCTTACCTCTTCCAGTTCGGTAATATCTTTAAACACGGCTACTGCGCCCAGAACCTTGTGCCCCAGGATGATGGGCAGGAAGTCTGCCTTGGTGTTAAGCTCACCGTAGCTCATGGGGATGCCCCGCAGTTCTTCACCTGTTGCCAGCGCTTTAAAGGTTAAGGAGTCCGGAAAAAAGTTTTTGATCGGTTTGCCGAGGACTTCTTCAGCATGAAAGCCCAGCAATTTTTCCGCAGAAGGGTTAAAGAAAACGATGCGCCCCTGGGCATCAATAGCCACCACGGCATTATGAACAGCTTCGATGGTTTGGCTGATATAGAAATCCAGGTCGTTCAGCAGCTGGTACAACAGGAACAGATTATCATGAAATTTGAATTCCCCTTGATACTCACCTTTGCTGTCAACCACAAAGGCGGTGGGCCATCCTTCGGTAATCAGGACATTGAAATTAAAAAGCAGGCTGTTCTCCTCCGGAAGCAGCCACTCTACCGGCCGTATATAGGATGAAATCGGCGCCCTGGGATCAAACTTCCCCTGGGTTAAACTTTCCATAATATCGGCAGTCCCTAAAACACCCAGAAATCTTTTCTCTTTGCTTACTACCGGCAGATGAGTTCGTTCCTCTTTTAAAATGATCTGCAGAGCATCAGCCAATACGGTCTCTTCATCAAGATAAAGGGAGGAGAGAATCAATTCCTGGCTGTCCAGCAAAGAAAGGCCACTCGAAATAAAGCCATTCATGTTTGTCTCATCTCACTAACCTTCTGTAATATTTAGAAAGAGTTATCATACAAATTATATATTATTCCTAATTTTCTGTATTCGATCGCTAAATCCTGCTTTTCCTTAAATTAATTATTGGAAATGGGAAAGAAGAATCCCGCTGCCGCCCACGGCAGCGGAAATTCTTCTATTCTCCCTTCACCTGGCTTGTTCCGCTACGGCTCGAGAGGATCGTATAAATCCTCCGTCACCGTATCGGTTATCTTTATATCTTTTATTCCAACCAGCTCTCCGCTGGCCGTGATAAAAGCGTTTTTCGCCAGGATAGTATTCATTACGTCCTGCACTACTTCTTTTGTCAGACCCTGCTTAGGGTTGGAGAGCGTAATACCCGCCGCTTTACCCCCGCTGGTCCGGAAAGATAATTTTATTATACGGTTCGTAGAAATTGGCAATCTATTCACCCCCTTCCTGAAATCCCTCCCCAGGTACCCTTTCCCAGGGCCCTTACTCCTCTTCAAGGAGCTGTGAGTTCCTGCTTACGGTGATATCCACTACCTGATCCGCCACTAAACTGAACAACGCCGTGGCGATTTCGTGGAGATCCTCATCCGTAACCGTAGACTTCAATCCGGGGATACTTTTTTTCCTAATCACCGGACTGCCGGAAGGCGTGATCCCGGTCTCACATTTCACAGTCAGAGTTGACGTCAGGGGAATGGCAAGAACTGCCATCCTCCTCACCCCCTTTCTTGTCGTATTGACGACAGGAGCTTGTTTCGCCTGTCCCTTCCAGTCTATGCACTGGATTATCCAATGGTTCCCAAGGTCCTCATAAAGTGGTGGTAATTTTCTTTATTTTTAAATTGGTAGTGATGGCAGGCGGATACACCTTCAGCCTCTTGGTCATATTTTCCATCATCTTATAGGCCGTCTCCCGGTATTCTTCCTTCAGTTGGGGATCGGTGTCCGCTAAACCGGCAAGGGTCTTCAGAAGCCCTTCGTAGGCGTTGAGCATATTGTCCCGGTGAATGGTGAATTGGACATCGGTAATTTTCCGGGCAGAGGGACTCTCTTCTTTGGCCTGGACCGGCTCCTTTGGCTGCGGGGCGGCTTTTTCCGGGCGGGCCTCATCTTTTTGCTTGTAGTCCGATACTTCCTGCTCCAGGCCGGCATTCCGGGTGGTTAATTCGGTGATCCTGCTGTCTTTGTCCGCCACTTCTTTTTCGAGCTCAGACTTTTCCCCGATAGCCCGGTCCCTTTCCTCCCGGGCCTGATCTCTTTCCTGGACAGCCTGCTGAAGTTCCACTTTGCTCATGCCGGCCACATCATGCTCCGCCATAAATTGCTCCCGCTCCTCTTCTGGAAGTCCCAGCAGGATAAGGGCCTGAGTATAAGTCAAATTACCAACCGGTTGGTAATTTGCATCCCCATTGTCTGAGGTGAGCAGCTTAGGTCCATATTCCTCATACAGACGCGTAAGATTCCCGGCTGTGCTTCGGGAATAGCTCACCGACTCCGCCAGCCAGTTCAGCCATTCCCCATGAGGCAGCAAAGCTTTGGCTTCCTTCAGGCGCTTGCCGATCTCCACAGCGCTGATCAGCAGAACTTTGCATGTCTGTTGTCTTATAATCAAGATTTCCGCAGCGATAGTTGAGGTCGTGCGTTCGGTAGCGATCAGATTCATTTTGTTTACCCATCCCTTTTTGATGCTTTTCTATAAACTATGTGGCCAAGTTTATAAACGTGAGGATTTGTACACAAAAAGCCGTTGTCAGCAGACAACAGCTGACAACGGCTTAAAAAGCAAATTAGAGGTCGCCACGATATTCAGCTTTTCAGAATCATCCCGAAGCCATTCCGATTCCTCCCGCCACCATCAATTGCCCCAGTGGCCTTAGTCCCTAAATTCAAGCAACTTAGATGGCTTTATGCGCAGCACGTTCGCAATATTGAACAATACTTCCAATGACATCGTTGTTATCATATTGGGAGCTTCTATCTCGCCAAGATAAGAACGGCTCATCCCGGCCTTTTCCGCAAGTTGATCTTGAGTCATGCCCTCCCTCTTGCGATAATAGGCAATATTCAATTCAAGAGCTATATATTTATCTCTGTTTTCAAGGGCAATTTTTGTACTTCTGGCCATATGCAATCACCTCAATAAAAGTTTATCGTGCAATGTAGCCGATATACATAAGCCGACTCAATCAATCATCAAGTGATTCAACCTTAAAAATAACAGGGCGGATACCATCTGTGCAGCATAATATCTGCAGACCATCTTTTTTATTCCAAGGAACATAAGAAGCACCCGCTGACAACGCGTTTACGCCGCGATAAATATCAATCCAGGCCCAGGGGCAAAAATTCAGAGGCATTTCAGCACCTCCATCATAGATGAATTCATCACCTACATTTAAAAGCAAACACGGTCCTACCTCGGCACCATCTGTCAGATATTCATCAGCAAATTCAGGATAAAACTCTTTTCTTATAACTGAAATCTTTACTTTTTTCACACGTACTCTCCTTTTGCCCTAAGAGCATGCTGTTCCTGCCCTTATGTCACATCCTTATACTCTTCGCTGGTTATATTGCTCAACATCCAACACATATTTTTGAAGCTTTTCCATGCCAGGCATTGCCAGCTCACCGGCATAATTCATCCCCAGTTTAGCTAAAATTTTTTCTGAGTAACTATTTTGGGGGTTAACGGCTGCGGCTATACATGCTAATTTCAGTACGGAAAAACCATAATCCAATACGGCTTTTGCCGCCTCATAACCGTAACCCTTGTTCCATGAATTCGGGCACAGCCCATATAATAACTCATTTTCACCCATAACATCACAATACCTAATTCCACAATACCCGATATACATAGTGCTCTCTTTTTCTATAACAGTAAATTCAGAGTTTTGGCCGGAATCCACCCACTCCTCTTGAAATATCTTATATCTTTCTTCATAGGTGTAAGGAGTAATGCCACCTGTATACATCGTCGCCATAGGATCGTTTTTCATCAGCCAATATCCAGCAAAATCTTCTATCACCGGTTTCCTCAGAATTAATCTTTCTGTTTCTATAGACATGGCTAACCCCACCTAATATAGATTCTATTTCTATAAATGAGCATTTCAGTTGACAGTACCAAACTACTGCGGTAGTATTAGGGCGACAACATAAACTACTGCAGTAGTTAGGAGATTGCTGACATGGAAATCAAACTCTTTGACTCAGAACTCAAGGTCATGGATGTTCTTTGGAAAGAAGGTGATCTGACCGCCAAACAGATTTCGGACATTCTCAAAGAGCGGGTGGGCTGGAACATGAATACCACCTATACCCTTATCAAACGATGCATCGCCAAAGGCGCCATAGAACGCAGGGAACCAAACTTTCTCTGCCACGCCTTAATCCCCAAGGAACAGGTTCAGGAGCAGGAAACGACAGAACTGATTAACAAGATCTTTGATGGTTCTGCGGATTTGCTTTTCACCTCTCTCCTGAACAGAAAGTGCCTGACCGGGGAGGAAATCAAGCGCCTGAAACAAATCGTCAGCACTCTGGAATGAGGCAAAATGAATGCCCCTTGAAAGGAGGACCTATGGGAAAGAGAGTTTTGTTTTATTTACTCTATGCGCTCTCTTTTATTATCCTTATCCGGTTGGGAATAACCTATAGCTTCGAACTGAAGTCTTTCATCAGTAAAGACTATAATCCGTATCCCGCATGGACTTTTAACATCGCTCTGTCAGTATTAATCGGCTTGATGCTTGGGCTTCCGGAATTTATCCGCAGATATAAGAAACCCGGGAAATGGAGAATCCAATGGGAGAGATTGCTCATTGTCGGGCTTCCGGCCCTGTTCTTTACGTTTTCTCAGTTTATATTTTTTTCATCTCTGGGGAAATATCCGTCCTTGATATTAAGCCCTTGGATTTATGAAAAACACGGCGTAATCATCTGCGGCATACTCTTCGGCTACACGATGATCATTTCCATGGATAAGAAGGGAGAATCCCCTGCTTCGCTTAAGGGATCGCCAAATCAAGAGCATGAAGGAGACAGCTAAATCTTTTATCCTAACGCCAAATTGGATTTTGAATTGCTCCTGTTATACTCAATATGTTTGGTCAGAGCCCTCAAAGTAGGGAATGTTTGTGACTATAATCACCTTTTTACGAGAAGAAAGACAAATTTTAGCTATAAGGAATTTCCTTGCCTTCAACTAAGGCCTTCAGATTAGCTAATGACATATCATATCCTTCCATATTCGTTGAAACTTTAACGCCGTGTTTCTCCTTTTCTAAAACAAAAGAGATGAGCATTTCGTGTGAATCCATTTTAAACGAAAACTCTCGGCAATGAGCAACTTTTTCTATTGTTAGAGACATCGGAAGCTTCTCTTTGAGATTATTATGAACATTAGGCATTAATGTAAAAAGCATTTTTTCACCGGCCTGTAGCTTAGGAATTTTCCAAGGTGAGCCCGGTGCATACCATTTCGCAAGTTTATCCTCATTTGTGAGAGCATCCCACACTGCCTCAATATCTCCATCAATCATAATAAAGCTATTTGCTTCCAGATGATCCATCATGTATCCCTCCAAAAGGAAAATATCATTTGATTTATTATTTTAAACTGAAGTATATTATATAGATTGCATAGATTGCACATTAGTTATGAAAAAACTTCATCAGCCTATCCTTCTTGGGAGGTTCACCGCTTAATCGGTTCGTATTCTATATGTGATTCTTCATCCGTCGCTTCCAGCTTAAAAATAACTGGTCTTAGCCCGTCGTTACAGCTGCAAATTGCCACACCTGGTTGACGTATCCAGTCCCCGTAATAGAATACATCGCTCCCAGCCCCATGGGCCAATGCGAAAACATATTGATAGATCACCTTCCAGGCTTCGTCACAGAAATCAGCTGGCTTTGCATAATCAGCATAAAAAACTTGTCCCGTTTCATGCATCGGACATGCCGATAACCCCTTAACGCTTTACGTTGTCATCAGGTCAGGATGGGTACCTGGGTTAGAGCATAATTTAGCATAGCTGTCGAATGTTTCTCAGCAGCTTCCAGACATTATCTCCGTAATTGCTCACCAGCGTAATCACAACATTTGCACTTGGTTCATAGGCAGAAATAAAGCTCACACCAGGATCGCGGCCTTGAAAATATGGGCTATGACCGTTGTTCCCCCTCGGTTCCAACCAGATTCCATAACCATAGTATCCTGCTTCTTTATTCCCATTATGGCAGCATAACATTTCCAGAGTTGTTTTCCGGGTCATCAGCTTATACGACAAAAGCCCATCCCAGAATCTTCCGATATCACCTACTGTTGTAAACGCGCCACCTGCACCGGTCCCTTTAACATCTACGCTGTATATATTGGTACGGAATCGGTTCTTTTCTCCATCAAAAATGTAGTTATTGGCGCACTTTGCGGGAAGAGAATCCAGCTCATAATAGCCGGTAGAATCCATTGCGCAAGGGTTAAAGACATTCAGATGAAGGTAGCTGTCAAACGGTTTATTGGTCACAGCTTCAATCATCATTGCCAGCACGACAAATCCTGTATTATTGTATTGAAACTTTGTGCCGCGAGGATACATCATTGGTTTGTCAAGAAACAGCGGCAACACATCCGAATTCGTTCGAATTCTGTAATTGGGAAAGTCTTTCCACAAATCCCCGTACTCGCTCATTACACTTTCGTCGAAGTAATCTGGAATACCGGATGTGTGCATAAGCAATTGCTCAATAGTAATGTTTGTATCAATCTTATGCCAATCCAAGGGAAGAATGTCGCCGAGTGTATCTTGAAGGCGCAATTTTCCGCTTTCAATCAGCTGGAGTATTGAAACGGCGACAAAAACCTTTCCTGCGGAAGCAGTCGCAAATTTTGTTTCAAGCGTATTGGGAATTCGATTTGGAAAATCCGAGTAGCCATATGCCTCTCCAAATATAATTTGTTTATTATTTGAAATTTGGATGCAGCCCCGAAAGCTTTGATCGATCAAAATATGTTTGATACGGTTAATATCCATAGTCTACTTCTCCACCATCAGAAATTTCAGTAGTCGATAAGTCTATCATAGCACACTTTTCCACATAAAAAGGTGGCAAGAAAACTCCACTCAAGCCGCTCATTTTGAAAATAAAGCAGGACCACGTCTGTTCCTGCTTCACTCAATTTAATTTATCAATCCTTCATAGTTTCCCTTGCCATAGATAATCCGGCGGATTTGAACTGTATCACCCCTGATAACCAAAAGAACAAGATAGCTTTCCACGATCAGGCAGCGATAGCCTTTAGCCCTTAACGTTACATCCCGTACTAATGGGCATCGCTCAGGCATTTTCTAAAGCCATACATATGTTTACTCACTAAGAACAACCTTATTCCTTCCGGTGCTTTTGGCTAAATACAGATAATTATCAGATCTTGTTATTAAATCCTTTTTATTAACGTTAGGGGTTGAACAGTATGCTGCGCCAATGCTGACTGTCAGGTTGCCACCCGGCTGTTTATCCTGAAACCTGAAATCATAATCCTCCACAGCCTTTCTGATCTTTTCCGCAGCTATTTCAAACCCTTTCTCTGAGGTATGGCAGCAAATAACGGCAAACTCTTCTCCACCGTATCTGCATAATATATCAGTCGGATATAATACCCCTTTAACAACCGTAACGATTGTCTGTAAAAGCTCATCCCCCGCCAGATGCCCATTATTATCATTATAGTTTTTAAAATAGTCTATATCAAACATGATCAACCCAAAATTATTGACACTTTTTTCTGATTCCAGGCCGTATGCCTGCAGCCTGTTTACGAGATCAATCTCCTGCTGCAATCTTTCATCAAAGAAATATCTATTATAAGACTGGGTCAGCCAATCCCGGGTTGCCAGACTCTGCAGCCTCTCATTGAGCTGCATAACCTCCTTCAGATTATTTTTATGCTCAGTAATATTCTTTTTTAAAATGATAGTTCCTATGGGATTGCCGCTGACATAAATGGGTGTGATCTCCACCCTATAATAGACAATAGCTTCATCCCTGGGCTTGGAGATTTCAAAGCTCACTTTTTTTTGCTCACGAATAGCTTCGTCCAGAAAGCCTTTGAACCTCTTAACATCGAGATCACTATAATTCTTTTTGATTATTGCCATAATGTCGACTTTCCTGGATACCCCGCTAAAATCGCTTACAAAAGCTTGGTTGTAATCAATGATTTCCAAATCCTCATCAATCACCACGTAGCTGTCAGAAATCAAATCAACAACCGTTTGCAAGGCGATGGGTATTACGTTCAGGAAATCAAACTTAACCGTGGCTATGACAAAAAAGCTGATCGTCACGGCAAAGGCAATATTTTCGATTGCCGTTGACCAATCAAAGATCTTAAATGTGCTGATCGCGTCCATGATCAGCGCAATCATAATGCCAATACATATTAACGAGGATTGTTTGGAGAAAACGCCATAGTTCTTTATGGAAAAAATCACAAGATAGGCCAAGCCAATCCCTATACACAAATAGGAATATATCGTATGTATCGTAAAATAGATACCAAAATTTTGCTTGGAGGGTATCAGGCTAAAGACAGTATAAAACAAGTGATGACTCTGATTGGTAAGCAGCACCCCAATAGAGATGACAGGAACAACAAACAGCAGCCCATGCTTCCATGTGAATTTTATTTTGGTTCGGGCAAATATTAACCCGGTAAATAATATGGAAATTGATACAAGAATCGTACCCAAAAAGTACAGCCGCTCGCAAATTGCCAGTATCCATGGAACATTGTCAAACGTCATATACAATAATACCGCCATATTCCATAGGAGAATGCTGGCCGTCATACTTAAAACAGCATAATGAATTTGCTTTTTCCGCCTTCTTTTGGCGATTAACAACCAAAAATATAATATCACCAAGGTGGATAAAACCAGCAGCATATTAATGATACTGACATTGTCCAAAGTATACATCCTCCTCATAGATGATCCGGAATGACACTTTGTATCATTTTTTTCAGTCTAACATAGGGCTATCAAGTGTTCAATGTTAAAATGGCCCTCTGGCGCCGGAATAAACTGCTTGGCTCCGCAAGCAAGGGGCACAGTTTCGAAACCTTGCGGATTTGAAATCGGGTAAGAGGTAACCAACTAATGATTAGCCTCCTACCCGATTCGTCATCTCACTTGACTGAGATATTCCCCAAAAAAGCATCCCCGCTTGGAGATGCTGTCCCTATATGCTCATTTAGCTTGATCCTTAATACTTTCAAGGGGAAAGGTGACCCGCCAACTACCTTCGACTTTCAAGCCAGAAGTAACAAAGTCGCCATACAAGGTATAGCCCCCGATTTCATCTTGGGGAATATCAAAAACGTAATTGTCATATTCAATGCGTCCTGGTTGTTCATATTGATTGGAAAAAGCGAAGCTATAATTGTGATCAACTCTATTTCCGTTGCCATCTTTTAAATAGAAAAAACCGTGATTGTCGTTGTCCGATGGTTCTTTTACGGCTGTTTGAATATGAAGTTTACCCTCAATATAACCTATGCCGCTTAGACTAATGCCATCTATTGAAAATTCGCTCATAGGGGCTGATGGCGTAAGTGCAATAGGTTTTTGATCACCGCCCACAAACTTTTTATAATCTAACCCGCCTCCGCCATTAGATGAAACTATTTGTGTACTTTCAGCGACATCAACGTCGGAAAGAGCAATCGGCACCAAGATGTCCTTATAATTTTTCTTATGACTTAAAAATTCACGCACAGAAAAGGTTATTTTATCGCCAACAATATTTTGGTTGCCCCATTCTTCAATCGTAATTAAAAAGGTTGCTGTTTTTGTGCCGGCATCATAGCCTACACGCTCACAGTGTGCAGCACTGGCAAAGGGACGGTTTATCGAATAGCTATCGAACAAATCGATGGTTTCGTCAACACGATTTTGCTCTGTCAAATCCTGCATGGTAATATACACCTCGGCTATGTTGTCATGAATGTATGCTGAAACTACATCCATTTTAATTCCATTATCTTCATCAGATTTTTGTACAGTCATAAACAACTGTGCAACCTGTGGGGAAACCAAATACATCAGCTGATATACGGGCTCAACATTGGCAGCTAACACGGGCATTGCCAGTGAAAGACAAAGGCAGATTGATACAAGAGCCGCTGCCGGCTTGCGCAATGAGCTAAGCGGCTTTTGACGGCTACGTGCTTTATTGCGAGTTGTTTGAATTGCTGAATCAACTAGAATTTCATCCGGTTTAATTTGGCTAAAGAGGTTTTTATAATTTTCTCTAAACATAATCGTCCTCCTTAATAACTGCTTTTAATGCCGCTCTTGCTCTTGTAAGCTGAGTGCGAACCGTAGAGTTTTTCCTGTTCAATGCTTTGCCTATTTCTTCAATGGACATATCCTCATAATAGAACAAGTAGATAACTCCTCTATATTTGGGCGGCAACTTTTGCAGCTCATAGTATAAGTCCATAGCTTCTTTTGTTTCAAATGCAATATCATCGTCGATTGGCTGAACATTTTTGAACCACGAGCTGCGCCAAAAGCTTTTGGAGCAGTTTATGGTTACTCGTATGAACCACGCCTTACGATGTTCTTCCTCATGAAACACAGGCTTTTTTCTGATAAAGCGAAGGAACACCTCTTGGAAAATTTCATCTGCATCGTGCCGTGTTCCCATGCGAGCAAAAGCGAGGCGGTATACCAGCTCAGAATACTGCTTAATAATTTTTTCTTCGCAATCGTCCGCACACAATGATTGTTTTTCCACTTCATAAGCCTCCCTTCACTACTAACACTTTCGATATATGCAAAAAGCTACAATGAAATTGAAAAAAATTTAGCGTGCTCATGAGCACGCTAAAAGCAGACTGTATTGTAAACTTGTTTCTATAACAACGCAAAATGGGTACTCTCGATCATTGATTTCATTTCACATAAGCAAAAAGGGTGTCCGGCAGGGTCAAACATAACTCTCCAATTATTAGAAAATTGCTCAGCTGCGATTGTTGCTCCACACTGGATTGCATATTGAACTGCTTTTTCTAAATCATTAACGGCGAAGTCTATATGTGCCATTTGCTGTTGAGCTTCAGGCTTTTCCGGCCACACAGGCGGTTTATACTCAGGATTCCGTTGAAACAATATACCAGGATATGCTCCCTGATTGGTTCCTGGAGCGTATACACATGCCCACTCTTCATCGATAAACATTATTTCCCACTTGAGCAACGCCCCATAAAATTTTGCTAATTCATGGGGGTCTTTGCAATCCACTGTAAATGAGTACATTTTGATTTTCAATTCTTCATTATCCATAACGCTAATACCTCCCTAATATAATAATCTACACTTCAACTTCTATTTGCCTGCGTGATGCAATAACAGTTAGGTCAAAGGATGCCGGCCAAATAGGCGATAAAATTGGAATTTGACTGTTGCGCATTGTGCTTATTCTCCACCCAGCCATTGGTCGGCATGGTGACCGCCGGACCAATACCAATGAGGGCGGTCTAATTGCCACAGATCATTGTCTCTATAGTATTTCTGCTCTCTTTCAAGAATTTGATTATCTTCACGATAGGAGACTTCACGGACAATCTCCATTTTCCCGTTTACAAGCTCCCTTTCCACTAACCCGTACCAATCGGTATCCAATTCATTCGTAAGGACATATTCACCATCGATAAATTTATAAATACTGCCACCCCAATATGCTGCGCCTGAGCCTCCGGCTGAGTAAATACACTTTTTCTGGACATCAAGTGCGGGATTGCAAATTTCGGCAAATGATTTTGACGCTGCAAACGATGATGTTTTCGGATCCCACAGCCAACAATCATACCACGTATTGCTGTGCGCGCCCCCGAAAGAGTTCAGTATAATCACATCCTTATATCCGTCGAAATTCGCATCTGTAATGTGAAGCCCCATTGTGTCCATCATTCCATTGTAGACGTGGTAACCGCTTACCTCGCCATCCAAAATCTCCGAAAAATCCGCCGATAGAATGGATTCGCCGTTATTGTCATAAACATTAAGGCCCATAACAAAACCGTACATCCATTCATCCTCTCCCTGCACCACCCCTGTCGCCACAAAACGATATTCAGGCATACTCTCATGCAAACGGTCCTGAATTTCATACGTATGTAGTCCCGACGAGGAGTCAGGCGTATCCATATTGCTTTCCTTGACACCTGAAGCACTGGCTATACTTTTCATGTCACCCACCGGAGGAATATTACAGCCACTTATACCCAAAAAGAATATAAGCAAAGTCAAAACATAGATGCTTTTTTTCACCCTATCACCCTTCACTATGTAAATAATCCGCAACACTCTACCGTTACCTTCCCTAAAAGAGTGCAGGCATTAATCTCGCTAAGATAGAACGCCAAACGAGGTAGAACTTCATCCCGGGGGAATATCAAGAAGCCGAGGCGGATTTACGTATACGTAAATCTAAGATAGAAATATTGATATACAGTTGGACAGTATCTGTATAAATATGTCCTCTGATAAATCGTAATACTCTCTCATACTCTTCATCAGTAAAGCAGGCAACTAGATAAAAAGCGTTCTTATATTTGCTTGACAGCATATACTCAGTTAATTGTTTTTCATACCCTTTTTTTAAGTATGACGGGCTGTTTGCTTTCTTTATTTCAATCAATATCTTCTCATCTTCATGCTTATTTCGATACAATTTAAAGTCTACTTGACCGTTGCCCAATAAGGCTTCTCTTGTTATTTCAATTTCCTGATTATAAAAATACGCATCCATAATATTTTCCATAATTGTTTGTATTCGATCTTCTCTAACTGGTTTCCTGTTTTCCCAAAATAGCTTATATAGATTGCCGGAATGCATTCTATCCTCAATATAACTCAACATGCCAGATACCTCACCTGTTAATGTCAAATGATTTGTACTATATTGATGCTGAATATCCATAGGCATAATCTCAAAGTAAAAATCAATATTAATACCCATCCTATGTTCTAATGACGTATCCCCGAGGACTCTTCTGTTGTATATTTGCGGGATTATTTGAAAATCCAAATCAGTAAAGAATATATCCGGATAGCTAAATACATCATAATAAAATGCTTCCTGCTTATCTAATGAAAATGAATTATCTTCCTGGCAATCTAACTTAGCTGCTGCACTGATTAAGGAACGGCATTTTTTATCAAAATAGAATGAGTCAAATTTCTCCATATCCTCTTCCCTTAAATCTGCCATATAGTCTATAAATTGATATAAAGCTAATTCATGAAAAGCGCTCATCCGATGATAGAATGTAAATGATAATGTAAAAGTGTACCACTCCAAGGCCTTTTGACAATGGATTAGTTTACCACCTAACATAAGAATCCTTGTAAAATAGTATCTAATAGTTTGCAAGGAGGAATGAAAGGTGTGATCATTGGAGTGGACCTCTACTCAGCCATCCGTATTCGATATACCGACGGTGAATCCATTCGCTCAATTGCTAAAAGCCTTAGTATTTCCAGACAGACCGTTAAAAAGTATTGTGAAGGTTCAACCCATCCGGAAGTGCGGAAAACCTACCAACGAGAATCCGAAGTCGTCAATGATGATGTCAAATCGTTCATCCTTAGCTGCTTCAAAGAAGATGAAGCTGAGAATCTCAAAAAGCAAAAACATACAGCCAAACGAATTTATGACCGATTGGTTGCTGAGGAGAGCTTTGAAGGCTCTTACTCCTCCATACGAACAGCGGTTAGACTTCTAAAGGCCGAAAGGACAGTCCCCCCGCAAAGCAGCATCCCACTTTCTTATGCGCCAGGAGAAGCGGTACAAATTGACTGGGGCGAAGCTACTGTATACTTAGATGGGCAGAAAACCAAGTTATATACCTTTTGTGGGCGATTATGTTACAGTTGCGACATCTTTGTCCAGGTCTACAAAGCGAGCAATGAAGAAACCTTCTTAGAGGCTCAACAGCTTATGTTCGATTTCTTTGGCGGAGTTCCGAGACGACTCATCTTTGATAATGCCAAAGTGGCTGTAAAAGAGGGCTTTGGGATGTATGCCAAACCCCAGAACAAATACCTTTCCTTTAGCGCCCATTATGCCTTTTCCCTAGACTTTTGTAATCCTGCAAGGGGTAATGAAAAAAGCCTGGTTGAAAATCTTGTCGGATATTCCAGAAGAAACTTCCTCGTCCCAGTTCCCAGAGTAGCAGATATTGAGCAACTGAATCGTAAGCTTCGGGAGGCCTGTATCCATTACCGTGAGAAGCATAAGGTACAACACCGCACTCACCCTGTAAACCGAATGTACCAGGAAGAAGCGAATCTCTTAAATCCCCTACCCCGATTCAGATTTGATACGAGCAAAACGGCGCTAGCCAAAGTTGACGATTTCTCCACAGTACGCTATGAGAAAAACAACTACTCCGTTCCCACAAGATATCTTCGAAAGAATGTGACCGTTAAGGGATACGCCAATACCCTTCGCATTCTCCATGAAGGAACAGAAATCGCCACCTTCTCCCGTCAGTATGGCTCAGGTAACACTCGATATTGTTTAGAGCATTACATCGATCTTTTAGAAAGGAAGCCTCGTTCTGTTCAAAACGCTAAGCCGGTTAAAGAGACACTGACCCAAGAGCTTCTGACTTGGGGGAGTCAATTGCCGGGTGGGAATAAAGAAATGGTTAAGCTTCTGAGGCTCTGTGTAGATTATGGAGAAGATCGAATCCTGGCCATTAAAAAACGTATCCCTGGTCAGATGGTTCCTACCGTGGATATGGTCAGAACTTATCTAAGCGAACCTGCTGAATCGTCCATCATCTATCTTAAAAATGAGATTAGTATTACCCAGACTGATTTAAGAAAGTATGATGAAAGATACGGGGTAACAAGCCAATGATCACTATCCAGGCTCAGACCATTGAACTTTATGCCAAGCAATTAAGGCTACCTAGCTTTAATCATTATGAGAATGTTATCCGTCAACTGGGAAGTAACAAAAGCTATGACGAATTTCTTCTCGCCCTTATGAAAATGGAACTGGATTCTCGCATGGAAAGCAGCCATCGCCGAAAAATTAAAACAGCTCATTTTCCTTACATCAAGACCCTTGACGAGCTGGACTGCAGTTACTTTGAACATCTTACCGAAGCCTTTATCCATGAACTGGGAAGCTGTGACTTTGTGAGTAAACGACAGAACGTCGTGATGATCGGAAACCCCGGGACAGGCAAATCTCACCTGAGTATAGCTCTTGGTGTCAAAGCTTGCATGCAAGGGATGAATGTAAAGTTTTATACTGCAGCTAATCTTTCTAATGAACTGATAGAAGCTCAGGAATACAAAAAACTCCTTAAGATTGAGAAGCAGCTTGCTAAGACGGATCTGTTAATTATTGATGAATTAAGTTACCTGACCTTTAATCGGCATCAATCGGAATTATTGTTCAAAGTTATTGCGGACAGAGCCGAACGCCGGAGTGTGATCGTCTCAACCAACCTAAAGTTCTCTGATTGGGTCACCATGTTTGAAAACACCACCATGGTTACGGCTCTTATTGACCGATTGACGTTCAGATCCCATGTATTGAATATGAATTCTGATCATCCGTATAGAGCCGAGTATTCTAACACGAGTAATTAGAGCCAAGGGAAATACCTGCAAGAGTATTTCCCTATCTTTAGAAGCTAAGTGGTAAACTTTTTCACTGTCAAAAACTTAAACATGGGGTGTGAATCTATTTCAGTGTAAATGGAATAATCATCCAGATAATTGGCAATACTATTATTGCGGCATAACTAGGGCCACGCTGAGGAGCGACCCAACGCCTGTCGCAGCTTATACGATGAACGGTGGAGATGTCTTCCGCCGTTTTTTGTTCATCGGTAAGCTTCAAGCGGATAAACCTCGGGAGTTTGAGGGCAGCGC
>NZ_FRDN01000004.1:365877-650809 GCF_900143285.1 Desulfitobacterium chlororespirans DSM 11544
TCCAGATGCTATTTCTGTTGACCCTTCGCTCAACAAAACTACGCCATTTTCATCTGTTAAACTCATCAAATAATTCGAGGCAGTTAAAATCGGTATGAATTTTTTAATATAGGAGGAAGCTGTACTAACCAGCAGTTTTCTTCTCTGGATTCTATTCTCAAATTCATTCTTAGTTAATTTTTTCCCAATCAATTTGGTATAGGGATCAATTTTATTATTTTTTGATCTGAGCCAGGATTCGGCGATTTCGCGGGGGATAATGGTTGAACGCCTTAAGTCGCTATTCTTATTGATAAATTCAGTTTTCAATTCCAGGATATTGTCCCATAACTCACTATCTATATTAAACGACTGGAAAAGACAATCGAAATCAGAAGGATTACTTAATTCAATCTGAGTATTAGTAAAGTTCATATCCAAAGACCTCCCAGCATTAGCTTTTTTCATAGTATTATTAAGTGTAATTATACCATTGCTAATGGTATATCTGTTTGATTTTTTTAAGCTTCAGTAAATAGCATAATAACAAATATCCGTTTATCAGATTATATGACCTGCTAAACGGATATTATAGAATCTCAAATCGATATTATATAAAGATAAAATAAATTCATCCATTAAGTTTTATTTTCTTTTATATTACACGTCTTATTCCGCCTCAGCATAATTATACAGTAATTCGGATGAAGATACGACTTTCTGTATGGATGAAGTAATTCCAAAAGGTGCCTTTAAAGGTGCTTAAAAGGAACTGATTAACTATTTAGAACATTTGCTTGCTCATTCTGTCGATCTGTTTACTTACTTCATCATAGGCACCTGGGAAAGCACTTAATGGCTGACCCGAGGTCAGACATGGGATGAAGTATTTCTTACCATTTGCTTTGCAAGCCTCTTCCACATGCTTGGCACAATTTTCTGGCGTCCAAGCCGGAAAATCAACCAAACCACTGTGGAGTCCTCCCATGAAGGAGATTTGTCCTCCATATTGCTTGATTAGCTCAGGGATGTTATTCGTATTCATAACGCCCTGCCAGATATCGATTCCCATTTCGATCATAAAGGGGACCAGGTTAGCGGCATAACAATCGCTGTGATGAACGATTAATTCGACACCATTGGCTTTATAGCAAGCATATATTCTTTTGTAATAAGGCACGAAGAACTCTTTAAACATTTCAGGAGAAAGGAAGGAGTTTATTTGGCTGCCCCAGTCATCATGATGAAACATAGCATCCACATGAATTTTCTCACAGATCACTTTGGCACATTCCAGTTCACGCTGAGTAAGGGCTTCAATTAATTCATGCATAGCTTCCGGTTCTTCATAAAAGGCTGTTAAAGCATTTTCCATACCCATCAGGAGGTGCGTCATTTCAAAGAGGCCTGGTACAAAAAATCCTGCTACAAACTCCTCGTTACGGTCAACGGAATTGGCATGAGCAATAGCCGGAGCCCATGCTTCATCGGAAGTCTCAATCGGAGGTATTTTCACTTGTTCCTTCCACTGGGTGATATCCTTCAAAACCGTGTGTTCCTCACCATGGACAGGGAACCAGCCGATTTGATCTTCCGGCCAATTCCATGTAATACCCCAAATATCTTTCCAAGTCTTACCGTAATACATCTCAAGTCCTAAGGGTGCTTCCATAATCAAATTCAAAAACTCATATTGATTGACGAAACGATCCGGGTTCCCGCCTTTAATAGTTTCCAATAAATTTTGTCTCTTTGTTAACATGAGAATTTGCCCTCCTTATATTTTAAATAACTAGCTAAATTCATCATTTTACTAAGCTTTGACCAATTCAACCGCTTTGACAGCAGCGCTTCCGGCATCCGGAGCAAATCCGTCGGCACCGATTTCATTGGCGTATGCCTGGGTAACGGGCGCTCCACCGACGATAACTTTCACCCCGGTCACTCCGCTGCCTTTGATTGACTGAACAGCTTCTTTCAGTGCCGGCATGGTGGTGGTCAAAAGTCCTGAACAGGCTACTAATGTGACGTTTTGATTTTCTTTGATCGCATCAATCCATTTGGTCGTAGGTACGTCTACGCCGAGGTCAATTATGGTAAACCCGGCACTTTCGATCATCATGGAAACGAGGTTTTTACCGATGTCATGCAGGTCGCCTGCGACGGTCCCGATAACGCAGGTACCTAAGGAATTGGAGCTGTCACCGGCCAAGAGCGGTTTCAGAACATCCACACCCTTTGCCATTGCTTTGGCAGCCATCAGCATTTCCGGTACAAAGATATCGCCTGTGGAGAATTTGTCGCCAATAACGCCCATGGAGTCTACCATTTCCTGCAGAATGTCTTGGGCTGCACTTCCTTCAGCCAGAGCTTCCTGAACCAAACCAACTACCAGTTTTGTTTTTCCTGCCTCTACCGCTGCTTTAACTTCTTGAATTTTAGCCATTTAAAAGATCCTCCTTATAATGTTTAATTTATTTAATGAATCAAACAACACTTTATGAATAGAACACCTATACAGGAACAAATTTAAGCGCTATTTTTCTGACCAAATTTTCCTTCTCTGAAGGCGCCGATGTATTCCATGCAGTATTCATCCTGGCCCAGAAGGGCTTCCGCGGCGTAGATCATCCCGACCAAATCCTGGTTGGTCGGATCGAGAATACCGCTGTCCATACCGGCGTTTATCGCCAGAACACAGAAGGCCTGGTTCACGAGTTTTCTGGCCGGCAGGTTAAACGAAATATTGCTGAATCCGCCGGTGATGTGGATGGCCGGATACTGTCTCTTAATCTCTCTGATCACGTCCGCGATCATATTGATGCCGTCTTCCGAGGTGCAGAGCATTTCGACGAGCGGGTCAATGTGCAGGCGGGACGGAGCAATACCAAATTCTTTGGCTCTTTTCATAATGTTCGTGAATACTTCGAGGCGTTTCTCAGCTGTCTTGGAAATTCCGCTGTCATCACACAAAAGAGCAGCACATTGCCATTTGGTATCGGCAATTACTGGAAACACGGCATCGATCTTGTCACCTTCGCCGGATACGGAGTTAATGAGTCCCGGCCGTTTGCAGAACTCAATGGCTGCGACACAGGTCTGGGCATGGGGGCTGTCAATACAAATCGGGGTGTCGGTCACCTCCTGTACCAGATCGATCAGCCATTTCAAGGTTTCGAGTTCGATGCTGACGTCTGTAGATGCACAGACATCAATGAAATCCGCGCCGGCATCGGACTGAATTTTAGCAAGATTGCGGATAAAGCCGGCATCCTTTTCAGCGATGGCTCTCGCTACGGAAGGGATCGCACCGTTGATTTTTTCACCAATGATGATCATGAACAATCTCCTTATCTTTAGAATAAAATTTATACATGTCCCTTATATTGCAATATTTGTACCAATGACGAAAGCTCTTAGTTTTGCCGGGTTTCATCCAATAGAACCATCAAAATTTCCAAATTGGTTACCATATTTAACACTTTTAGTTCTTGCCTAAATTATATGGTGATTCAAGCCGCACACCTTTGTTGTTAAGTAGGTCTTCGCCTTTATGACAACTGAGATTTAAACAATTTCAGCAACCCGCATAACTTTGTCGGTAGACGCAACCATTTCCGACATTGACGCAGTGATCTGCTCCGATGCAGCAGCTTGACTTTCTCCCAATTCGGATACTTGGTTAACACGGTTGATTAACTCCCTAAAGTCATTTTGAATAGTCATAATGATACCGTTGATATCGTTGATCGACGAGCTGCTGTTTGTCGCCATTTTTCGGATTTCCTCAGCAACAACGGCAAAGCCCCGGCCTTGTTCGCCTGCTCTGGCTGCCTCAATCGCTGCATTAAGCCCGAGAAGGTTGGAGTTGGCTGCCACATCCTTGATGAATTTAAGGACTTCGTCAGTTTTTTTGATTTGCTCCACAATTTTTTCAGACATCGCTTTAATGCTAATGATTTCATGGGCTAACCCCTGGGCTGAATTGGCCAACTCCTCACTTGTCGCTGAAATTTCCTGAGATACGGCCGACAACGACTGAGCTACGTCATAAAGTGCAGACTGGTTTTCCATACTCGAAGTAAACGATATAGCTCCGACGGTCTGACCCCTATCTCCAGCTATAGGTATGGTACAAACCTTGAATGGAAAGCCGAAAGTATCGGTCTCGTTAACGATTTCTCCTAAGAGTGGTTGACCTGTCCGAACTACTCCAGAAACACCATCCAGAACTTCAATCGATTGACCAACTGATAAGCCAGTGGCCCTCATTTTATCCCCCATTGCTAAAGCAGTGATTGATTTCGTGTCACAGACAAGAATCACACTATCGAGCGGTATAACCTTCTGATAAAACGGAGCGGCTCTTGTGATACATTCTAAAATATCACAATTTTGATCTGACATGATAAATCCTCCTCCGTATAAACTGTTTAGACCTTTCCTAACCGAATCAATTTTTGCAATTTTTTATCGACATGTTCGAGGTTTAGTTTTTCATTTCATGGGTGGCACACCAATTACAAGTGCGCTTCCTTGCTCAGGAAACGCACTTTTCTTCATATTCGTTTATCGAATCATTCTTTTAAACCTTGAAGACAGGTATTCACCTGTAACTATGATGTTAAGCCCGCTATAACGTTTTGTTTAAAGTAAAAAGAACCATTTTTTCATGCGTGATTCTGGGTGCCAAATCCTGAACATCCCCATATTCAATACACCCAGCCTGACAGTGTTGGACACAAGAGGGTTTCTTTCCTTTAGAAGTCCGGTTCCCGCAACTATCGCAATAATCAGTTGGTGAGGGAAAATAATCATATTGGTATCGTCCAAAGGGCAAAGGTGTCGGTCCGATGCTATTTAATTTTATGCCGTCTTTGGTTGGCTCGAATTCGTGCTCCTGACGACAAGCGATTTCACAAGTGTGACATCCGGTGCAATATTTGTAATCAATTAAAAGTCCTTTAGTCATGGGTTCAATCCCCTTTCATTCGAATCTTTTCAATCAGCTTTACTGATCTTGCAGAGCAGTGTTTTGTATGAGTTAGCTAATCCGGATTTGCCGGGGCGCATGGGCACCAGTAAATTAATATTGGATTCAAAGGCGCCAAATAAGGTACCATCCTCAGGATCTCTTTCCGGGAACCACCAGGCATGGTCGGCCGACACAGTATCCTTACGCATCCCTTCGAGGAATTCCGCTTTCATCCTGCATTCACCAAGATTATTTTCGATTTTCACCCAATCGCCTTCTTTGATACCATAGTTTGCGGCGGTTTCAGGGTTCATGGTTACTTGGGGAAAAGGATGCAAACGACGCATTGACGGACTCTGACGGTGTTCAGAATGGAAAAAACCCCAACGACGCGCACCGGTGGTGAGTACCAGGGGATACTCTTTGGCCAGCTCTGGTGTTGTAACAGGACTTTCCGGGGGTTCTTCAAAACTTGCGAGTGTCTCAAGACCGAAAAAGCCAAGAGTCTCACAATTGAATTGGTATTTACCATCCGAGGTGTTAAATCCCGGCTGGCCATCTTCGCGGAGCAGGCCTTTTTCGTGCTTATAATATTCAAATTCCGGATATAACCATGTCTGCTCTTTTAACTCATCATACTTCAACGGCGTATTTCTCAATACAAAGTTGTAGAATTCTTCATCGTTTTTCCATGGGTTCCCTGTGGGATCAAAGCGCTTGCCAATTTCGTAAATGATCTGTTGATCCGACTTACATTCACCCAATGGCTCGATAGCCTGAATAATAGGACCAAGATAATAAGGTTGGTGACCGATGAGTCCAATGCGCTCGGCAAAGGAGGCGGCGGGCAATATCACATCCGCCAGCGCCAGTGCTGTCGGGGTCATAAACATATCAACAACGGCAATGAAATCCAGCGTTTGACATGCTTTCAAGACTCGTTTGGACTCCCCGCCCATACAGACAATCGGGTTCGTTGTTTGCAGCCATAAGGCCTTGACAGGATAGGGTTCAGCCGTTTCCATTGCTTCGAGAATCATATCGGGACTGCACATACGGCCAGCCTGTAATGCGGGGTATTTTTGGTTTAACTGTTTTGCCATCTTTTCTTCGTCTTCCACGGATGTTCCTGAAGCCGGCTGCCAAGTATCCGCTACTCCGAAACAAGGATGCGCTATCACCATACTGCCGGGCTTTTCAATGTTGCCTGTTAAAGCCACAAGATCCAATATCGCCATACCGGTCAGGAAACCCTCCGAATTGTGATCCATGGCGACACCCCATTGTAAACAGGCTGATTCCGCATTTGCGAAAGCACGGGCTGCGTCGATAATCAGCTGTTTATCAATACCGCAAATATCCGCAACTTTTTCCGGCGGGTATTCCTCGCTGTTTTTCTTAAAATCTTCAAAGCCGCTTGTCCATTTTTTAACAAATTCTTTGTCTTCAAGCCCTTCGGCACAAATAACATTTGCAAAAGCAATAGCTAAAGCCGCGTCGGTGCCTGGACGCACAGGTAGCCAATATTTTGCTCTTGACGCGATCCATGTCAGCTTGGGGTCAATGACAATCAGTTCGCTGCCGCGCTTCATACATTCGACAATCCAATGACCGAGAGTTCCGTCGGAGTTGGCAACGACCGGATTGTTACCCCATATCACAATAATACCCGGGGGAACCCACTTTGGATCCTCATAGCGCTTTATTGAAAATTGGGAGTAATCGGCAATAGGGAAATCTCCCATCTTGAAAGCAGTACTTACCAGCCGCGGGATGTAGCAACCATTGCCGCTTAAAAAGGATGCATAATTAGGCGTATTGAAGGATTTTGCCGTACGGGGACCATAACCGTTGATATCGCGTCCGGTTCCCTGCATAACAACAATGGATTCCGAACCGTATTTATCAGCAACTTCCTTAATCTTTTTTTCGCATAGATCATATGCTTCATCCCAGGTGATTTTTTCCCATTTATTTTCGCCGCGCGCCCCAATACGTTTCATCGGGTGTAAAAGACGATCAGGGTGATAGATCATTTCCTTTCCCGCCAAACAACGGGGACAAAGTCTTCCCTGATTGTAGGGATTCTCCGGGTCGCCTTCAATTTTCATCAAATTACCATCTTTTACATACATTAAGACACCACAGTTGTCGTGACAGCCAGGGCCAGTACGTGCATTGCTGCGAAATACCGTATAACCGTCTTCTTCCCATTTCCACGGAAGAGCTTTAGAGTCGTTTTGAGTTTTGAATTCCATCGTTTTTCCTCCTTCTTCCTACTGGCTTATTTTTGATTTGCGTGCTGGATATTCCTGTCACTCTTTTTACCATCCTCCTTTAGCCTTTTTCCAGCTTATGGATTCACAATCATTTTTCATAGAGATTATTATGCATTAAATGTACAAATTCTAACATTCTACATCGCTTTCTTTTGCTGCTTCCATTATGGGCTGTTTGTGCATTTTCAAGTATGCCAGGGCACCTAAGACACCACAAAGGAAAACAAAAAGAACGATACCGAGGAGAGTTACTAATACGGATAGGCTTGCAGGCCAGATACCGGCAACCGCTAATGAACCGATACTGTATGCAACATTGCCTGCAGCAAGGATCATCACATTAAGACCGCCACTCGCATATTGCATCAATTGATCTATGACGCCAAACGGTGTCAGGATGGCTCCCAAAATAAACGCGATACCGAGTAGTTTAAACACTCCAAGTTTAGTGTACATAAGCGGAATCTGGAAGATCAGGCACATGATGCCTCCAAGAATAAATGCATTAAGGAATATCATAAATAATAACCTCCTATGCTATTAACGTTACACCGGCTCCTATCAGAGCAGACACGACCACAACAATGACGACAAATATCACAAATGGTTTCAGTCCATTAACAATGGCTTTCCCAAGCGGCGCACCGCTCCCCCGAATGCCGCAGATAGCGCCGGCTACAGCTGCCGCGAGACCACAGAATGGCATAATTGCGCCAAAGCCGCCAACTTTTTCAATCTTTTGATAAAGCCCGCAAGCAAATAGCACACCGCCAATGATCCCCATTACGCCAAGCACTAGAGGACCGACCAGCTCGGGGCCGTATCCGGGTCCCAAAACTCCGCCAATCAGCACCATAAGCAATTGACCCATAAGCCCAAAAATGCCGCCGACGATAAAAGCTCCCGCTAGTTTCTTAACCGCATCCATGATTTAACCCTCCTTTTATTTTGGAACGTCTTTGTTGCGTTTAGGTACTATAGTAATCTTTTCCTTATATTTTTCGGGGAGGCGCCCCCCTTTGAAGGCTTTGAAGGGGGGCATTCAGACTACTTTGCCATCGCAATATCTTCGACTTTTAAGCTTTTGGTTACATTGATCCCTTTTTTCTCATAAGGTTTATAACCTGCCTTGGCAACCTTAAGGGAATATGAGCCGGCAGTAAGTTTTTTGAACCAATAATCGCCAAACCGGTCTGTTTTTTGAACGTAGACTTGTCCACTTTCTTCATTCGTCAAGGTGACTTCCACGTCTTTTAGACACTCGTCGATTGCCGGATCATAGATCTCGCCGGCAACAAACAGTTTGGGAGCATTCAGATAGTAAACACTGGGCTTGGTCCCGTACTCCGGCTTCATAACTTCAGCTTGGGCGATAAGATCCTTGAATTCGCTTTCCTCACCAAAGAGTAAGGCACCAGTTGGACAAGAATCCACACATCTGGGCTCTCGGCCTTCATCCACCAGATGGGCACAACCCGTACATTTTTGGGGAAGATCCAGTTCATCATTCCAGTACACTGCACCATACGGGCAAACATCCATAATATTCCTTTGTCCTTTAGCCTTTTCAGGGTCAATAATAACCAGCCCGTCATTGCGTCTGTGAACGGCTCCATTTTCTGCTACCTTCAGGCACGGTGCCTCAGCGCAATGCATGCAGGGTCTGGCTACATACTCGATATTGACTTTCGGTACCTGGCCATGAACAGTTTGGTTCAATTTCATCCAAAAATGCCCTGTATCCGGCTGCGGCTTGGCAATGGGAGACCAATCATTGTCAACGTGTTCATCCTTGCAGGAAATCTGACAGTTGTGACAACCATTGCATTTTGCAATATCAACGATAAATACTTTCATGATCATACACCTCCTTCGATCCAGGAATCGATGACAATCCCCGCATCTTTATGATATTTCCTGGCAAACGCTTCCGGATAGTTTGCTTTCAGTTCATTAATATCTGCTTTTTCAACATCAACCAGGTAGCCGCTGGTGACCTCACCGGCACAGTTTTTCGACATGATCTGTCCGGGTGCGATAAGGTTGTTGGCACCGCCGCGATCGCATTCACCTGGAACAATCAGATCCAGTCTGGCACCGTGATCCTGGTAGACAGTGCCGGGGATAATGCGTTCCGTCACATAAGCACCCCCAAGAACCATACCTCTGTCGTTAAGCACCTTAACGATATCACCGTTTACGATACCTAGTTTGTCAGCATCAATGGGGTTGATCCACACAGGCTCATACATATAGCCGTCGGCGCCTCTTACTTTACACGTTTCAATTTCACGTAACCAGGTGAAATCATCCATGTTGGCATGAACCCGCCAGCGTGGGTGGTTGGATACAATCAGGAACGGATACTTTTCCGACCTTGGATGCAGCAAGCTCTCACTATGGGATTCACCATAAGGAATCCACTGCGGAACCGGTTTTCTTTCCTCATCATCCGGGAAGTATTCGGCAAGCTCTGTCGAGAAGTATTCCAATTTACCTGTAGGGGTTTGTAGCGGAGAGCTTTCCGGATCTTGACAAAAAGGTTCAAAGCCCGCCGGATCGTCTTCCCAGCCTTCGGCAGTCGGAACCACATAGTATTGCTTTTTCCGGAATTCTTCATAAGAAATTTTATCTGCAATACCGCATACTTGATAACCTGATTGGATCATCTCTTCTACTGATTTCCCCTTGGTATATTCTTCATAAAGCCCAAGCTTCTTGGCTACTTCGCATACCGCTTCATAATCGCTCTTGGATTCGAATAGGGGCTCCATGCATTGTCCCTCATAAAAAACTTGATGGAACTGGCCGCTGAACTGATCGACAGAAAAATCTTCTTCTTCCAATTTCGTATTGATTGGCAGAAGAATATCAGCAAACAGACAGTCGTTTTCCAGCCAGGGATGCTGGGCTAAAACAAATTCAATCTTAGGGGAACGGAGAGCCTCGATCATTTTGTTTCCGCCGTTCCAGCAAGTCGTCCAGCAGGGTGTGTCGGTCCAGATCATGTGGATTTCGGTGCCGCCGTCATCAATGGGATATTTGTATTCAATAAATTGATCTTCCCGCGGAGATGAGTTCAGGGTCGTCCCATGCCAGCTGATTTGTGTATCACTCAAAATGGCTTCAGGTATCAAAGTTTTGGGAATAAACTGCTGAGGCATATCGCTAAACATTCCATTGTATGCGCCAGAAGCATTTGGGATCACCTCAGCTCGCGGATGCGGCACTTGACTGTCCATTCCAAACAGACCCCACTCAATCATTTTCAGCTGATTTCTTCCCGGTTTACCTAACCCCTGCATTCCGAGGAGACATATTTCCAAGCGCCCCGGCTCGGATGAATAGGTGGATCTGATAAAGGATCCCCCGTTGCAATGGACAATTGTCGTTGCGACTTCGGCCCATTCTCTGGCCAGCGCTTTAATTGTCCGGGAAGGAACTCCGCAAAGTGGTGCTGCCCATTCCGGTGTTTTGGCAATTCCGTCTACTTCACCCACTACATATTTCTTGAACTCATCGAATCCATGGGCGTGCGTTGCCAAATATTCCTTGTCATAAATATCTTCTTTGATCCAAGTATAAGCAATCGCAAACTGCAGGGCCGCATCGGTATTGGGGTTTACGGGAATCCATTTATCCGCATGAACAGCTGCAGCATAATTGAGATCCGGACAAATATAGATCGATCTGATTCCCAGTTCGGTAAACCAATAGCTTAAGCGGCTGGCTTGTTGACCAGACCACCCCCAGGTATTCGTCTCCTGATCACATCCCCAGTAGAGCAGCATTCCCGTATTTTTGGCAACGTCCTGCCAGAGGTTGTTTTGATTACCCTGTCCAACAGGGTCTTGACCCCATACATGCTTGGCTCCCCAATACCAGCCTTCCCAGCTGTCCGGGTTCCTGGCCTGAAGGGTATACCCCCCCATAATGTTCAAAAGCTTGGTCTGGCAGCCATGGGGTCCATGGATGCACTTGGTGTCTCCGTGACCATCAGCCTGAGCGAGAACGGATAATGGTCCATATTTTTTCTGGACTCGTTCTAATTCACTGGCAACCAGATCTGTTGCCTCGTCCCAGGAGATGCGTACAAATTTGCTTTTGCCCCGGTTTTGAGGGTTGCGCTCACCGTTCGGATCCCAATCCACACGTTTAAGCGGATAAGGAATTCGGTTCGGTGAGTACGTCCGTTTTTTATAGGCTATACTGAAAGGCGGCAGCAACGATTTCATGGTCGGTTCAAAAACCTTCCCACGCGCTTTGATTTTCCAGGGTTTCATGTCTTCAGGCGCATACTCATCGTCAAAGTGAAATGGACGTATCCGAATCACTTTTCCATCTTTAACATCAACGGAGGCTGAATTTGACCCAACACCAAAACCACACCAGCCCAGTCCTTTGATAAAAGATTTTTCTTCACTTTTCTTTGACAACTCTTTCACTCCTTACTTAATTTCATATAAAGCCCCAACATGAGTCAATTCTTCATCCCTCACCCCCTAAAAAAGTAATGTTGCACCAAGGTTGTTAGCCCCCGGTTAAAACAAAAGATTTATTCATCTTTGTTTTCAAACTTGGTTTTACACTTGTTGCATTCCTTAGCAGCCGGCGGATTTAACGCGCCGCACGCAGGGCATTTAATTGGCTTCTGTGCAGCTGGTGGTCTAAAACACATTTCATTTCCTCTCCTTTATAGTGGTAATATATTTCACACCTCAATATTGCTATTGCATAATCCGTGCCAATTCCCGCAATGCTTGATTTATCCGTTTTTTATCCATTTGGCCCATCTGTAAATTCCAAATCGGTTACCATATTTAACACCTTTAGCCCTGCTAACCTTTCCCTTCGGCTTTCACGGGCAACAAAAAAAGGCTTTAACATCCTCCCCTTGTTTATCACAAGAAGAATGCAAAGCCTTTGGGTTTTCAATCAGTTACTATGCTTCGAAGCGAATTTCATAAAACAAACCTTATTCCGACCTTAGCAGACACTCATGCCGCCATCCACTGCTATCTCTGCACCATTGATCTGCCTGGCATCATCGCTGCATAAGAATAAGCAGGTTTTGGCAATATCCTCAGGCACACCATACCAATTGACAGGCAGCGCCGCGATGATTTTCGATAAGGCCTGTCCGGCCGGATGATAATCCCCGCCGGAATGGGCGCCAATATCAGTTCTCGTTCCGCCCGGATGAATGATGTTGCAGCGGATGCCCTGCTTGCCATAAGCAAAGGCGATGCTTTTGGTCAGGCCCACAACCCCGGCTTTGGCCGCCGTATAGCTTGGACCGTGATTGCCGCGCAGGGCGGCATATGAACCAATATTGACAATGGAACCACCGCCGCCTTGAATCATCGTCGGGAGCGCCCTGCGGCAGATCCTGAAAGGAGCCTTCAGATCGATATTGTGCACCCGGTCCCACCGCTCATCATCGGTAGCGTCCAAGGGATAGCTGAGATCGTTGATACCGGCAATATTGCAGATGGCGTCCAATCTGCCGAACCGGGTTTCCGCTTCTCCCACCATGCGCTCAATATCTTCAAGCTTGGTAACATCGGCCAGTACCGGAATCACGTTTTCCACACCATTCCATCCGGCCAAATCTTTTTCCAGAATGTCTGCGGCGATTACTTTGGCTCCTTCCCCGGCCAAAAGCTTTGTGGCGGCATATCCGATTCCATTCCCTGCTCCGGTGATCAAGACCACCTTGCCTTCCAGTCTTCCCTTTGCATTGCCCATTTTTATTCCTCCTGTTGTACGCACGTTGTGCGCTTCATATTAAACTCCGACCTGGGGGAACGTGGTGCAGCAGCAAAAACCTCCGTCCACAGGCAGGTCGGCCCCGGTGGTGTCTCCGGCGGCAGCACTGGTCAGGAAGACAACGGCGGCGGCGATTTCTTCCGGAGTGCCGTAACGTTTGATTGCCATATGGGCAGCCGTCCTTGCGCAGCCCGCTTCTTCCGCCTTGCCCATGGGAGTGGCTATATTGCCTGGGGTCACACAGTTGATTCTGATGCCTTTGGACCAAAAACGCAGGGCATTGCGCCGGGTATACCGCCAGGAGAAGTATTTGCTTACAGAGTAGGCAACACCGGCAGCAGGTGTATTCCCTGCGACGGCCATACCGTCAATAAGCTGGTTCAGCCTCTTCTCAAAATCAGGGTCGTCAGGATGATCCACCACGGCATGGATGCTTTCCCCGGCGTTCCTCGCCATCATGTGGGTGGCCAGAGAGGCTACTGTAACCATGCTGGAGCCTTCACCCATTACCTTGAAAAATTCCTCAATAATGTAGTAAGTGCCGAGAGCGTTGACCTGGACGATTCTGGGGGCTGAAGCCATCGTTGGGGATAAACCGGCTGTATGGATAACAGCGCTGATTTCTCCCATGGCGGCTGCCCTTTCCGCCAGTGCCTGCACGCACCCTCTGTCGGAAATATCGCATACTGCCGCTGCAGCTTGTATGCCATCTTCCCTAAGAGTCTCCAGCGCAGCATCCAGTTTGACTTGAGAAACGTCGACCAGCAGCAAATTGTGCTCTTTTCCCTGCATTCTGGCAATGGCGATGCCCATACCACCAGCGCCACCGGTAATTACACATACTCCCATGGCAATTCTGCCTCCCTATTTATTTTTTAGACAGCTCTATTCCTTAAAAACGCCTAAGCCCATATTCTGAGCCGTCACATAGGAATTTATCGCTTCAATCCATTCTTTGATCTTAAAGTTCTCAAATTTGAAGATATGAATATATGTCCCTTTATAAGCCATCCTTCTAAATCTGGAAGATTTTGAAGGATCCACATCAACGTCAATGTCACTGTAGACTCTTAAAACGAAGACATTCGGATCCTCTCCACAGATAATCTCCTGGATAATCCAATCATATTTTCCAATCAAGCTGTTGATATCATTAAATATATGCCCCAGATTTTTGATTCCTTGAAGCTTGACCTCTGTTTCATCAAGGCCCATTGGAAATAACAAAAGGCAGTCATCTGTCCAAAGTTTGTTGAATTCCTCCGGATTCGTCCTGAAGTGTTGATAAAACTTAAGGATACTGCCCATATTCTTTTGCCGGATTTGCTCATTCGTCAGCGTATTGCAGTTGATTGTCACTGACGTGAAATTCTTATTTTCTTTCATTTATACGTTCACTCCGATCCTTGATTTTGCTGAATATATAAAATGATTACCTATTCCTGTGCCTTGAACATTTCTAATTTCCTATACAAAGTGGATTTACTGACTTGCAGCAGCTCTGCTGCTAAAGCGATATTATTGCCGGATTTGATCATGGCCTTTATAATACAAGTCTGTTCCGCTTCGCGGAGTGAACATGTTTGTTCCGTTTCTCCAAATTGTATGACCTTGCTCCCTCTGGTCCTTTGTCCTGATATCTGGACTTCTGTCCCGGCTTGAGCTATGCTGTCAATAATTTCATCAGGTAAATGTCTAGGCGCAATGACATCTGTGTCTATCATATTCAGGGCATAAATCATGGCGTTTTCTAACTGTCTGATATTTCCGGGCCAATCGTATTTCAGCAAAATATCCCTGGCGGCCGGACTCAGCTGAAGTTTTTTGGTTTTGCTAAAGCGATCATCACAGTAAGTATTGATAAAATATTCGGCCAGGATAATTACATCTCTCCCGCGCTGTCTTAAGGGAGGGATATTTACCTTCAGGACATTAAGGCGATAGTACAGATCCTGCCTGAATTGTCCGTTTTTAACCGCTGTCTGGAGATCTTTATGGGTTGATGCGATCAGCCTGAAGTCCACCGGCCGGTATTCTTTTCCGCCTACCCTCATCACCTGCTTGTTTTCCAACACCCTGAGGAGCACGGCCTGGGTTTCCAGGGGCATATCCCCTATTTCATCGAGAAGCAGGGTTCCTCCCTGGGCCAGTTCGATCTTCCCCAGGCTGCCGTTTTTATTGGCACCTGTAAAAGCACCGTTGTCGTAACCAAACAATTCGCTTTCAATGAGGCTCTTGGGTATAGCGGCGCAATTTAAGGCAAGAAAAGGCCCGTCGGGACGGGATTCATTGTGAATGGCCTCCGCAAAGAGTTCTTTGCCCGTTCCTGTCTCGCCTAGGATCAATATATTGGCCAATGAGGAAGCAAAGCGCTGAGATTGTTCCAATGCTTGCCGGATCAGATGACTATCACCGACTATATTGTCAAAGGTAAGGCTGTTTTTTTCTTCTGTACTGATTGCTGATTGCTTGCCTATAAGCAGCGGCCTCACTTTTCTTTCTAAACATTGCTTCTTCATAATTGTTATTCCTTTACATCATTTACCATAGTATGGGCCTCTAAACTAGTTCCGCATGGATAGGGACGGGGAACACTATGAGGGGAGCCCGCAGCGCAGGAGGGGGGCTTGTGAAAACCCTCCTCTTACGCCCGCGCAAATCTTGTCTAGGCTAAGGGGACATCCCCTAAACCAATGTCCATCTCTTTCGTGCTGACATTCAGGATCTTAGTCTTTTTGCCTGCAGTTACCGTCAGGGTGAAATCGTCTTCAGGCAGATTCCTTAACCAGAAGTCGCCGTAATTATTGGTCTCGGCAATGGCGGCAACCTTGCCGTCCACGCTGTTCAGAGTACATCTGGCGCCGATGATGACCTCTTTTGCCGCCGGGTCATAGATGGTTCCGGCCACAAACCGCTTCGGCAATCCCCGATAATAAACCCTGGGCTTGGTACCGTATTCCGGATGGAAAATCTCGGTGCCTTGAAGATCCATTTCCGACTCCTCCCCGAAAAGGATGGCGCCGACCTGGCAATTGTCAAAGCATCTTGGCACACTGATCGGGTGGTCGCCGTCGAGGAGGTGTGCGCAGCCTGTGCACTTCTGGGGCAGCTGCTCCTGCTCGTTCCAATAGATCGCATGATAGGGACAAGAATCGACGAGCTGCTTCATTCCCTTTGCTTTGTCCGGATCGATGAGCACCAGACCATCTTCCCTCTTATAAACGGCGCCCCGGCCGGCCTTGATGCAGGGAGCATTATCGCAGTGCTGGCAGAGTACGGGGAAGTAGGTTACCTTGACATGGGGTTTGGCGCCCCGCTCCTGCTGGTTGACCTTGATCCAGAACTGGCCGATCTCAGGCTGAGGCTTGGCGTAGGGTGACCAGTCGTTGCCGCAGTGCTCGTCCTTGCAGCCTACCTGGCAGCCGTGGCAGCCCACACATTTGTCGATATTGATAACAAAGACTTTCATTCTGCTCCTCCTTCCACCCATGACGTATAATTGATGCCTACGGCCGGATCATAATCCCTGGCAAAGGCTTCCGGGTACTTCTGCTTCCATCCGTCATACTCACTTTGTTCAAGCTTCGCTGCTTCCACCAGATAGCCGGTAACCGGGAAGCCCCAGCAGTGCTTGGAGACTCCTCTGGGCGGGCTGAGCAGGTTCGTGGAACCACCGCGGTCAAGATGGGGGGCGATCGGGTCGACCCTGGAGCCTTTGTTCACGATAACCGCGCCCGGGATGACGCGCTGAGAGACTTTGGCTCCCACTAAAATCGTCCCCTGATCGTTGGTCAGTTTGACGATGTCGCCGCTCTTGATCCCGCGTTTCTCCGCGTCCTCGGGACTGATCCAGATCGGTTCGTAGAGGTAGCCGTCGGGCCCTTTAACCTTACAGGTCTCGATCTCACGGAACCATACGATGTCGTCGCCCTGAACGTGGACACGCCAGCGCCCGGGGTTAGCGACCAGAAGCAGCGGGTAGGTTTTGGCTTTTTCACCGAGCTGGGTCTCATCGTGAGTCCAGCCCTCGGAGGCCGGGCCGCCGATGACCCATTTGGCGATCGGCTGACGTTCCTTGTCATCCGGGAAGTTTTTGGCCAGAGCTTCGGAATAGAATTCCAGCTTGCCGGAGGGGGTATCGAGGGGGAATTTCTCCGGTTCTTCGTAGAACTGCCTCATACCGGGCGGGTCGTCTTTCCAGGTCGGAGAGATCTTGGGGACATAGTAGCCCTTTTCCTTAAATTCTTCCCAGCTGATCTCGTTTTTCACATCGGATTCACTGAAAGCGAACTCGCGGACTTCGTCAATGTCCATGCCCAACGTGATATACTCGTCCACACCGAAGCGTTTGGCCAGCTCCACGGCGATTTCATAGTCGCTCATGGACTCACCCACCGGCTCGAGGGCTTTATTCTGCAAGCCCGCGTGCTTCACGGCGACGATCTGGCTGGCGCCGCCGATATCGTCCTCTTCCAGACAGGTGGTGACCGGCAGGATCAGGTCGGCGAACAGGCTGTCGTTCTCAATCCACTGGTGGTTGGTGACGAAACACTCGACATTGTCGCTGCGCAGGGCCTCCTGGTAGTTGAAGCCGCCGTTCCAGCAGCCCATATTACAGGGTTTCTCGGACCAGAGCATGTGGAATTCGCCGCCGCCTTTGTCGGCAGGGGCCGGATAATTGTACTCTGTGAATTGATCCTCCGTCGTCACATAGACGATCTGCGGGCTGCCCCACCATTGCGCCTTGCCCTCCTGGATGGCCTTGGCTACCATGGTGCGGGGAATGGTCTGGGGATTGGGATAAAACTGACGGGCCTTGCTCGCTACTATGAAGGGCATGGTGGTTGACTTGGATATGGCATGCCGGCCGATATCCGAGGCGTTCATATACATCTGCTGCACACCTGGGGCACCGAGACCCTGCATGGCCAGCTTATAGGCTTCCGTCCGTCCCGCTTCATGGGAGTAGGGGCCTTTGATGGTGCCGCTGGAGAAGTGGACGATGGAGGTCACCTTCGTACCCCATTCCCTGGCCAGGGCTTTGATCGTCCATTCCGGCACACCGGTAATTGGCGCAGCCCACTCCGGTGTCTTGGGAATGCCGTCCTCCTCGCCCAGAATATAGGCTTTTACTTTATCGAAGCCGATACTGTGGGTCTCCACATAGTCCTTTTTATAAAGGCCTTCCTGGATCCAAACATACATGAGTGCGAAGTCCAGCGCCGAGTCGGTATTGGGCAGGATGGGGATCCACTTCATACTGTCGTGGGCGACAGCAGTATAGTTGCAAAAGGGATCGATGATCACGAATTCCTTGCCCAGCTCTTTCCAGAATTGAATGAGCTGGCTCCAGAACTGGCTGGCATAGGTCTGGGTCAGTTCCAGGTCGCCGGCGTGGAAGGCGATGAGCTCGCTGTGCTCGCTAATGTCCAGGGCCACGTTCCATGAAGTATAGTTGGTCTGGGGCGGTGCGACCATGCCCAGACCCTTGTTGGAGCCGGAGCCCCAGACATGCTTGGCCCCCCAATAGAAGCCCTCGACGCTGTCCGGTGTCCTGGTTTCCCGGGTGTAACCGCCGATGAGGTTCATCAGCATCATATGCAGGCCGCCGGCGGCGTGGATGCCCTTGGACTCTTTGTGCCCGTCCTCGCCGATGCAGAGCACCGCATACTTGCCGTATTTCTCCATGACCCGCTTGATTTCCAATTCCATGATGTCCAAGGCTTCTTCCCAGGAGATCCGTTTGTACTTGCTCTTGCCCCGGTTCTGGGCATTGATCTTGGCCGGGTCGCCCCCCGGTTCCCAGTCTACGCGCTTCAGGGGATACTTGACACGGTTTTTGGAATAGACGCGGTTCTTATAGGCCAGCGCCATATAAGGGGGAGAGGTCTTGATCGCAGGCCGCAGAGTCTTGCCCTGCACCTCAAGCTCCCACATGCTGGGCGCCAACTCCTCCGGGGTATACTTGTCATCCCAGCGCATAGGCCGGATGCGCACAATTTGGCCGTCTTTGGAATCCACCGCCACGGGATCGCCGCCGGTACCGCCCGGCGCGATGCCCCGGATAATGGTCTTTACTTGCTCCTTTGATTCGCTCATGTAAATCTCCTTTCTCTGATTATACAGTCGGTTTTTTCTTTTTCTGGTCTTCGTACTCTGTGTTAATCACTCCTTTCCCATGATCATGGTGTCTATTCCATGTCCACGACGACCTTAATGGACTTTTCACGGTCGGCGGCCATGTTCAGAGCTTCATTGAGCTGTTCAAGAGGAAAGTGGTGGGTAATGATCTCGTTGACCAAGGTCCGCTTATGGGCCAGGTTGTCGATGACTTCCTCGATATCCGCCAGATCATAGCCGCTGGAACCCAGCATGACGACCTCGGTGCTCATCAGCCGCGCCAGGTTCACTTCCTGGGGGCGCGCGTTCACTCCGACGATCGAAAGCCGGGAATTCGGCTTACAAAGCTTAAAGAAGTCATCAATGATATTGGGGGCTCCCGCGCAATCCACCACGATATCCACATCGATGGCCCTGCCGCTCTGGCGTTGGGGCAGCTCGCCGAAGTGTTCCTTCAAAAACTTGAACTTATCCCCATTCAGGGGACAGATCACCGCGCCCATCTTCTCCAGCAGTGCCCGCTTATAGTCACTGAGGGCGATATCGATAACCACAGGGATGATGCCCTGGGCAATGAGCCCGCTGATACAGAACAAGCCGATGGAGCCTGCTCCGTAAACCACCACATGGTCGCCGGGTTTGGCGCCCGGCCTGTTCTTGCCGCGGGTGCCCACCCCAAAGGGTTCAATAAGTGATGCCTCATCCCAGGAGATCGCCCCGGGCAGCAAGAATAGGTTATGATTCAGCTTGGCGTCCGGCACCAGGATATACTCGGAAAAACCGCCGAGCATACAGGTCTGGTACTTGGGCATGGCATTCATGGGGTTGATCCAAACCCGGTCGCCCTCCTTGAGACCTTTGACCTCCTTGCCGAGTCCGGCTACGTAACCGGCGGTCTCATGACCGAACTGTACGCCTGCCTCGACGCCGACCCCCGATACGTCCGAACCACAGATCGAGGAACGGACAGTCCTGACCAGGACGTCCTTCGGCCCGACTCCAGGCTTTGGCATATCCACGACCTCCGCCTGCAACTTACCTTTATAAATCCCCGCTCTCATAGTAGCCATGGCTTACAACTCCTTTCACGATCAGCCCAGCTTGCGCCAGATGTCTTTACCATCCCAGTCCAGCGACGCCTTCCGGATCATCTCCCAGAAGGGTTTGATACTGGGCGCGTGAATCTCCACGTAATGCCCCCATTTTTCCTTGCAATCGATATAAGCCGCCTTAAGTCCGCCCGCCGACTGCATGGAAAAAAGCGGTTCAAAGCCGGCGGCGGCGAACTCCCGCAGTGCACCTTCGAAGTCGTCCACCCAGTTGGAAAAATGATGGAAGCCGTAGTGCCCCAGCTCGGCGTAAGGATTGGGTTCACTGAAGACCTGGACCAGCTCGATCTGCAGGTCGCCGAATTGGCCGAAAGCGGTCTGCATGGTCAGATCGATTTTTTGACCGCGATAGTTCATATCCTTGGTGGTCAGTGGATCCATATAGAAGAAAGGTCCTGAGCCGAAGAGCGCCGAGTGCGCTCTGGCCGCTGCTTCCAGATCCTTCACATAGTAAGATATCTGGTTGGTGGCGTATTTATTGAGAATCGTCTCCATAAGGGTATCTCCTTTCTTTTATCACCTTTCTGCTCATCAACTGCTTGCCGACTCCAGAGTTGTTTTCTTCGGCGTCTGGACCGTTTCCTTAAGCGGCACCAGGAACTGGGTGATGACAAGGGCGACCACTGCCGCGCCTACTGCAATCATAAAGGCCACAGGCAGCCCGGCGGCAGGACCTTTCATCCCGATGATCATGGTATAGACCGCCATGCCAATGCCGCTGCCCAGGTTTTGAGCCAGTTGGAACACGGCGTTGCCCTGGACGCGAATTTGCGGCGCCAGCTGCACCTGAGGCGCCGCCGAAATGAAGGCTGATTGCTGGGCGCCATAGAAACCGGTGATGAACATGATGACATAAAGGGTGACCAGAGGAGTCGTCGGCGTGAGGACAAAGATCAACGCCAACGTGCTGACTATACGGACGGACAGTCCCATGTTCAGCACCAGGCGGGCATTGCGGGCTTTAGCGATCATCCGTCCGAAGACCGGCGCCAGGAAGAGCCCGAGCACACTGTAAACCGTGGTGGCCAAACCGCCCCAGGTCGCCTCTTTCCCCATGACGTAAATGACATAGGTCGGAATAAAGAAAAATACGGCCATATTGGAAAAGTTCGTAAATAAATTGATCAGAGTGAGGCAAAGTGTGTTGCGGTCTTTCAGGACCCGTGCCGGCAGGATGGCGTCGTCCCCTTTCTTTTTAACCATTGCGATCAGGACGGCGAGACCGGCAATGGCCAGAGCGATCATGATATTGTTGCCCAAACTGCCGAAGGGCATCTCCAGCGCGGAAGGAGTGCTGGATTTCGGCCCCAGGGAGAGGGACATAATGATGCCGCCGAGGAAAAGAAGAAAACCGAAGGCACCGACCAGATCAACCTGTTTCATGGAAGGCACGGCCAAGGGCGCTGCTTCCTCCTTGCTAACGTTAACTCCGAAGAAAATAAGGACGGCGGCCAGAGTCAGTACCGGCCAAACCACATGGCAGGCGGCGCGCCAGCTGACGGTCTGGATCAGGATGCCGGTCAGCGTCGGGCCGATCAGCATGGACACACTCATCATCGTGCCTGTCAGGCCCAGGTAAAAACCGGCTTTTTCTGTCTCATACATGTCGCGGATCAGGGAGAAACCAAGGACGTAGATGCCTGCGCTGACCAGACCCCAGAAAAAGCTGACGAAGATAATGAATTCCATACTTGGTGCGATGGCGCGGCTGAATGACACCAAGGCGCCGACGAGGACACTGAAGGCAATCAGGGTGCGCTTGAGTGCCGGGTTCTTGGCGCCGTAGTAACCGAAGAGCGGCATGGCGGCAATGCTGATCAGGCCGCTGATGGTAGAGGCCAGCGGGAAGAGCGTCTCGCCGCCGATGTCCCGCGCCGCTGCCGGCAGGATCACAGAAAGGCCGGAGGAAACGAAGATCTGGCCCAGAAGAGCGATATAAATACCGGCCAGCGTCATGATTTTCTTCGAGTTCGGCACCGCTTGAAAAGGATTGAGCATTCTTTATCCCCCTTTTCAGATAATAAAAAAATCAGACACGGTAAATTATTTTGGCGGGCATTCACCACTCTTTCCGAATCACATTTTGCTGATACGCTACTGACATTCAGCTTAACCCCAAGACAAGCCTTTCCTTCAACGGTTGGATTAATCCTCGGGGTTCTTGTAGGCCGCGGCCTCCTCCGCGGTCAGACCGCAATTCCCGCAAGCCGCAGCCGTCACCGGGCTCTGAGTGCCGCAACGCGGGCAGGTGAAGGTTTCGATCTCAGCTGCCGCCAGCGGAGCGCCGCACTTGCGGCATTTGGGGGCACTCGGCGGGTTCAGTGTACCGCAGGAGCATCGCGTCGGTTTGGAAACATTAGGGGGTCGGAAGCACATAAGTCAATACACCTCTTTTCATGAATCAGTTCTTCATTGTTGGCGATCCCGCCATTATTGCTTGTAATAACTTTAACAAATGTGGTTGCGGGGCTTCAATTCTCAAAATGATGCCTTTCGTTGTCACTATTGTTACAATACTTTGGAAATAGTGATATATTGGTAACAAATATGTAAAAATGTTACTTGCTGCTGGCAACCCCTTGTTTGCAAACAAAAAAAACCGCTGAATAGTTCATCAGCGATTTTCACAACTATATAGTTTGCTTATTTCTACAGAGAGCCCTTCTTCTGTGCACCGGAGGCGCGACGCGCCCCACTCCGCGTCTCATTTCGCGCCAAGCGCGGTTCGGAGCTTTCATCGTTTTCTAAAAAATCCCAATTACGCATTGCCCATTTTATATAATATTCCGCCATTTGCCGCGGGGTCAGGCGCTCACATCCCTCCTGCAGCCACTTGTACAGCAGCATGGCCTGCGATGCCGCGAAAAAATAGCTCATGTATTCGATCTCGACCGGTGGCAAAATTTTCGCGTACCTTTGGGTTATTTCCTTATTGACATTCGTGATATGCATCACAAGGCGATCGCGGAACCAATACTGGCCTTTGCCCCGCACGATGCAGGTGTAAAAGTCTTTTTCACTATAAAAGCTCTGATAAAAACGCTCCAGTATAATGACCGCCGAGGAATCAAAGTTGCTCCTGGGCAGGAGCTCGCGCAATTCGTTCATAGAGGCGATGACATCATCCTGGAACATTTTGTCAATAAGATCAAATTTATTGGTGAAATACGTATAGAATGTTTTACGGGAGACATAGGCGTTGCGACAGATATCCTCCACGGAGATGTTTTTCAGCGGAGTGGTCTTGAGGAGCGATTTCAGGCTTTCTTTAATCATATCATACGTTGTCATGACACCCTCCTATACGGTTCGGCCATAGACTAGTATTTTTTTATTTATTATACAAGTCTTTCCTGCAGGATTCAAGATGAAATACAAGGGCATGGCAGCGCAATTCAACGCAATGATTTCAGTAATCCTCTTTCTTCATCTTTCTTTGAGCATTAAGCAAATACACCTCTTTTCGATTCACCCTTTCGGTCCCTCGCCGGGGGCACTGACAAATCCCGTAAATAGGATCAATTGTGACAACCTTAACATGTCAGCGGATGAAGGGGTTTCAATCTTCCTCATCCCTCCTTTGCCTAAGAAACCGCCTTTGGGAAGACCAACTTGTCTTGATTTAAATATTAGCAAGGGTTTTTCCGCAATTCAGTTGTAGTTCGTACAATTGCCGATATCTCTACACTATTTCCAACGGGCAACAAAATTGCCCCCTGCCCTGGATAAACAGGACACATATAAAAATACAGGCTCCGGAGAGCCTGTTCGGGTGATCTTTGGTGATTTTCATTTAAGAAGATTGATTGCCAATTGTTATAATTCCAACAGAATTGATGGGTCAGCTGCTTTATAATTAATCGTGAACGCAACAAAAATCAAAGAAGAATGAAGATTCCTGTTTATTTTCGTCTTACTGTCAGAATCCAGGTTTACAGAATACATATCCGCAAAAAATTGAGACTTTAAGAAAAGGCCAGATTATCTATGAGGAAGCCAAAGATCAGAGTGCTTATATTATTATCAGCGGGATAGGGATGATGAATATGGGGGTCATGTATGACGATCACCATGTGGAAGAGCAATTGGTCCTGGCTCTTTTAGGAAAAGAATATGCATTTGGTTTGATTGCACCTTCTAAAAGCAGATTTCCTGTCTCTTATCATGTTCAAACGCTCACAAAAATGAAGGCCTGCAAAATTCCTTTTGCAGGGCTTAAAATTTATTTAAGCAGTGACAAGTCGGCATTGCAAAAGATTATTTTGGCAAACGACTTGATTGCCAATGCCTTTATGCGGCAACAATGGATTATGAATACAAATAAAATTTACGACCGGGTTCAGCGGGCACTTCTGGTCCTCAATACGGTTGAAGGCAGAGGTTGGAACAGGATTCCCTTGAATATCACCCATGAGGATCTTGCCGAAATCGTGAATGCCGACCGGCCATCCGTCACCCTTGGTCTGAAGAAGCTGCAAAGCCAGGGGTTGATAGAGCTGGGCTACGGAAAGATATGGCTCAACAATGAATTGGATTTCTTCAGCACTTTAGATGGCACTTGGGATGCCAATAAATATAACACCCTTTCTCGCCTTCCTTTGGTCCAGTAAGCTAATCCCTCCATGACATAATTAAGCCACCGGCAACATTTTCTAATGTTTCACTTAAAAGGGGGACGCCGCGAAAATTTCACAGCGTCCCCCTTGTGTTTTCCCTTGCAGATCCCTTAAAATCCCTTTTCGAGTTCCTTGCGCTCTATTTTTTAACCAGCCAGGATAGTTATTGTATTGAAGAAAAAAGAGAACCTGCCTCAAGCTTTTGCCACAGGATGTCTCAGCACGGTTTTCAACTTTTCCGGGGAGGTTTTACGGGGGTCGGACAGATAGATTTCATGATGCTTGCGTTCAGCACCGGTCATATCCACCAGTTCATTCTGCTCCATGAAAGCCTTCATTCTCTCAAGGGAGGCCGGCTCATCCGCAAAAGGCCCGAGATGCATCATCTGCACACATAAGCCTTCACTAAATTTCTCAAACCTGACTTTGGCAACATCAAGCCCAGGTTTTTTTCGCTGGCATTCCGCCGCTGCCCACTGAAAAACCTCCTCAGTAACAAATTCCGGCTGCCGGATCATTGACGTCCAAAGCCAGGATTCACGATCCTGCAGATCAAAGGCTGAGCCCCGACACCACCATAGTCCCTCTAAAGGGGGAACCACATATTCGATGTATCCGGCGGGAGGACTGCCGCTCAATTTACTCATTTTAATGGTATAGGTGATCGCATAAAGTAGTTCCACAGCCTGCTGGTATTCTCCCCCTTCCGGATTGGGGTCTCCTTGACCGTCAACTATGATAAAATTCATGGGCGGCACCTCAACCAGCATGGGCTTGGGTTTGGGCAGATAGAGGTCTTTATAGGCTTTTTTATAATCCAATTTTTCACCGGCCATCTTAAGCCTCCTCAATCGGAATGATGATTTCCGTCAGATAATTGTTTTCATTGCCCCTGAAAATCAGGCCCGGCCCTTTAAGATAAACCTCCCGGGAGGGGGTCAGGCATTTTAAATGATTCCGGTGAGCATAATCCAGCAATGCTTTGTAGGCTAAATTCAGGGAGTCATACCCACCCTTATGAATTGTGCACAGAGCTTTAACTGCCCCCAAGGTTTTGGCGGTTACCCTGGGGTCCTGAATCAGCTTTTTTGTTGGCAGGCAGATTTCAATATCCGCCTCTTCCTTATATTCAGCGTCGTAGTACAGGTTAAAAGGGGCACCGGCTCCATTGTTTTTGACCGCCTTATAAAGGGTTCCGATATAGGTGCCAACATCGCGATAACTCCCTTGATAACGGATGGATGCAACGGTTACGGACTGAAACTCCTTGATTTCAATTGGATGTTCCATAGCTCTTTCCTCCATTTTTGGGGATTGAATGTGGAGATTCATCTTTTGGATCAGCGCATTTTCCTTGGCTATATTATTTAAAATCTGCTGCTTCTTTTCGGCCAGATAGTAGGACAGGTCCGCGTCCCTGTCACCGTTGGCCAAAATCTCCTTGATCTCGGCAATGGAGAAATCCAGGGATTTTAACAAAACAATAAATTGGGCTTTGCTAAAATCATAGTCATCATAGTATCTGTACGAGTTGTTTTCATCACGATGGGACGGCGTTAAAATTCCTTCCTCATCGTAATAGCGCAGAGCCTTGACCGTCAGTTTGGTGATTTTTGAAAAATCACTGATCTTATACATGAATTCACCTCCATGCTATGATTATAAACTGTCCTCTGCACAGGAAAGTCAAGGAAATATCTTTCACGGCCTTCTCAGGCTTACCAAATGGCAAAATCTTATTTGCGACGGCAGGAATCCAATGTCTATTTCATCCGGCATATTTTTGCCTCCTATCGCCTGAATTCAGCCTGATTATAGCATCCTATTGCACATAAAAAAAGCATCCTCACCAGGGGTATAAGACCCTGTGGGGCATTTCCGGGAGGGGAAAAAAGCTTTCCTTAGAAGATCCTTATGGAGAGGTGAAGAATAAATACATGGTTCATCACAATATTTACAGCTGTCTCGATGACGATGCCGATTGGCTCATAATGCTTCCTCTCACCTATCGGGCTAACACCGGCGACAGAGCGGGCATTAACCGTCAGTGGTGCAAACCGCCAAGGATTTATTTATTCACAGGTCAACCATGAACTACCGGCTGGAGCTGATCAAAGAAATCGGACAAACCGATTTTAAAAACCCGGATGAGCTTCTCCATATTCAGCTTTCCATGAGGCTGTTACGGTAAAATAGCCAGCTCACCCTTCGGGCAATGGCATATTTCCGCCTAAAAAGTGAAAGAACACGCAGTTGAAGCCCTCACACTCGCCCAGGGATTGGAATATTCTGTTGTATACTCTGCAGAATATTTCCGGTTAAAGGGAGTGTAACCAAAATGGATGTTGAATTATCTGTCCGGACGCCAACGCAAATTGCGTCCGAAATTAACTTAATTAAAAGCCGGACCGACAAAATCATGCTCCAAAGCTGTGTCCAAATCGGGCGCTGTCTGACGGAAGCCAAGGCAATGCTCCCCTATGGGGAATGGGGGGAATGGCTGAAGGAAGAGGTCAGTTATTCCCAGCGGACAGCCAATCACCTGATGCGGATCTATCGGGAATTCGGGCCTAAATCCGCCTCACCCGGCGTGAGCTTGCCAGATTCGAATCCAGATTCGAATCTTAGTTTCTCCCAGGCGGTTATCCTCCTTGGGATTCCGGCGGAGGAGCGGGAAGAATTTTTGGCCTGCCATGATGTTGAAAACATGAGCAAACGAGAACTGCAGGCGGCTGTTCAGGAAAAAAAACAGAGCACGGAACTGGTCCCGGTCGTCAAGGTAACTCCAAAGGTGAGAAAAATACAGCCCAAAACCGTGCAGCCAACGGCCGAAACCTACACCGAAAGCATGAAGTATGACGAGCAATTTGCCCTGCACCGCGACAACTTGATCAGCGCCTATAATGAGCTGCTGAAAACACTCGTAGCCCAGAGCAGGATAGACACGGCGCGGAAGGAAGTCAACCGGAAAAAGGCCTTGGAAATTGCGACCAACATGGTTGCGACACTGCAGGAATATCCCCCCGCGATTAGAACGAATTTATCCGTTAAAACAACTAACCCGGAATAAGGCCATAAAGCCGCTCCCTTGGCCTACGCTTCGGGGGCAAAAGTGGCCACCAAGCAATCCCCAAAGCCGGGGCAGCCCGTCAACTTTGAAACCGGGCATGATTGCATAGACGGGCGCGCGGCTGCCAGGTAGAAACAAGGTGAGATCCGCTGGGTCGAGGAGCCGACCACACGGGAATGCTCATACCTGAAATTTAAAGGTAGTTTCTGTCGCGCCTGCTTGTAAATCGTTCATAATTATATCATGGAAGACTTCGTTTTTAACACCTGGAACAGACGAGCCTGACACGCACTAATCACTTAATATTTGCTTGCCGTCTTTCCAACAGTCATAGGACGTACCAAGCAGCCCTTTCCATGGCCCATTCTCGTTATACTCATAATATAAATAAATCCACCGTAGCCTCTCTCCATCAGAAGGGTCCTCAAATTTTATCGTTCCTTTTTTTTCCGAATAGTTTAAGGTTACCGGCAGTTTCCCAAGCACTGCTGCTCGTTCTTTTAAAGTCTCTTCTAAATTATCTAAGGATACCGGTAGTATCTCATCCTTCAATTCTCTTTTAGGAGCAAACGCATCTGCTTTCAGAGTGACAAGCTCAGTAATATCCTCACCATTTTTAAGCAGCTGAAACTTAAAGGTGGCTTCGGTCGCGCCAATTTTTAAATCGCTTATTGTTAATTCAAACTTATCAAAATCTAAATTATTGCCGAACGATGCATCAATGTATACCCCTACATTACAGCTAGCCGTCTTTCCCCCGTCCTTAACTGTTACCGTAATAACCGTTGTACCCTCTTTTACGCCTACAACCTTTCCTGAGTCGCTTACTGTCGCTACCGCTGGATTACTCGAAGACCACGTTACGTTACCGCTATTTCCATATACAGGGTTACCAGATGCGTCAGATGCTTCCAATAGAGCCGTCAGCGTTTCGCTTCCTCCAGCCGGTATGTTTAGTATACTTTTGTTTAAACTTATACCTGTCGGATAAACACTATCGCTCCAAATAGTACTTCCCTGGTTTAAATTTTCTATGACACGCTCCGGTACAATTCCTGTTCCGCCAAATACACTAACTTTATTTGCCTTAGCCGCTCTTTGTTGGTAATAGCTCTTTATATTATCTGGAGGATCATTATTTACCAGAATGACCGGCTCCCCAATCTTGGCCGCATACGCTCCGCCGGATAAAGCATCGGCAAATACTTCTCCTGTAGCCAGACATATCTTTTCTGATTTAAATTCATTCTCAAACTTTTGATTTACGGCTATATTTCTGGAATATTTATCCACTCCCAAGATTCGCTCTGCTTTGGGAAATTCATTGTACACCAAATCACTAACGACATCCGAATAGCCTATAACATAGCTTTTATTCACATTTGCACTAGAAACATAATTCTTTACCGAATCCGGAACCCCGTCACTTGGCACCAGGATAATCGGCATTTGTTTAAACCCAGCAATCGAACCCACGGATAAAGCGTCGGGATAGTCCTCTCCTGTTACAACAAACAATTCCGGAGAATCTTGGGCAGCAGTAATTTGTTTGGCAACCTCCACGGCCGTCTCATATCTATCATAGCCAAAAACGCGGTTAACATCGATACCCATTGCTTCTAGTTCCTCTTCAACCGACGCATAGATTACACCTGTTCCGCCTATGATGATTACATTTTTCACCTGTAAACCGCTTATGACCCGCTTTGTCACTTCCGGCATACTATTTGATTTTGTTAATAAAATCGGTGCATCATACTTGTACGCTAAGGGGACAGCCGTCAAGGCATCTGGATAGTTTTCCCCATAAGCCAGTACAGCATAGTCCGATTTTGTCCAGCCAGATTTGGCAATTTCGGCTGCCGTTTCGTACCGATCGTAGCCGGCCAATCTTGTTACGGTCGGCGACGTGTCCGCCATGGTTGCCGCGGGGAAACAAAACGTAAAAACAAATGCAAGTATGAGTAGTGAACCCGTAATTATTTTGCGCATGGACATAACAAATTCCCCCTCCATTTTTATTTTTTCTTCGTAAAATATATCATATATACTACCCTTATCAGACTGCGTAAGTGGCATTCTTTCCATCGCCATGGAGCCATTAACCTCATCAATTCACCTCACAACCTACCAACGGCAATTGACCAATGGAAGGCTATCTTTGGCAACCAGCGATAGGGCTTTAACTTCCTTTGGCCTTGACACCATATGAATCTCTCCCTGTATAATTACTCTCTTGTATACTTTATTCTATCACAAAACTGACACAAAACTGATGCAAAAATAACTGTTCTTCTACTATCCGGCAAGCCCTTTCGCCAGTTCCTTTGCATATCCACCCGCTGGCTCTTGCTGTCGTCAAGGTTATCGGTCTTTTCATAGACCAAAGATCCTCTGTATCAGTTCGTTGATGATGTGCGCAGCTTTCTTGCTTTGAGGCAACCTGGCGTTTACCCGCATCAGCCGGCTCTTTAACAATTATTCAGCAGGAAAAGGCCACCCTTTTAAAAGGGCTGCCTTTTCCTGCTGAATATGTTTTATCTGCAGATTATTTCTTAAAAACAGGACGAGGGATCCTTTCCACATCAAAGTTCTCGTTTCTGTCCTCCTTGATATGGGGGAGCAGCATTACTTTTGCCTTGATTCTCATCTGTCTTGTTCCGAGGTTGCCCCAGAGAACCTCAACCACTTTGCCTTCCACAGCATAATCCTGATCGATGGTGCACAGAGAAAGCATTTCCCGTGTTTTAGCGGAGAGCATGCGTCCGGAGGAAGCTCCAATCATCCTATTGCCGTCATATACGACATCAATGTGCATACCACCATTGTTGCGGACATAGTCGTAATCGCCCACCATATCCATGATATCACAGCTGTTTCCCGCCTCAAATGCTGTAGCGATGACCTTCAGCACATCCTCCTTATCCTAGATAAGGTGGACCATGATGTTGTGATGCCTATCGTCCGCACATCTGATAGAAAAATCTCTTGCACCGTGTGCTTTCACTGGTGAAGTGATACTTATTGCCAACAATTTTATTGAGCAGCTCAGGGTCAGGCAAGCACATCGAAAATAAGTCCAAACACACGGCGTTTTGATAATAAGGGCTTTAGCCAATGATTCGCAACACTCTGAACTATAAGCTAAAGCACACGTTTTCATCCTCCAGACTAACTGCACACAACTCTTCAATCTTACGAATTCGGTAATATAAAGTATTCTTATGGAGAAAGAATCGTTCGGAAGCCCTCTGAATGCTTCTCCCTGAATCAAGGTATGCTTCTAAGGGTTTATGTGCTATTCACTTTGTTGAAATTAATTAAACACCTTATGTTCATGGTCAATGTTCATTTGGTATCGTGTCCTTTTTAATATCCTGGCGAAATTCCGAGGGGGAGACCCCGGTTTGCTTTTTAAAGGCTTTACTGAAATAGAGATTATCGGAAAAGCCCACGCATTCGGCCACCTGCTTCACCGAAGAACAGGTTTGCAGCAGATCCTTGGCCCGTTGGATGCGCAGCTCGGCCAGAAATCTGGCCGGCGCTATGCCGGTATGCATTTGAAACAGCCGGGTAAATTGTTTGCCACCTAAACCATATTGCCCGGCAAGTTTGGCGATGGATAACTGCTGCGAATAATTTTCATAGATATAAGCGACGGCATCCTCAATCAGCTCACTCTTATTGTCGCATAACTGCCGTTTCGCCGACAGCAGAATTTCTTCAACGAGATGATGAAACAGGGACCTGCTTCGCAAAGCGGCCAGGCTGCTCCGGGCAGCTTCACAGGCCAGAAGCTGCTGGGTCATATCCATAATCCGGGTATTTAGGCCCGTAGAAAAAGTAAAATGTTCATGATAATACGGGGATGAGCGGTGTTCTTGCTCCGGAATTTGATAATGAACCACCGCATAGCACCATATTTTATTGCCAATGACCTCTTTATCCAGGCACATATCCGGTCCGGCATGCATGATCATACCGGGCTCCAGTATATAGGGCATGCCGTTGAGGGTAAAGCAGGCACTGCCTTTAAGAGGAACCAAAAGTCCTCCCGCACCATGATAGGTCCTCGAACCCCGCTCTCTGCTGCCGGAAGGGACTATCTCCGAAAATCCATCCGAAAATGATATCGCCGCACCTGCATAATAATCCACAAGTTTATTGACGTTGATCGTCATTTGCTAGTCAATCTCCTTTCATTCATTTTTTTCCCTCCCCCACCCCCTCCTTCATTCCCCAAAAGGATAAGCTCGGAAAATTCCATGCATGCGGGGTTTTTATTCCATTCCCATGCAATGGGAAGTTTGCTATACTTGCTTTGCAAGTTAGCTATAGCTAACTATAATGAATTGGGGGAATGAACCATGAAAAAACTAAGGGGGCTGATGGTCTCAGTCCCAATCGCCTTGTTGCTGGTTGTTCTGATGGGCTGCGCCGGGACGCCCGCGGAAAATAGTGGTGTAAGTGCGCCGGAAGCCGGTTCAGGGGATGAGGTGGCGGACCAGGCCTGGCCAAGAACCATCATCGATGCGGCGGGACATGAGGTTACCCTGGAGAAGGCACCTTCAAGAATTGTTGTCGTCCATTTTTCGGATATGGAATACATGCTGGCTCTGGATGCACCCTTGATCGGCGCGGGTTTCGCGGAAAGCAGAATAGCTATGTGGGATACCCTGGAGCCTTACCGCGGTAAAGGGATTGTGGATATTGGCTCCTCGGCGGCACCCAACCTGGAAAAGATTTTAGAGCTTGACCCCGATCTGATTATCGGAAATATCAGCTTTAATGCCGATATCTATGACGAGCTGCGGAAAATTGCACCCACAGTGAACCTGGGGGGCTATACAACCTGGGAAGATAGACTGAAAGCCACAGCCGAGGTGATAGGCAAAGAAAATGAAGCTGCGGAATATCAAGAAAAAACTCATCAGCTGCTTGCCGATTCCCGCGGGAAATTATCCTCATACAGTGATCAGACCTTTGCCAGCCTCCGCATTACCTCCAGTGAGCAAAAGACCATGGAGCTTCTGGGCAGCAAAGAGCTGGGAGCCTATTACAGCAGTGAACGAGGCCTGGGGCTCAAGGCTCCTGATCAGTATCCGGAGACATGGCAATCAGCAACCATGGAAGGCATCGCAGTTATGGACCCGGATTATATCTTACTGCATGCCGACAGCAAAACAGCCTATGATGAATTCACACAATGGGGGTCCCAGCAAAGCGTTTGGAGCAATCTGAAAGCGGTGAAGAACGGTCATGTGATTTATCTGAATATGTCAGTATGGAGCGGCAGCCCACGGGCCATCGAGCTGGCAGCGCAAAATATCGTCGCCGGGGTGATAGAAAACTAGACGATAAATCTCATTGATTATGAAAAAGGCTATGGCCTCCTTTGGGCCAATAGCCTTTTCCTATTTGCCTGCCCTTTCCCCTCATCAGTGGCCGCCCCTCTCCCCTTTCCTCCACAGTCGACCAAATAATTTACAATGATTGCAACTCTTGTATCAAATAGTAAATAACAGTATACTTATTGCAATTGTTATGTTAATCAAACAAATCGTCTAAATCGGAATGATTTAGAATTTTATTGTAGAGCTAGGATGTGAGGACGATAATGAAAAAAAATTTTCTTATATATGGTGTGATAGGAGGAATTACTTTTGGGATTAGTTTAGTGTTTTTGAACTATATGAAATACAAAACTCTGGATTTAATTTGGTTATTAGGTGGGGTTATTTGGTTTTTGTCTTCGATTTTTATATCTCATTTATTGAATTCAGATCACTAGACAATTTACTTTTTCATTATTATGGATTTAAAAAACTATCGCAGCAACTCAGCCCAATTTGCAGTAAGTTTCCTTGTTATGCAAATTGGGCTGCTTCTTTAGTGTATAGTTAAAAACTGATGATTTGTTTGTCCCCTCATCAGTGGTCATCCCTATCCTCATTGCTCCACAGGTTGACCAAATGAACTGCGCCGCGAAATCCTACCAAAGGTGGATCATAAGGATGCAACCGCCATTTGGTATCGGGATTGGCAATCTGCATGTCACCGTTGCGCCCCGCCCATTCCAGCGCTTCGCCGCTGGCCATGAGCAGGCCTTTTTTATGCTCCCCGACCACCTGGGACCATTGGTCTTCCCCAAAATAAGGAATCTCTTCACTTCCCATCTCGGGACAATCGCACCAGCAGGTTCCTTGGGGAAGAGCAAGCTCCTTACGGCCAAATTCCAGAATCCCTTTGACCACATCGGCATGCCCGCCCAGAGAGAGCATCGCTTCCTCCGGATGGGAACGTGTGATGTGCCGGAAATGGGGGATCACCGGGGCCAGTTGGCTGCGGGCAGTTTGCCGCTCCTGGTTGAGGAAGGCGGCATCCACCGGGATTCCGGACAGTTGAGCGATCTGTTCCAGCCAGAGGCGGGTTCCCTCCAGGCCATAGGGACGCCCGAGCAGATAAGGCGTTCCGAAGCGCTTTTGCAGATGCCTGGCAGCAGCTTCCCCCTCACGGCGCAGGACCAGGTTGATATGGGCACTCCCCATCCTCTCGATCTCTTCCACAGAGGTATGGGAAGTCATCACACAAACCGCTTTCATGCTGAAGGCTCCCTCCATGAGGCGGAGGATCTCCCCGGCATCAGCCTGGAAGCGGAACAAATCGGCACAGGAACCGATGATATTAAAGGTGGGCTGCTCTGTTTTTTCGATGGTTACCGGCAAGGTTTTGGCCAGGAGAAGCAGAGCTTCCTGGATGCCCCGGTGCTGATTGACCGCAAAGCCGCCATGACCGAAAGGCAGTAAACGGACATCAGGGTAGTCCCCCTGCAGTTCCTCGCAGAGGGCCGGAAGATCCGTCCCGATGACCTCAGGAATAGCGGAGGGCAGCAGAAAAATCACCCGGGGCCGATCCTGCGTTAAGACATGATCGAGGGTATGGTTGAGCCGGCCTGTTCCTCCCAGAGCAATATCCGCCTCATCGATATGGGTGGAGTAAAGTTTGCAGCCGTCGTGGACACCGGCCCGTTTCAGAGTGACGCCGCTGTAAAGCATATGTCCCATACAGCCGAATTCCACAAGAGCAGCACCCTTGATCGTGGCAAGGGTCCACAATGTGCCCATCCGCCCTGAAGGTACCGGTTTAAAGCGATGCAGTCCCATAAGCCATTCCTCCTTGCTCCTTTATATCCTTTGGATCCACTTTAGCCGCTACCCCCAAAATCCTTGTCAATAAACCCCGCGTCCGCTCATAGCCCACCTGACCGTAATAATCCATCATATTGGCTACACAGGGAATCCTGATATCCGTATAGGACATATAGCCGATACATAAATCCGGATTCAGCTTTTGCAGAATAGGCAGCTCCGCCTCCTCATTGACCATCCGGCAGACCAGAGGGTCCTGCCCCCTGGCGATAAGTTGCCCGGCATGATCTTTATCCTCAGGATAATACTCCTCCAAATGAAGCAGCAGGGGTTCCATACCAAGGCCGGTCAGGTAAACTGACAGGGGAATAGGCAAATCGACTCTGGGCACGCAGACAAACCGCAGCCCGCCGAGCCTTTGTTGGGCCTGATGTTCCTGAGCCAGGGCCCGTCGGCGCTCTTCGGCAAGGGCATCTCCCCAGGACAGGCCGAAGCGCTGGGCGATGTCCTCATAGGCCTGGTCGATATCCCTTACTGCATAACGATGGTGCAGACTGACATAGGGAATTCCCAATTCCTCCTGCATCTGCACGGCAAGGGGCTGGGTATAAGGAGACACCACCAGATTGAGAGCTGCATCCCCTGCACTCTGCAAATCCTCCAGGGAGGCACCCGGTGCCAGGTAACGCAGAGCAATGCCCTGCCTGACCAGCTCAGGAAGCAGTGAGGGCTCAGGAATATGGTCCTCCTCCGGTGCCCGGCCCAGGACATTGATGCGCCTGGGATCCGTGGCTTTCTTTTCCATCAGCAATCCCAGAGCCTTCATGGTTTTCCAGGAGCCGGGGGGATGGCTGACGTTCTTGAATTGACCCAGCATCACATAGGTAACCCGTGCCGACAGTTCCGGTTGAATTTCCTGAATGATCCCTTCCATATCCTCGCCGATTAACTCCGGAATACAGGTGGCGATGAGCAGAATCGCTCTGGCCCCCGCCTGATCCATCTTTTTCAGGGCATCCCGCAATCCTTCCCGGCAGCCAAACACCACCTCTTGATCACTAAGAGTATACAGCCAGTGCAGTTCCCCCTGCCTGCCCTCCGGATGGGGGTTGAAGAGCCGGGAATGAGTGGCACATTCCTGGGTTCCCACCAGCAGAGAGGAAAGACCTTGAATATCCTTGACAATCACGGAAGCGATCCGCATTGGACAGTGGGACCCGGGTGAAACGGCAGGGGTCAGGAATTTAATCCCCGTGCCGGATTTGACTGAGGACAGACGCTTTAAATGCTTTAATTCTTTTAACTCTTTTAATTCCTTCATGCCTTAGCAGCCCCCTCCAGCAGGTATTTGGCCAAAGCCCTATAATGCCCGGCCATCTCCGAATCCGGGAAAGCCTCCACCACGGTTTTGCCTTGGGCTTCGGCCTGCTGCACCGCCGGATCCCGGGGCAAACGGTAAAGAACCGGTGCTCCAATCTCCGCCGCCGCCTTGTCCACCAGTTCCTGCTCTCCTGCAAAGTTTTTGGCATTGAGAATCAGCCCGCGCAGGGAAGCATAGCCCCGCTTGCCAAAGCTTTTGACGGCGTGGGAGATGTTGGTCGCCGCATACAGGGACATCATCTCACCGGAAGTGACGATACACACCTCATCGGCGTACCCGCCCCGGATGGGCATGGCAAAACCGCCGCAGACCACATCGCCTAGGACATCGTACAGAACCACATCAGGCCGGTAGATCGTATAAGCGTCCAGTTCCTCCAGCTTCTCAAAGGCCGTAATGATCCCCCGTCCGGCACACCCTACACCCGGCACAGGTCCCCCCGCCTCCACACACAATACCCCGGTGCTGCTTTCCACCACCAGCTCCTCAAGGGTAGCGTCGCTTTGCTCCCGTAGGGTATCCAAAACGGTGGGGATATTTTTCCCGCCGGTCAGATTGCGGGTGGAATCAGCCTTCGGATCACAGCCGATTTGCAGCACCTTCAGACCCATGGCCGCCATGGCTGCCGCTACATTGGATACGGTGGTGGATTTGCCGATGCCGCCCTTGCCGTAGATTGCAATTTTTTTCATATCAAAGTTCCTCCGGATACTTTCTTTTGCTGCTTTTGCTGATCGATCAGGTCATAGAAAACACAAGTAGGCCTCCCGGTCCGGGATTCCTTAATAATCATCGCCTCAATCTGGAAGGTTTCCCGCAACACTTCGACGGTCATCACTTCCTCCGGCGTACCGTGACGGATGATTTTCCCGCCCCGGATAGCCACCATATAGTCGGCAAACCTGGCCGCCAGGTTCAAATCATGGAGAACCATCACGATGGTGCAGCCCTGTTCCCGGTTGAGCTGGTAGAGCAGCTGCAGCACCTCCAGCTGATAAGACAGATCCAGATAGGTGGTAGGCTCGTCGAGGAGGATCAAATCCGTCTGCTGGGCCAGGGCCATGGCGATCCAGACCCGTTGGCGCTGGCCGCCGGAGAGATTATCCACGGCTGTCGTTTCCAATTCCGTCAGCTTGGTTACCTCCAGGGCCCAGGCGATGATCTTCTTATCCCCGGCCTTAAGCTTGCCCATGCCCCGCTGGTGAGGAAAGCGCCCGTAGGCCACCAATTCACCTACCGTCAAACCGGCCGGAGCCTGGGGAGACTGAGGCAGAATCGCCATCTTTTGGGCCACTTCCTTGGTGGACAGGCGCCGGATATCCTCGCCGTTCAGGTAGACCATGCCTCCCTTAGGCTTGAGGATGCGCCCCACAGCCTTCAAAACCGTTGATTTTCCGCAACCGTTGGCTCCGATAATAGTGGTGATCTTTCCTTGAGGGATCTGCATATCCAGATTGTCCACCACCATTTTATCCTCATAGGCGATGGCCAGACACTCTGTGGCAATACTGTTCATCTACTTCAGCTCCTTTCATGCTGTTTTGCTTTTGGCCAGCAAGTAGAGAAAATAGGGTGCGCCGATCACGGCCACCACGATGCCGGTAGGAATTTCCGCGGGCTGGACGATCACCCTGGCGATGGTATCCGCCACCGCCACCAGCACCCCTCCCACCAATGCACAGGCAGGCAGCAAAATGCTGTGCTTCGGTCCCACCAGCCGCCGGGCTAAATGGGGAGCGATCAATCCCACAAAACTGATGCTGCCGCTGACCGCCACTGAGGAAGCCGCTAAAGCAACGGCTGCTGCCAGGAGCTTGCGCCGTTCCTGTTCCACCGCCACCCCCAAACCGCAGGCTTCATCCTCACCCAGATTCAGCACATCCAGCACCCGGCTTTTCATCATGACATAAGGAATAAGCAAAAGCAGCCAAGGCAAAAGGGCCAGCACATAATTCCAGTTGGATCCCCAGATACTGCCCGCCTGCCAGGTGGCGACAAAATCGAACTGGGTGTCGTCCAGCTTAACCACCAGAAGGGTGGTAAGAGCCGAAATCCCCGCCTGGACCGCCACACCGGTCAGGACCAGACGCATGGGCGCGATTCCTTCCCCTTTTTTGAAGGCCAGGATATAGACAAGAACCGCTGTAACCCCCGCTCCTATTAAGGATAAAAAGGGTAAAGTGAAGATGGACAGAAAGGACTGGGCACCAAAAAACATGACATAGAGAATGACCATCAGTCCCGCACCGGCATTGATCCCCAGGAGTCCGGGGTCCGCCAGTCCGTTCCTGGCAATACTCTGGATAATGCAGCCGGATAAAGCCAGCCCCCCGCCGATAAGCATCGAGATCACGATCCGGGGCAGCCGGAAGCTGAACAAAATCAGATTTTCCTTGCCCGTACCGCCCCCAAACAGGGTGCGCAGGGTATCCAGGGGAGTCAGCTTGGCATAACCCGAGTTCATACTGATCAGCAAAGAAAGAAGGAGCAGAGCCACACATCCGGCCAGGATCATCCGATGACGCCGGGCTACTTTCCTTTTGTACAGTTCGTTTTTTTGTTGTTGAATGTTCAGTTTAGTGTTAAGTTGAGTGTTCATTACAATGCCCTCTTTTGCCTGCGTGCGAGATAGAGAAAGAAAGGAACGCCGACCACAGCGATCAGAGCGCCGACGGGTGTCTCAAAGGGGGGATTAAGCCTCCTGGCCCCCAGATCCGCCAGCACCATGAGCAAAGCCCCCATGACCGCCGAAGAAGGAATGATCCAGCGATAATCCACACCTACCAAATAACGGACAATATGGGGAATGATCAGTCCCACAAAGCCCACAGCACCCACCACAGCAACGGAGGCCCCGGCCAGGATGACCACGATCAGGGAACAGAGCATACTGATGGTCAGGGTGTTCAAGCCCAATCCTTTGGCCACCTCTTCACCAAGGCTGAGCAGGGAGATGGAACGGGAAAGGATCATGGCCCCCAGCAGGGCGCCCACGATCCATGGTGTCATGATCTTAATCTGAACCCAGTTGGAACCGGCCACCCCTCCCACCGTCCAAAACATAATATCCTGAGCTACGTCAAAATACAGAGCAATGCCCTGACTGAGGGCGATCAAAAGAGCGCTGACCGCGGCACCGGCCAGCACCAGCCGCATGGGAGTGGCTCCTCCCCGCCTCATAGAGGCGATGCCGTTGACCAAAGCCGCCCCCAGAGCCGCGCCTAAAAAGGAAAAAAAGATAACCTGCATATACCCCATACCGGGAAAAAAAGCAAAGCAAAGAGACAGGGCAAAGCCGGCCCCGGCATTGAGCCCCAGCAGCCCGGAGTCCGCCAAAGGATTGCGGGTTATCCCCTGCATAATGGCTCCGGCCACAGCAAAGGCCGCCCCTACCATGGCACTGGCGATGACCCGGGGCAGACGGAGATCCACGATAATTAAATGCTGAGTATTCATAGAGTCAAAGCGGAACAATACATCCCCGATCACGGAGAGGGGGATTTCCGCCGCTCCCTTGGTGATGGAAAAGGCCATCAGCAGTATAAGCAGTCCCGTTCCCCCCAGAATAATGAGGCTCCCCGCCCAGGTACGGCCTTTTTTCTTGTCCTGCCCTGCCTTAAGCAGTTGCGCTGACTCTTTGGTATGTTTCATTGACTGACAGCCCCCTTGTTGCTATGCACCGACCTGCGCCCTATGCAAATTGCTGTAGATGCCATTTTTCCGTAAAAGCTCCTCATGACCCCCTTCTTCGGCAATACCCTCCTCCGTCAGGACCACGATCCGGTCGGCATGGCGAATGGTCGCCAGCCGGTGGGCAATGATCAGAGTGGTACGCCCCTGGGCCAGCTCCGCCAGAGCTTGCAGAATCGAAGACTCGGTCAGGGTATCCAGGGAGGACGTGGCTTCGTCCAGGATGAGAATGGGCGGATTTTTCAGGAACATGCGGGCAATGGCGATGCGCTGCCTCTGTCCTCCGGAAAGCTTTACCCCCCGTTCTCCGATCAAGGTATCCATGCCCGTGGGCTGTTCCCGGATGAAATCGTCCAGCCGGGCCCGGCGGGCCGCCTCCCATAGTTCTTCTTCTGTGGCACCAAGCTTGCCGAAGCGGATGTTCTCCCCAATGCTGCCGGAGAAAAGGAAAACATCCTGCTGCACCACCCCGATCTGCTGCCTTAAAGAAGCCAGCTTAAGCTTGCGGATATCCATCCCGTCAATGGTGATGCGCCCTTCATCCGCTTCATAGAAGCGCAAAAGCAGGCTGCATAAGGTGGTTTTACCGGCACCCGATGTCCCTACGAAAGCCACCGTTTCACCGGCCCGGACAGACAGATCGATAGTGTTCAGGACCGTGCTGTCCTCACGATAACCAAAGCTCACCTGCTCATAGCGGATATCCCCCCGCAAGGAGGATACTTCCACCGCATCCGGAGCATCCTTGATCTCCGGCTCCGTATCGATAATTTCCACAAAGTTCTTAAAACCTGCCATGCCATTGGGAAAGCGGACGGAGAAAGCCGCCAGCATGCGGATGGGCATGACCATCACATTGGCAATGAGAATGAAGCTGAACAGTTCACCGCCGGTCATCCTGCCGTTCAAAGTAAACCAGCTTCCCCCCAGCAGAGCCAGCACCGGCAACAGACTGATAAACATATAGGTAACCGCTTCGTTTTGGGCGACATTCTTGAACCCGTCAATTTTGGCTTCACAAAAACATTGATTGTCCGACACAAACAGCTTTTTCTGATGGTCTTCGTTAGCAAAAGCCTGCACCACCCGGATGCCGCCGATACCATCCTCCAGCCTTGACAAAAAACCGCCGACAGCGCCGAACATGCGCTTTCTGGTCACCACCAGCCGGCGCATAAAATGCATATTGATCGCCAGCAGGATCATCACAAACAGGCTCAGAGGCAGGGCCAGCTGCCAGTTGGCCTGGAACATCATCACCATGGCGCCGGCCAGGGTAAAGGTGGAGATCAAGAAATGCTCCGGTCCATAATGGGCCATATTGCCGATATCCATGAGGTCGTTGGTAATCCGGGAAGCCAGTTGGCCCTGCTTATGATTATCAAAAAAGCGAAAGGACAGCTTTTGCAGATGAGTGTAAATCTCAATCCGCATATCCGTCTCGATGTAGAGTCCCAGTTTTTCTCCCCAATATCCCACCACAAATTTCAGCACCGTATTCACGATATAGATCAACCCAAGCAGGATACAGGCCCCTAAAATCAGCTTCCACTCTCCCCTGGGCAGGAGGGTATCGACAATATGTTGGACTGTAAAAGGAAAAAACAATTCCAGCAAGGCGGCCGCTACAGCACAGGAGACATCCAGGAGAAACAGTCCCTTGTAGGGGCTGTAGTACCGCAGAAACCGTCTGATCATCATGATTGATTTGCCCCTTTTTTCGTCAATAGTTGAAGGTTTCAGCAAACAGAAACCGAACGTTGGCCGTCCGAACAGGCAACGCCCGGTAAATTTTCTACTTGCTTGTCAGCTCTTCAACAAGGGCGCGAATCCCAATTTCCATGCCCAGAGGTCCGCCGGAAAAGGCGGAGCGATCGACAGAAATCACCTGCCCCGCTTTCACTGCAGTCAAGGACTGCCATACAGAGCTGTTGGCATTTAAATCAGCCAGTTTATCTTCATCCACGGTATTGGTTATTTCGTCATAGAGGATGATAAAGTCAGGATTCAAATCCGCCAGGCTCTCCAGGGATAATTGCCCCGGTTTTTCATAAGGGCTTTTCAGGCCGATGCCTTTTTCCGGGTTAAAGGCAAAATCCGGCATCCAGGAATAGATATCCTTTTCCTGAAGTCTGATGAAGACAAAGGTTTTATCCTGATCAGGAGCAAGCTTAGCTTTGGCATCCGTCAGCAAGCCCTCTAATCTGGCAATTTCAGCCTCAGCTTTTGCTTCTTCACCCAACATCATGCCATACTCTCTGATCACCCCCTGCCAGGTGGACCAATTCTCACCATAGCCGGGGATCGGTCCGCCGGCCACGGCTATGACGGGGGCTATTTTTTTCAGGTCTTCCACAATGGCGCCCTGGGTGCTGTCAATATAGAGGATGACATCCGGGTTGACTTCCACCAATTTCTCCAGATTGGGGGCTTTCGTGGCCCCTACATCGATAATTTCAAACTTCTCCGCATAAGGGATCAGCGACCCCCACCCTTTGTAAACCGTCTCCGTATCCGTAGCCGCCACAGGAATCTGGCCTAAAGCCACAATGGCTTCGTAATTATGAAAATTCAGCAGAGCAATGCGCTCCGGCTTCTTATCCAAAACGATTTCATTTCCCACGGCGTCCACATAGGTCCTTGGCCAGGCAGCTTCTTCCCCTGCCGCAGGCGTGTTTTCCGAAGGAACCTCAGCATTATTGCTGGCCGGCGCTCCGCCGCAACCTGTAAGCAGCCCCAGCATCAGTGAGATGGACACTATCAGTACCCTTAGTTTTTTCATTATCATACCCCTCCAATAGCGTTCGAGTTAGTTGTAGCTAACTCATCAATGTCAGTATAGCAAGGGATACTTTAAATTGAAATGGACTAAAATTCAAAACCCTATGGATTTTTGCTGACTCTGCTCCTGCTTGGCTAAGCGAACTTATAGGGCAAAGCCCTCCCGGTATTCCGACGGCGAAACCCCCGTGTATTTCTTAAACGCTTTGCTGAAATAAAGACTGTCCGTATAGCCGACCCATTCCGCCACCTGTTTCACAGAACAGCCTGGGGAGCCCAACAGCTCTTTGGCTTTGCTGATCCGGCATTCGATTAAGTAATGGATGGGACTCATTCCCGTATGACGTTTGAATAAATAGGAAAACTGCCGCCTTTCGGTGCTAAACTCATCAGCCACTTTTTGCACGGTCAGTTCATCAGCATAGTTCAAGCGGATATATCCCATGGCCTCTTCGATCAGCTTGCTGTCCTCGTGGCCGGGCTGCCCGCAGGCTGCTGTGAATATTTCCTGCAATAAGGAAAGGAAAAGGACTTTGGTCTGGAACTTCGCCGCCGCGCCAGGTATGCTTTGGATGTCGAGAATCTGCCGTACCAGATGGGGAACTTTGGCGCTGCGGCCATGAGCCAGTGAAAAATCCTTGTGAAACAAAGGATATTCATCCCTCTCATGCTGGGGAATATGGTAGTGAATCACAGCATACTCCCATTCCCGGTCACCGATGACTTCCTTGCTCAGCCGCATGCCGGGACCGGCATGAACGACCATCCCCGGCTCTATAACATAAGGCTTGCCGTCGAAGGTAAAACAAGCGCTGCCGCTGAAAGGAATAACCAATCCTCCCCCAGCCGGGTTGGTATGCCGGTCGAGGACTTTCAACTGGGGGGATACCCTCTCCCCAAAGGCTCCCACAAAAGAGACATCCGCTTTGGCATAATAATCGATAATTTCATTAAGGCTGATTTCCAAGGCTTTTTCCTCCAAGGGGCTTATTATTTTAGCAGCAACCGCTTTTCTGCGTATGATAATCATTATCATTTAAATTAAAATATACTACACCCTCACGAGTATGTCAAGAATACCAAGTCTTCTTTTGGATTACTGCCATCCGCCCTGTCATCCGCCTGTACCATTAAAAACGGCTGCATCTTTTTCCTGATGCAACCGTTCTTTGGGAAATCTTAACTGCCCCCCATGGACCATTTGCTTACTTTTTGCGACTTCCGCCACAGAGCTGCATAAAGCCCGCCCCTTGCCAGCAGCTGCTCATGAGTGCCGGACTCGCCGATCTGTCCCTGAGTGTTCAGGACCAGGATCTGATCGGCGTTTTGGACGGTAGCCAGCTTATGAGCGACGATAAAAAGGGTTTTGTTGGCGACCAGCTCACCGATGGCTTGCTGGATCAGCCTTTCATTCTCAGGGTCAATATGTGCCGTAACTTCATCCAGCAAGACGATGGGAGCATTTTTCAGCAAAGCCCGGGCGATGGCCAGGCGCTGGCGTTCACCGCCGGACAGGGTAGCCCCTCCTTCCCCCACCACTGTGTCGTAACCCTGGGGCAGCCTGCTGATAAAATCATGGCAGCGCGCCTTTTGGGCGGCACGGATCACTTCTTCCCTGGTAGCCATAGGATTTCCCAAACGAATATTGTTGAAAATTGTATCGTGGAACAGATAAGCTTTTTGAAAAACCGCGCTGATCTGCCTCATCACGCAATCCCCGGTCATCTCCCGGATATCCACCCCGCCGATGGCAATGCTGCCGCTCCCCACATCCCAAAACCGGGCAATCAGATTCAGCACCGTGCTTTTGCCGCTTCCGGACACCCCCACCAGGGCGGTCAGAGAATTAGCCGGGGCATAAAAGCTGATCTTATTGAGCACCGGCTTCTCCCCATAGGCAAAGGTAACCTCTTTGAATTCCACGTCAAAGCGGTCCAGGGTAATCTCCCCGCCCTCCTGGTCTATGACCGGAGCAGCCAATAGCTCCTGCATTCTGTCCAGACAAGTGTTCATCAGCCGGATAATCCCCGCCACCAGCCCCATCAGCTCCAGGGGCGTATAAAAAGTAAAGACCATGACGACAAAAAACAAAGCCACAGGCAGGGTAATGAGCACGTCAAGCAACAAATGGGCAGTGACGCATAAGATCAATACGGTACAGATATGAAAGCAGCCAAAATAGAGAAGGGTCCAGGGGAGGGCCTGCTTTTCAAACGCAAAGGAGACCTGCTCCAAATTCTCCACTGCCTTTTTCAGCCGGAAGCTCTGTTGCTCCGACATAGTGAAGGCCCGAATCACGAACAATCCCTGCAGGTATTCCAGCATCACACTGGAGGTTTGGGCATGAGCTTCCTGGCGCGGCCCGGCATAGTTCCGGTAGGTTTTCTGAATCTGCCCATGGACCGCCCAGGCCGCCGGATAGCCGATAGCGGCCACCAGGGCAATCCGCCAGTCCAGGATCAGCATAAATACCATCATCAGCGATGCACTGGTCAAGGCACCCACGATCTTGGAGAGAAAGGCCATGGCCAGGGTCTCCACAAAAACCAGGTCGTTATTGATCACGGAGGATATCTTCCCGGCATCGGTCCCGCTGTAAAAACCCATGGACAGACGCCGCAGCTTTTCTCCCAGCAGCAGGCGCTTATCACACACGACCTCGTATCCCACCCCGCTTTGGTATCGATACTCCAGCAGCTTGAAAACAAAGCGCAGCAACAGGGATACCGCTAAAGCCAGCCCCAGCCACAGGATATGTGTTGTTGTCAGCAGGTTATCCTCAACACTGAAAAGCAAGCCCATATAGACGCCGAACACGGCCACGGCCGCCATGGAGTTTTCCAAAAATCCAGCCAGAAAAGAAACCAGCAGCCTGCCCCGGTATTTCCCCCCTAAATCCAGAATCCTTTGCACGGTCCGCAACATCAGAACATCCCCCCTTCCGTGCTGATGCGCCAGTTTTCCGTCTCTGCATAAGCAGCAAAGATGGACCGGTAAACACTGCTTGACTGCAGCAGTTCGCCATGGGTTCCGCCGGCATCTATTTCCCCGTTTCCCAAGACGATGATTTGCTCGAAATCCATGACCGTACGTATGCGATGGGCGATGACGATCAAGGTCTTTCCTTGGGCAAGCACACCCAGCGCTTCCTGAATCTGTTCCTCAGAATCCGGATCAATGCTGGCCGTGGCTTCATCCAGGATTAAAATCGGCGCATTTTTCAGAATCGCCCTGGCAATGCAGATACGCTGACGTTCGCCCCCACTCAAATGACTTCCCCCGTCCCCGGCCGGTGTGTCGTAGCCTTGGCTGGTTTTCATGATAAACTCATGGCAGCGGGCCTTTTGCGCCGCTTCCCTCACTTCCTCATCGGTAGCCTCCGGTTTGCCGATGCGGATGTTATCCCCCAGGGAAATGTTGAACAAAAAGGTGTCCTGAAAGACAAAGCTGACCAAATCCATCAGAACCTGGGTTGGCAAGTCGCGGATATCCACCCCGCCTATGGTGATTTGGCCTTCCTTGACATCCCAGAAGCGGCAGATCAGCTTGGCTATGGTGGATTTCCCGCTGCCGGAGGGTCCGATGATCGCCGTCCTGCGGGCAGCGGGGGCGGTAAAGGATAGATTGTGCAGCACCTTTTCCTGATCATAGGCAAAGGATACCTTGTCAAAGACAATATCGTGCCCGGCCAGAGAAGGAGAGCCGGCTGCCCTTTTCAGCTCCGTCTCCGCCAGCATGGCGTGGACATTTTGTTCGGCATTCACGATCAGGATAATGCCGTCGGCGAACTCGGCCAGTTTAACCAGGGGGGCGGCAAAGCTCAGGGAGATCAGCAGAAATAAAACAAATTCCGGCAATTGCAGGCTGCCCTTGGCCAGAAAATATAACCCTGCCGGCAGGACCGATACCGTAGTGGCCTGAATCAGGACAAAGTAGGCGGACATCAGCGGCCAGGCGCTTTGGTACCACTCCAATACATACCGGCGGTAACTGTTTATCCCTTCCCGGAAACGGGCAAAGGAATCCTCCGTCTGATTAAAGGCTTTGATTTCCTTCATACCATCAATATACTCCACCACTACGGCATTCATGGTTTCCACAGAACGGTGGTAGTTTGCCATTTTCGTCCTGCTGTCCCGCATCATCAGCCAGTAAAAAAACAGGGCGAAAGGAATGCAGACCAGAAAAGACAGGGTCAGCCGCCAGTCTACAAAGAACAGGTAGAGCAGCACGGCCAGAGGCACGACGGCACTGGAGATGGTTTCCGGAATATTGTGGGCCAGGAAGCGCTCCAGCTCCTCCACGTCGTTTTCCATAACTTTTTTAAGGGCTCCTGAATCCCTGTCCAGCACATATCCCAGGGGAAGCCGGGTCAGTTTGCCGGCCAGCTCCAGGCGGATCGTGCGCAGAATGCGGAAGGCGGCCTGGTGGGACTCCGTTGTGGACATGCCAAACAGCAGGGATTTCAGGCACAGTGCCCCGCCGATGGCCAGAGCAAGCAGCAGCAAAGAACTCTCCGCAGCCTCCGGGCTGATCATCTCCACCACAAACTGCTGAATGGCAAAATAGGGGAAAATTCCTGCCGCCACACTGCCCATAGCCAGCAGGACCGCTAACATCATCTTTCCTCTGTACTCACTGGCGTAGCCAAAAAGCCTCTTCATGCTTTGAACCATTCTTCCTCCCTCCTTAGTGCAGGATGACGCGGCTTATATCTGCAAAACCCCCATTGCTGTCAAAGGGAACAGATTCTATCTTTTCCGTAGTGTAGACACAAAGCTCCCTTAAGTAAGATAAGGGGACATTGACCGCTTCTTCCTGCAAGGTGGTGAGAATATAAGCAACATCATCCTGCAGCTTCTTTTCATCGGTGGTGCCCAGCATACTCAGAATGCGGGCGTCAATCTCCCCCTTTTGGGCCAGCCCTTGCTGGGCCGGATAATCCGCCCCATAATCTTTCATGGCCGCTATAAAGACATAGGGGTCCTGAGGGAAAGCGTAGGTATCATTGCAGGAAATATCAAATTCGCCGGCCATGGCTTTTTCATACCAGGTCATGGTCTCATACCCCTGGATTTGCAGATCCATACCGATTTCAGCCAGCTGCCCTTTGAGGGCGTTGAGAATCTGCTCATCGGCTCTGCGCTCGCTCATATAAATGGCGGTAAGTCCCAGAGGCACACCGTCCTTCAGGCGGATGCCCCGGTCATTCTTCCTGTTCCACCCTGCTTCATCCAGTAAAGCCGCCGCTTGGGACGGATCATAGTCATAAACAACCGTATCCACATCACAAAAGGGCAGATCCCGGGAAAACAGATAATCCGCCTTTTCCTCATGGGCATGCAGAAGCGTGTCAATAATCTGCTGTTTGTTGATCCCATGCTGGATGGCCTGACGCACCTTGCGTTCCCCCAGGATCTCCCCGGCCGTGTTCAGGAGAAGATTGCGGGTGGCATAAAGGTTAGCCGATGTTTCAGCCTTAAGGCCCTGCACCCCGGCCAGCTGATCGAACATATCATAGGTCACCTGATAAGAACCGTAGAGCAGATCGATTTCACCGGCCTGCATGGCCATCAGCCGGCTTTCCCCTTCGGGAATGATCTTGACCGTAAAACTGTCCGGCCCGGATACCTTTCCCCAATAGCCCGGATTCCTGGTAAATGTATAGCTTTTTCCCGGTCTGCTGTTCTCTTTTTTCAGGAGATACGGCCCGGTTCCCGCCGTATCTGTCTGGATATTGCCGTAGGGATTGTTGCCGCCGGCAAATAAAGCCGGGGACAGCATGCCGAAGGGAATGGCGCATAAATCCTGCAATACCGGATAATAGGGCGTTTCATATTGGAAAACCACCGTATATTCCTCCGGTGTCTCAATGGCCATGATTCCGGAAACCCCTCCATAGTAAGAAATCCATTCTTCCTCAAATTCCTGCAGCTTTTCTATATTCAACTTTACTGCTTCCGCATTGAAGAGCCTGCCATCTGTGAAAGCAACATCCCGGCGCAGGTGAAATATCCAGGAATTGCCCTCGTTTTCCCATGATTCGGCCAGACAAGGCACGGGCTTTCCCTCTTCAAAACGAAGGAGGGTTTCGTAGACCAGGGGGGAGTAATGGTAAAACCCCTGTCCGTCGATGATCCCCATAGGATCATAGCTGGAAAAATCCACACTCTCCCCTACATTGAGGGAGGACACCGGCGGGGTTTCCTGTCTGCAGCCGGCAAGGGATAGGATGAGAATTCCGCTGAGAAGGGCGGCCCATAATTTTCGGCATCGTATTTTCAACATATTAATCTCCTCCAGATTCTTCTATTTCTTCAGGCAGCTTAAGGTGCTGCTCCTGAAAAGCTGTTTTGAGTAGGGGTGGACAAAATCCCCGGCCGACCTTGCTATGGGAACCGTTTCCACGATTTGCCCGCCCCGCATGACCAGGATTTTGGGGGCCATGTAGAGAGCCATCCCCAGATCATGGGTAATAAATAAACAGCCGCAGCCAACGTCCCGCTGCAATGCCTTGAGCAGCATCAGTATGCTTCCGGTGATGGTGGCATCGATCCCGGCCAGGGCTTCATCCATGATTAAAAAACGGGGCTTGATGGAAAGAGCCCTGGCGATGCACACCCGCCTCTGCTGCCCTCCGCTCAGTTCATGGGGATAATGGCGGAGGATATGGGGCGGGAGCTCCACCATTGCCAGCAGCTTTTCCGCCTCCTTTTGCTCCGCCCCGGCCCCTATGCTTTCAAAATTGCGCAGAGGTTCCAGCAGGCACTCCTTGATTCTCATCCGCGGATTCAGACACCCCGCGCTGTTCTGGAATACGGGCTGGAGTAGCCGGTAAAGGGCTTTCCTATGCCGGGGCTTATTGGCAACCGCCAGACCGGAGCAGGTGATCTTCCCTCCGTCCCGCTCTTCAAGCCCCAGAATCAACCGGGCAAGAGTGCTTTTCCCGCAGCCGCTTTCACCAATCAAGGCTGCCCATTCCCCCTGTTCCAGGGTAAAAGTAATGTTGTTGAGCACCTGGCTGCGGGGGCCGCCCCATAGGCCGCTGCCATAGCTTTTGCTTACCCCCTCTACCTTCAGCACAGTACCGCCTCCCCCATCAGGGAATGAGCCGCCATCAGCTCCCGGGTGTATTCCTGCTGCGGATTTCCGAAGACATCCCTGGTGGAGCCCGTCTCGATCAGGCGCCCATCCTTCATTACGGCAATATCATCCGCCAAAAGGGATAAGACCCGCAGTTCATGGGAAACAAGGAGCATGGCGGGTTGATAGCTCCGTATGACGGTTTGCAGCAGTGAAAGCACCGTACTTTGGCTTTCCGCGTCCAGGGCCGTTGTCGGTTCATCGGCAATGATCAGGATGGGATTGAGGGAGATAGCCAGGGCAATCATCACTCTTTGCAGCATCCCGCCGCTGAGCATATGGGGATAGCTGTCCATAATCCTGTCCCCTTCCCCGAGGCCCACCCTTCCCAGCATTGCCGAGGCATAATGGAGGGCATCCCTTTTGCTGCACAAAAGATGGGCCATGAAAGTCTCCATAAAATGGTGCTTGATCTTCATGCAGGGATCGAAGGCGGTCATGGGATTCTGCATGATAAAAACGATCTCCTTGCCGTTAATTCTCCGGCGTTCCTCGTAGGGTAAAGCAAGAAGTTCCTCCCCCATAAAGTCAATCTCTCCGGATACCGCCGCCGGGCCGGGGGTCAGAAGCCCCAGGATGGCCTTGCAGACCGAGCTTTTGCCGCTCCCGCTTTCCCCGGCAAGCCCCAGGACCTTGCCTTTCCCCAGCGCAAAGCTGACATTGCTGACGGAAGCAGCATGATGCCGGTAGGTGATGGATAAATTTCTGACGGCAAGCACAGGCTCGTCGTCAGACTTCATATCGCCGGACTTCGTGTCGTCAAGCTTCGCATCGTCAGACTTCGCATTATCAGACTTCGCATTGTCATATTTCACATTGTTATATTTCGCCTCGTCAGATTTCGTGCCATCATACCTCGTGCCATCATATCTCACAGGCCTTCTCCTCTCTCAAAAGGGGATAATCTGCCGCGCAATCCTTCCCCCAATAAATTGAAACCGCAAATGGTAAGGAATACGCATAACCCCGGATACACCGCATAGTGGGGACTTTTCAGGAATACGCTGCGCGCTTCGTTCAGCATGGCTCCCCATTCCGGTGTACCGGACGGCAGGGCAACCCCCAAAAAGGAAAAAGCGGAAACGGTCATCATGACATCCCCGATCCCAAGGAAGAACAGCACCAGGAGACCGGGCAGAATATTGGGCAAAATATGCCGGAACAGAATCCGCGCCGTGGAGCTCCCTCCTGTGACGGCAAGGGGCACATACCCCTTGCTCTTTTCCACCAGCACATAACTGCGCACCATCCGGGCATACCAGCCCCAATAGGAAAATACCGCAGCGAAGATGAGAGTGCCGGTCCCCTGGCCCAGGACGCCAATCATGGCCAGCACCAGAACTGTGGGCGGCAGCGCCATACTGATATCGCCGGCCAGAACAAGCAGTTTCTCCCCGGGACCTCCCCGGTAAGAGGCCAGCATGCTCAAGGGCAGGGCTGTTAAACCGATGATGCTCATGATCAGAACCGCCAGCCCCACGGAATAGCGCGTCCCGAATAACAAACGGGACAGAATGCAGCGGCCGTAGGCATCCGTACCCAGGGGATAGGCCGGAGATGAGCCGCTGAAGCGCAGCTCCAGATTGTTTTTCATGGGATCATGGGGAGCGAGGGCGCCGGCAAAGACAAAGCAAATCACCACCAACACCAGGATCACTCCGGCAAAGAATAAACTCTTATTGGCCAACACCCATAAACCCATTCTTTTCATACCGATTTTTTTCATATCTATTCGTTTCATATCCTGTTCTCCTGAGCTTTCCTGGTTTTGGGGTTGAGCAGCATGCCGGCCAGATCGGCGCCAAGGTTGCACAACACAAAAAACAGCGCCATGATCAGGATATAGGCGGTAATCACCGGAAAATCCCGGTTAAGGGCCCCATGCAACGCGTAGGTTCCTATTCCGGCACAGGAAAATATGGTTTCCACAACAGCGGTTCCGGCGATCAGATACCCGATATTCTGACCGAACATGGTAACACAGGGCGCGGCGGCATTTCTTAACAGATGATGCCACATGATCCTTCTTTTACTGATCCCCCTTGCCAGGGCATACGTGACAAAATCCCTTTGCCGGTACTCCAGCAGCAAGGTGCGGAGCATCTTGGCGAGGGAGCCGATCATAGGAAAGGCCAGAACAAGAGCGGCAAACATCAGGCTCAGCGGGTGTCCATGCCCAATCACCGGAAAAAGCCTGAGCTGAAACCCGAACAGAAACACGCACAGCAGCCCCAGAAAATATCCCGGTATGGAGAGGGAAAGAAAAGCAAACCCACTGATCAGGAAATCGGCAAGCCTTCCCTCCCTTTCCGCAGCCAAAATACCCAAAGGAACGGAGAACAAAAGGATCAGCACCGCCGCCAGAATGGCGATGTTGAGGGTGGTGGGCAAAGCCCCGGCCATTTCTCTCATCACAGGCTTATGGGTCAGGTAGGATTCCCCAAAGTCCAGGCGCACAGCCCGTTGCAGCCAGCTCAGATATTGTTCCGGCACCGATTTGTCAAAGCCCAGCTCCTTCCGCACTTCCGCTATGCGTTCTTCCCCGGCTCCCTTATAGTGGCGCTTGGCATAGGCCTCCGCAGGATCGACGGGAGACAGATTGGCAAGTACGAAGGAAATCAGCGTAATGCCCAGCAGCACACAGAGGACATGGACGAATTTGCTTATCAATGCTTTCAGCAAAGGCAACACCATCCCAGGTATAAAAAAATGAGCGTTATCTTACGCTCATTTTATACACCCCTTATGCCCCTGCTCTGCTCCAATCGGGATCTTTTATGCTCCATTTCGCAAATCCCTTGGATTGACTCCGTATTGTCCATGAAACGCTTTGGCAAAATGACTGACGTTGATATATCCCACCTGATACGCTACCTGGGATATGGTTAAATCTCTGTTTTCCAATAACACCCGGGCCGTTTTCATGCGGACATGATGCCCGTATTCATGAATGGTCTTGTCATATAAGGCGCGGAATCCGGTCTTCAGCTTATATTCATTGACCCCCACCAGCCGGCACAGTTCACTGATGGTGGGCGGATTATCGTATCTCTGTTCCAAAATGGCGGCCGCCTGCCTAAACGCTCTTTGATCGCTTTCCCGGTAAGGGCATCTGGCCCCTCCGGTAAGGGGGGTCAGGACATTGTTTTGCCACAAGGATGCCATAATGGTCTTCACCAAACCCTCCCGCAGCAAGGACTGCAGGCCGGTATCCCCATCATTCTCCAGAGCCTGGCTGAACATGCTGTGCAGGGGCAAATCAGGTTTTTGCGGTGTCATTAAATGATGAATCAAATTCCGGTGACAGGACTTCTTTTCGGAAATGCAATCAAAGTAAAAAGGCAGGCTGGTCAACAGGTTTCCTTTGGCCATAATGGAAACTGCACAAATATTTTCTGCGGAGGGATACATGACCATGCCGCGGCTTTGCTGCTTTAAATACATGCCATACTCATTTTTTCTCAACCCGGTTTCCATAAGCCCTGTTTCAGCGTAACCGATATATCCATCCAGGCAATAGGTGGTCTCAAACTGATTGTTATAATTTTCGTAATTCATGACAAGAGGGTATTTGAGGCGCAGCTTAGTGACGCTCAACACCAGATCCTCGCCAAGGCTGATGAACTTAAGGTATCCGCTGCCTAATTCCCGGGGAACGCTCATGGTCTTTGAATTCTCCGTAGCCTCTTCCCCAAACCCGTATTGCCGGGTTAATAAATGAAAGCTGTCCTCCACGTGGCTGATGATAATCCTGCCGGACATGAGCCCGCCTCCTTCCCGCCCCAAGCCGGGATATGTAAAAAGGAGTTAAACGGCACCTTGAGTTAGCATCGTCTAACTCTTTTTACTATAATATAAGCCGGAACGGGTGTCAAATGGATATCCGCTTCGCCGCCTTCATCGGACAAGGCCAGTTCTTTGGTGAAAAAATCCCGGCTCAGCTCCCCTGGGCCGGCTGAAGCCTGGTAATATCGAAAAACATCGGGGTGCTCGTAAACGTATATCCGCCAATCCTGTCCTTGTTATAGACGATCATATCTTTCACATAGGTCAGGGGCAGGTTGAGCACCTGTTCATGGCTGTAGCTCAGGAGCTCCGCAAAGATTTCCGTCACCCGTTCCGGATCATTGGTGGTTTGGAATTCTCCGATCAGGCTTTTAAACTGTCCGCCGCCGGGGAGGACAGCCAGGCTCACCGTATGGGGGGAAGAATCCAGCATCGGGGTGAAGAAGTTATGGGGAGAGGTATAGGGCTGTTCTGTATTCCAAATGGTAATATCATAGTTGCCGGCTACCCCTTCCGTCCACCAGGTATACATTTCCTGCCCCACCGTTTCCACATGGATTCCCACTTCGGCCAGCTGGCTCTTGATCAGGGTCGCCAAAGCCTTGTTCATCACTTCCCCCGAATCATAGGTAAAGAGCAGGCCGAGGGTCTTTCCCCCCTTCTCTCTTACCCCGGTGGCCTGATTGACTACCCAGCCCGCTTCATCCAGCAGGGCTCGGGCCTTGGCCTGATCATAGCTTCTGACCTGGTCCGGTTTAACATTCCCATAGGGAATCCCCTCCGGGAACAGCTGATCGGCGGCCGTTTCATGGCCGTAAGTCAGTCCTTGGGAGACAGCTTTCTTATCAATGGCATATTCCACCGCTTCCCGGACCTTGAGGTCGGCAAGCATTTCCCCTGCCCCATTGAGCACCAGATTGCGGGTTTCCGAATCGTAATCCGAGACCTGTCCGGCTGCATTGGGCAGCGCCTTGGCTTGCTCATAGTCATCCCAGGAGAGAAGAGCACTGCCATAGATCAGATCCACTTCTCCGTTCTTCAGGGCTTGGAGGCGTGAAGACGAATCGGGAATAAATTTGACGATCACCTCATCATAGTAGGGTTTTTCTCCCCAATAGGCTTCATTTCTGACAAAGCGCACATATTGGCCGTTGACGATTTCTTTGTAGATATAGGGTCCCGTCCCGATAACCCCTTTCATAGTTTGAAAATTATCCTTTTCAATCACCTGGGGGGAAACGAGGATCATCACTTCCGGATAGCAAAAATCAGTCATGTAAGCAAAGTAGGGGGATGGATAATGAAACGTCACCGTATAGTCATCCTTTACCTCTACACGTTCCAAATTGGCCACAGCCTTGATCGCCCGGAAATTGGGGTTGGCTTTGGCATATTCAAACTGGGTTTTGACGCTTTCGGCATTCATGGGCACCCCGTCATGAAAGGAAACACCCTGCTTGAGAAAAAAGGTAAGCTGAGTGCCGTCCTGGCTGAACTTCCAGCTCTCCGCCAGACCCGGGACGACTTCTCCATTCACATAATTGACCAGTCCCTCATAGCAAAGCTTGGTGGTGATATTGTTCTGAGGGTCCATATTAAGGGGAAACAAAGTATTGATTTCATGTCCGGTAGCCATAGTCAGAATCTTTCCCCCCTCCTGACCGGCTCCTTCTTCCCCAGCCTTGCCGGCGGCTGACGAACCCGAGCAGCCGGTTAAGATACTTAAAAGCATCACCGCGCCTAAGCCCAGGGATACTTTTTTCAACCAACCCATTTTCTTCACTGAACTTCCTCCTTTTTTTATCATGGTTCTTTTACCCGTTCAGCATAGCGGAGGATCCTTCCCCCGCTCATTTCCACAATCCTGTCCGCCAGACGATAAGCACTGTCCTTATCGTGAGTAATAAACAAACAGCCGCAGCGGAATCTCTGCTGATAATCCTCCAGCACCCGGAGCACCGCATCGGCGGAGATCTTATCCAGTCCGCTGATCACTTCATCAAGGATGAGATAGTCGGGACGAATGGCCAAAGCCCGCAGCAAGGACATTCGCCGTTGTTCTCCTCCCGACAGCTGCCGGGTTGGAACCTTGAGCAGTGCGGGCCTCATTCCGGTTAAGTCCATCAGCTCCTCAATCCGCTCCCGCCGCTCCCCGGAGTTCAGGGCGGTGAGATTGACCAGGGCTGATTCCACATTGCGATACACCGATAAAGCCGGATTAAGGGTCCCGGAGGCATCCTGAAAGACTGCCTGAATTTTCCCTCTGCGGGAGCGCCATTTTCTGTAACTCCATCCGGAGGTATCCTCCCCGTCCAAAAGAATTTTTCCTTGATCGGGGGACTCCAGCCCTACCAAGAGACGGGCCAGGGTACTTTTACCGCAGCCGCTTTCCCCCACCAGCGCAATGATCTGCTCTTTCCCCAGCTGCAGATGAATATCTGTTAAGGCGGTAAAAGCGGCTTTCCCTCTGCCGTAGCTCTTACTTACTCCTTCAGCCGCAATTCCCGCCATGCCAATCCCTCCATTTCCACAGGCTCCGGTCCGGTGCCCGGCAGGCTGCCGCAAAAGCCCTGGTCCACTCCCCCCGGGGAGCGGCCAGCAGCCGGCCCATGGTTCCCCGTTCCAGGACAGAGCCCTTTTCCAGCACCATAACCTCATCACACAGCCGCCCCATGGCCCCCACATCATGGGAAATCATCAGGATGCCCGCTGAATTCCTCTGTTGACCGAGCAGCTCCAGGATTATATCCCGATTAACCTCATCCAAAGCCGAGGTAGGCTCATCCGCCAGGATATAGTCCGGCTTCAGCCCGATTAAAAGCGCCATGGCCACCCGCTGCAGCATCCCTCCGGAAATTTGAGCGGGATAGCTGTTCATTATCCGCAGGGTATCTTTAAGATTTACCTCCCTGAGCATTTCCCCCGCCCAAGCGGCGGCCCCGGCCTTAGACAGCTTTAAACGGACCCGGAAGGTCTCCACCATCTGCTTGCCGATGGTGAGCCGGCTGTCAAAAGCCGTCATAGGATTTTGGGGAATAAAACCCAGCCCGGTGCCGCAAATTTCTCTCCGTCCCCTGGGTGACAATCCTCCCAGCTCCCTCCCGTTCACCTTCACCTCCCCCTGGCTCAGGCAAGGGGCGTCAAGCATGCCCAGGATGCCTTTGAGGAGTGTCGTTTTTCCCGCACCGCTCGGACCGGTCAACCCAAGAATCCGACCCGGTTCAAGACTGAAGGAAACCGCTCGGAGCAATGCTTTCCCGTTGGGGACTGCAACTGTCATATCCCGTACCTCAAGCACGGCCGTCTCCTCCCTTTTCTTCAATTTGCCGCCCTAAAACATTAAAAGAGAGCGTACAGGCAAAAATCGTCCCGATGGGATAAAGAATAAGATCAGGCCGCAGGATAATGAAACTTCTGGCCTCCGAGACCATCATCCCCCAGTCGATGACATTATCGCCCAAACCCAGTCCGATAAAGGAAAAACCGGTAATAACCATAATCGTATCGGCACAGGAGAGGCAAATAAAACGAATCACATCCTTGATCACATTAGGTGCGATCTGAATGGCCAGCAGGTGGGCCTTTGATGCCCCCGCCGCTATGGCGCACATCACATAAGCTTTTCCCCATTCAATCTCCGTCCTGGTTTTGACCAGTTTAATCAGCCGCAGCAAAAGGGAAATCGTCACGGCAAAAATCATGGTCAAAAAACCGTTCCCCCAAGCCCCGATAAAAATGATCAGGTAGGCCACAGGGGGAAGAGCCGTTACCGCGTTGAGGACGCTTTCCAGGAAAAGTGCCTTATCCGGACCGATCTGTCCTGCCAATAAACCCAGCCCTGTCCCCAGCACAGCAACGATAACCGAAGCCGCCACAACGATACCCAGGGTGGTTCTTCCCCCTTCCAGCAGACGGGAAAGAAGGCAGCGTCCCAAATGGTCGGTCCCCAGGGGGTAAGCGGCTGAAGGCGCCAGAAACCGGCTGCTTAAATCCACATGAAAGGGATCATTGGGCATGAAGAGATAGCCCAGAGCGCAGATCATAATTACCAAAAGGGGGAGTCCTGTTTTGAGCAGCACATTCACTCTTCTCATCATCCCGCCCTCTCCTTTGTGTTTTGATGGTTTAAGAGCAGCCTCTGGGCCACATCGGAAGCCACATTGAGCAACACGATGGCCAGGGCCAGAAAGAGAACGAGAGCATGAATGACCGGTGAGTCGCGCTGAATTACGCTATGAATAATCAAACTGCCAATCCCCGGCAGGGAAAAAACCTGTTCAATCACCGTAATACCGGCCAAAAAAAGCCCCAGCGCCTGCATAAGACTGGGCAGCAGCGAAGCCGCCACATGAGGAAAGGCGTGAAAGAGCAGGATTCTCAGCTCGGACAAACCACGGCAGCGGGCATAGAAGGCATAATCCTCCTTCATCTCTCGCTCCAGCCCTTGGGCAAAGAGCTGTGAGTACAGAGAAATACCAAAAAGGGCCAGGCACAGGGCAGCAGGCACAAACCTCATCAAGCCCGCATTTCCAGTCACGGAAAGCCACCCCAGCTTCACCGCAAAGATATCAATAAACAGGCTGGCCGTGTAAAAAGGCGGAACGGAGATCCCGGCGATGCACAGGAAGGTCAGGAGATATCCCAAGAGGTGACTGCGCAGGAAATAAGCCAGCGCACCAAACACCAGAATTCCCACCGCCATAAGCCCACCGGCCAGCCCAACCACCGCCAGGGAAACGGGGATGGCTTTGCCGATCTCTCGGGTTACCGCATAGCCATTCTCCAGGGAGGTCCCCAGATCAAGGCCCAGAGCATTTTTTAACCATAGCCCGTATTGGACCAAAAGGGGCTTGTTCAAACCCATTTCAATTCTGGCCGCTTCAATCTGCTCCTGAGTTACAATCGCCGTATTGCGCGTCACATAAGCCGTAGCCGCATCAATAGGTGAAAGGCGCATCAGGAGGAAGGAGAGAAACGTCACAAAAAGCAAAGTCAAAATAACTTCAAACATCTTTTTTCCCAGATAGTTCGCCAGATTATCCATGCATACGCTATACCTCCTCTTTCTTGTCAGTCTCTGCCTAATGAGCAGCTCCGGCGGCTTTTCCTCCCCCTTTTTAGTTAGCCAACGCTAACCAAAGGGGCAAAAAAAATGCGCCACCAGCGCTCATCGCCTGAATCTATCAGGCTATAGAATATCTTTTTTTCCCGCTTTCCGCCACTCTTACTGGCCGGAGTCGGCTCCCTCCGGACAAATCTTTCTTAAACCCGCTTATTCCGATATTCGGAGGGAGTCATCATCATCTGCTTTTTAAACGCTTCGGAAAATTTGCTGCTGTTGGCATAGCCTACTTTTTCGGCAATGACCGTCACACTGTCACCGGTCTGACGCAGCATCAGCGCGGCCGCCTCCATCCGGCAGCTTTGCATATAGGCATAAATAGACGTCCCGTAGACCCCCTTGAAGCACTCTTTCATAGATGTCAAGGGAATATTGAAGCCCACGGATAATTCTTTCAGAGTAAAATGCCGGTCCAGATGCTCGGTCATGTACTCTTTCATCGCCTTGATCACAGCCACCTGGTTTTTATAGAAATAACGCCTTTCTTCCCCTTGCCGGGGGGATTCTGCCCGGGTGAGGAATAAGAGCAGCTCCAGAACTTTGAGTTTAAAATACCCCTGCCGCAATTCATCAGGAGCAGTATACAGTTCGGAAAAAATATGCTGGACGGATTCCTGGGCCCGCATCACACAGCAGGCCCCCTTTCCGCACAGTTTATCCCGGATGGCGTAAAGGTCGATGGGCAGATTGCCCAGCACAGCTGCAAGCCGGTCTATGGTTTCCGAAGCTCCGGCCAGATCAATCACCACGGAAATGCCGTGATAATGAGCAAGAGGAAAGAAAGAAGCCGTAGTCCGGTTGGTCAGCATATTGACCGCCAGATCCCCCTGTCCCAAATAAGTACAGGAGCCATTGGGAAATTCGCACTCAAACCGTCCTTCCCAGCAGTGATTGATCTCCATCATGTCACGGCAGGGAAGCTTATTCTGTTCACATTCCCCCATGTGAAAATCATTATAGAGAAGCTCTATGCCCGGAAACACCTGATAGCGGGTAATCATGCCCTCCCCGCCGGCATTTTCCATTTTGTACACTATATTTTCCTTTTCCTGCACTACCACCCTGATATCCGGCCCATACAGCTCCCGCATCAGAGGAGCAGAATTTGCCAGCCTCATGGCAACACCGCCTTGGCAGATTATTTCTATGAGTTTTTCGTCTCTTTGACTCAAAAATAGTGGCAAATCTTTCACAGATAGGACAATTTAAGCTCGGACAGCTGCAAAATTTATTACTGGTGTAGCACCAGCTGCCTAAACGTCTATGCCTATAAAGAAAAACTATTGAAGACAGTTAGTTCAATCTAACTTTCTTCAATAGTATCTCAACCTGCAGCCAAAATCAATACTTCCCCGCAGTTTCACTTTCGCCTCAACAGGAATACAAAAAAGGGCACCTCGATCAAGCCGTGACAGCTCCACCGGCAAATTGGTACGGCCATTGCTTGCCCCCATAAGGGGAGTAAAGCTCACGGACTGAGAGATAAGATCGACGCCTAAAGGCAGAAGAGCCGATACCACCGCAGTCAACAACAGAAGCTGCACGCCATTTGCTCCGCCCATGAGGCGCCGGGCTATATGGGGCCCAAGAGATGATTGAAGACCTTCCAATACCCTTCAAGCTGTTGGGTAATCTCCAGATGCCTCTCCCTTTTTCATAGGCCGTGTATAATCTGTAACCCTTATCCGTTTTGCTTAACCTGATACCGCGCCGGACAAAAGTGCAGGTTTTTTCTACATTTTGAATCAGCGCTTTCAACAGTTTTTGCCTCCATCATGGCGTGTCAATATCCCTTTAATGAACATTGACTTTGGAAGATGCTGATCAGTGGAAGAATTAGGCATCATCCTCCAGAATCTATCCCTCATTGGTCTGCCCTAAATCACCCGGTTGTGTTGAGAAAGTGCCTGCCTAATGCCGAACTTCCCCGGTAATAGCATCAATATAGCGAATTGGAGTTCTTGATTTAACATCACATAGTTGGTAAACAAGCGTATCTGACTCTTCTTCACCATAGGCATGGTCCCATTTCAACTCAAAATCCAAATGATCCATAAATATTTCCTTGGCTCTCTCTTCTGTTATCGCTGGTTTTATAGGCAACTGCCGCAGCTGTTCTATATCAAAATCAGGTCCGTTGTAATAATCAACCAGCCCTGTAGTACGGTTGATGGCAACTGTGACTATGGAGTCCACGGATATACCATGACCATTGTGAAATGTAAAAATGAACAATTCCTTTAGATCATTATCCCTATTTTCCTTATTTTCATCTCTAGCTTTGGGTACCGTTAGTTGAAGGAAGTCGAAATACTCCGGGATCACCCATTCTAAAAACTCAATGGCAATGGTATAGCATTTTTCGCGGGTCAGCTGCCTATCACCCTTGCGCTCCATAAACCAGATAAAGCTCCTTACTTTTCCGGAGCTTTTGGAAACAAAAGCCTTAACCGTATCTTCTGTTTGCCGCCTAAAAAAGCCGCTCATCGACAAATCCTGTTCCGTCATTTGCCAGTTACGATTCCGCCAGACTATGCCCCTCTCTTCCCCCATATCCACTTCACGGATTATCTCAAGGTTTTCCGTAATACCCATCACTTCTTCATTTCCTAAGTCTCGGCGAACCTTCTTTAATGAGAGGGTTGGCAGGGAAACATAGGTTTCACCTTCCCCTTCATCACTGCTCATCTTTATTTCCGGACTTAAATTAGCCGCTCGATATGTCTGAAAAACGACATTTGGCTCATATACCAAATAAAGACCGTCTTGTTCCACATCATGGACCTCACTATGCAATGAATGAATCTTGAGTCGGAATTGAAGAGCATGGCCTATGTGTTCCTTCAATTTTTCTTTAGAAATCAGAGTAGAGGGTATTTCTGGAATTCCACTTACTCCTTTATAAGAATAGGAAAAAGTTACAACCTCTCCTAATGGGTCGATATCCATATAACACCCGGCATGCTCTAAAGGTAAGCCCATCACGATTTGTTCATAATAGAAACGATCAGCATGGGACAAATTTTTTGTTTTATAGAAGGTTAAATCTCTCAATGCATCAGGGTAATGAATACGTAAAAATTGCTCCGCACATTTTCTTTTTTCAACTTCATCCATGGCTATGGCAGCGGGTTCTTTCTCTTGCCGATCAATGGATAAATAGGTTAAGTTCCCTTCAGCATCAAGGTGAACAGAGATTGCCTCATCCCGCTTTTGATCGGTCCATAAAAATATAGCTTCTCCTTCTGCGTTGTCGCTTTCAGGATAATCCTCAATAGTCAGCTCATAATCGTCAGGAATCTTTACCACTGAAGTTGCAATTCTTAATAATTCCTTTTTCAGCAAACTTGTCACTCCTTTAACTCCCATGGGAAAACATTCTCTAGTTTATATAACTGCATTGTGCAGCTTGTTTTTACTTAATAATGAAATAAACTGCGAACGCCGTTAACAGAGATGGTAATCCCAGTAAAAACAGCTTTGTTGATATATCCATTCTTTTTCGAAAATCATCTTCACCAGAATAATTGCCTCTCATTCTATCTCCGCTAACAAATACTCCGGCAAATAGGGCCGAAAACGCCATCGGAATTAAGCCAATAATTAATAACGCATTGACTATAATTTCTGGATTCCCAACCAACCACGAAATTATTAGTGTCGCTAGACTTACCATTATCCCAATTCCCAAAAACCTCATTTCCCACCCCTCCTTAGCCAATAGATATAAATTCCGAACGCTGTTAGCCGAACTCAAAACTTTCATCTACCCTTTAACATCTATCTGCCCATCTAAACGGATCGTAACTTGATTTATACCAACCTTTTCATTTAATTTTGCTTGGGAACCCAGGCAATTAATTAATTGCTGTTCTGCATACCGCCTGACTCCCTCCGGCACATTTGGGTTTGAGATAACTGCACTTGCCCGCACAATAGCTTCAATGTTCCTGGCAGATTGTCCAATCTGTTCGTTAAGAAATAGCTGTCTGGCTCTTTCTTCTCTCTCCCCTGCATAAACCAAATCAATCAATGCCCCTACCGCGCCTTTAGCATCTACTTGGAAAGGTGATTGCTCGGTAAAGGAAGTTATTCTTACTGCCTCAGGATAAGTAAAATCATAGAGGGGAATCTTTCGGTTTCCATTATGATAAAAAACCACTGGTCTTTTATAGTTGGCAATCACCTTCCAAAAACTATCAGGAGACTTTTCATTATCAGCCATAACTACATAATCCTTAAAAGTGCTGTCCAATAAAGATTCAGATGGAAAAATCTCTGCGGAACTTGCTGCTACTGAAAAACGACAATCTTCTATACCCCTAGCCGAAAGCTCGCAAATTCTTTGTACGGTAGTCAATTTCATGTGATTCAAACATGTTTGTTCAAGGTAATGAATAATCCCCCAAACCGGAACCCCTTCTTTACCTAAACAACTCACACTGCCAATTTGCATTTCATCAAACTCCAGATAATCTTCCATCTATTATTCTCCTCTTAAAAATTCTATATCTTTTTGATTTCGGCTAACGTCTTGCGAACTGACATCCCCCTTCGCTACATTAAGCTGAGCTTGGGTAAGAAAGATACTCTTGCTGAGGTCTGCCCCTCTGCCGAAGGTTTTCTTGCGTCCGCGCTGAGTCTTAAGCCCGTGTGAAACTTCACTCCTTACAAGTTCACTAGTCCTCAGCAGCAGCGTATTGACTTTTGTTCGGTGTGCTGCCAAATCTAGTTGCATGAGTAAATCAGGTCTAAGGCAAGTGACTTGTTCCGTCTCATCAAGCATAGAATTAAGCGTACTATGAATAGGGTCAGCTGGCTGAAGCGTCAACGCTTCTGTCAGATACCAGAGAAGTTCATGAAGTTGTCTCATGAAATGAAATATTGTGGATACAACAGCGGAAATCTTGTTCCAGATTGGGGCAAGGTTCCCCTGCGTTTTTGTTGATTGGGAAACCCTCTGAGTCTGAAAAGTAGAGTGCAACACAGCACAAGCCAAAGCAGTTTTCACAGTCGGGGTGCAGATTACTGTGTTTTTGGACAGAAAAAGATAAATCCATTTCATTTTCGGACAATATTTATTCCTCCTTATCGACTTCAACCAATCTTTGCTGCACAACATCTATAACTGCGATCCAATAGCTTAAAATTTTCACCCGGATAATCAGTGGCAACCGCTTAAGTGAAGTATCCGGAAAATATGTATTCGTTAATATAGTTTCTTATATATGGATGCTTCTCCTTCTTTTTGTTGTAAAATAGTTACAAGTTCCTTGCCGGGGTCCCGGGTGCTCAGGATTCGACAATTTTCCGGCGTGTACAATGCATAAGTTTAAATAACCATTCTGCAATCTTATAAGGCGCCGGGGAGGATATTAACATGTGCACAGCAATCACATTACAATCCCAACAGATGGAGAATTTTTTCGGGCGAACCATGGACTTTTCTTATTGGATTGAACCACAGCTCTATGTAGTACCTAAAAATTACGTATGGAATAATAGTTTAAACAACCATAGGTTTTATAATTACTACAGTTTCATCGGCATTGGCCAGGAAAGCGATGGTGCACTGGGTTTTTTCGATGGTGTCAATGAAAAAGGCTTTGCCGCTGCAGCACTCTATTTTGCCGGTTATGCCCAATACGCCATGCCTATGATGCACTCGGGAAAGAAACCTGTTGCCTCTTTGGATTTTCTTCATTATATTTTAGGGTGCTGCGGCTCGGTCGAAGAACTAAACATAATCCTGCAGAACCTCTCCCTCATTGGTCTGCCCGATCCTATAACACAGACTGTTGCCCCATTGCATTGGATTGCCACAGACAGAAACGGAAAATGTGTCGTCATAGAATCCACCAAGAATGGTCTGGAACTCTTCCCCAATCCCCTCGGTGTTCTGACCAACAGCCCTGATTTTCAGTGGCAGATGACGAATTTAAGAAATTACCTGGATGTATCCCCCTTGCAGACCCCTGAAACTTATTGGGGAAACATTCAGTTGACGCCCTTCGGCCAGGGAGCGGGAACCAGGCTGCTGCCGGGGGGCTATACCTCCCCCGAACGATTCGTAAAAACTGCCTATCAAAAAACACATATACCACTGCCAAAGAACAGAATAGAAGCAGTAATGGCCGGCTTCCACCTCATGGAAGGCGTTTCTATTCCCAAAGGAGCAGTCATAACTGAGCGCAATACTTACGATTATACCCAGTATGCAGTTTTAATGAATACCCATGCTTGTGAGTATTTCTTCAGGACTTATGACAACAGCCAGATTGCAACGGCAAGCCTTTGGGATCATTATGAATATAGTGTACGGCCAAGCTGCCTGGGAAAACTAAATCGCCCGGTTGTGTTTGAAAAAATGCTTACTTGAATCCCCAAAAAGAACAAAAAAGCAGGTGTATCTTAGTTTGCAAATACACCTGCTTTTTTCGGCTTATAATGATATAGTAGCCCTTATTTTTGCCAATAGCAGCTTAACTAGGAATGTTTACTCTACGGAGCATAGATTGTTTTCCATAGACTCAGCATCTACAATAAAGCCGAGGTGAACATGATGGATATAAAAAGAAAAAAACAACTTCTTGAGGAATATAAAAACAGAAAACCCGAAATGGGTGTCGTTTCTTTCCGCTGTCTTGCCACAGGAGAAGCTTTCCTTGGTGCTGCCAAAGATACCAGGGCTTATTTCAACAGTACCCGCTGTAAACTGTCAGCCAACCGGCACCCTAATCAACGGCTGCAAGAGCTTTGGAACCACTATAGAGAAAATGGGTTTGAATTGTCTGTGCTTAAAGTTTTGAAATACGAAGATCCTCAAGTTGATCACACAGATGAACTGGAAGCGCTGCGTGAGCAGTGTCTGGCCCAGGATAAACAAGCAAGGAGGATTTGGCGATGAACAAGGATATCGTAATGACTGCCGAGCAGTATGACCTCATCGACGGGAGAAAGGCTTATCGGTCGGATATCAAACGACTGACCCTGGGCGCACCCACCATGGCCGACAACAAATCTATGCCGATTGCCGCTCAAGTATGGAAAGAAACCGCAGAGGGCAGATTAGAAATCAGTACAGAACTGCCCCTTCATCAAGTCATCGATCTGATGATTCTCCTCAGCCGCACCCTGCTGCATTTTCGCGAAGCTTACCGGCTGCCGCTGCTCTATGATCCGGAGAAACCGACTGTGGAACGCCTTGGTGTCCAGGGGGGTGTTCTTGCCGTGGCTGTTTGCACTGAAAACCTGGATATCAAGGAGGACATTCAGAAATTTTCCCAAGCCCTCAATGATCTGGGCGAACTGACCGGGGAACGGCTGCGCGTGCTGACCCGCATTTTAGAAGAACTGGAGTAGTTTACTTTAAAAGAATTGGAGTAGTTTATTATGGAAAACAGGTGGATTCTGTCGCCGGCCAGACAGCTGACAGAGGAAGAGACATCCCTTGTCTGGCAAAAACCTGACACTCACATCGAAAGTGAAGCTGAGCGCCGCATCTCTGCAGAAGTGTACCGGAATTGGGCACGGGGTGAAATGAAAATAACCACTATTCTTTTGGAAGGAGATGCCGGCTCCGGCAAGACACAGCTTGCCAAAGCCCTCTCGGCCAACTTTGGTCTGCCTTATACGAAAGTGACCTGCTTCGCCGATATGGATAAATCCGACATCCTGGGTTCCATCCTGCCCGTACTGCCGGAAGATAAGCATAGAGATGAAGACGGGAACAAGGCTGAAGCCGTAACCTACAACTATTATCCCTCGGAAATTGTGCAGGCTTATGAAAAGGGATGGCTGTTGGAGATTCAGGAACCTACGGTTATCCGGGACGCGGCGGTGCTGATGGCTCTTAACTCGGCTTTAGAGCCGGAAGGCAGTATCAATCTGCCCACCCGGATTGCCCATCGTCATCCCGATTTTATCGCAGTCATTACCACAAACCGCGGCTACAACGGTTGCCGCCCCTTGAACGAGGCTTTGCGTGACCGTGTGCAGCACAGTGAGAAGATGGATCTGCCTGCTGTGGAAGTCATGATGGAACGAGGGTTGGCTAAAACCGGCTGCACCGATCAGGAACTTCTGCTGACCTTTGCCCGGGCCATCGTCTTGCTGGATCAAACTGCCAAAGCCAACGCCATCAAGGGTGTGGCCGGTATGCGTTCCTACTTTTTCTGGGTGGATGCCGTCCTGCAGGGTTCAGAAACGGTGGAGGCCCTCTATCACAAGGTCATTTATAAAATCACCACCGATCCCGATGAAATCCTTATTCTTGAACAAGCTCTGGCAAAACAGGGCATGTTGGCAGCCCTGGAAAAGGTATCCGAACAGTCAGGGAGAACCCAGGGCGAGATCATGGAAATCCACGCCGAAGGAGCTATGGATGCCGAGTTCCCCGCCCCGGCACCGACTGATATGCCGGCGGTTGCCCTGCGCAAGTCAGCCGACAGCGCAGGCCACTCCGCTGATCATGAAGAAAACTCCGACCCTAGTCAAAGCTCGGATCAGGGTGAGGATGGGGCTCCCATCTATCATGAGCTGCAGCCAACTTCCCCTGAGGAATTGGAGCAGCAAAAGCGGGATTTTCGCAAGCATCTCAACCAGCAGGCCCGGGAAATGGTCAAGGGATCTTGCCACGAGAAGGTCAATCTGATTGTCCACCGTCCGGAAGCAACTCTTGCTCATCATCATGAATATGAGCAGATTGCCTCCGGACTGAGGCCGGTTATCCGGGAATTGGTACGGAAAACCTTTCCGCTGTTGGAACATGAAGCAGCCACGGAATTCGGAAAATCCCGTGTTTATGGAACGAAGTTCCATGCCGAAAAGCTGGCTTCCCCTGATTTTCGCTGCTTTTCCCAGAAGTGCCCGCCCAATGAAGAACCTTCTCTGGCGGTAGCACTGCGCATTGACGAATCGGCCTCCATGAGTGCCTTTGGGCGGTTAACTGCCGCCAAACAAGCGGCTGTGGCAGTTTACGAATTTTGTGCAAGCTGCGGCATACCCACCTTGATTTACGGGGACACGGCAGACCGCTCACCTTTGGAGCGGATGTCCCTTTACTCCTATATTGACTATGAGAATCCATCCCTGAACGACAAGTATTCTCTCATGGCGATTCAAGGACACAGCAACAACCGGGACGGCATGGCCCTGCGCATCCTGGGCGAAAAACTGCTGCAAGCGACCCAAAAGACTAAGCTGCTCATCAGCATCAGCGACGGTCAGCCCAAGGCTCTGCCGGACTATACCGGCAAAGTTGCCATAGCCGATATGAAAGAAGTTATCAGGGACTACAGCCGCAAGGGCATCCTGTTTCTGGCCGCCGCCATCGGGCAGGATAAAGAGACCCTTTGTGATATTTACGGGCCGGAACGCTATCTGGACATCACCGATTTACGACAGCTTCCGGCCCGGCTGGTTCAAATCATTGCCAAATATCTCTAGCACGTAGGACTGCGTTGTCGTCAATCGCCATACGACCGGTATTCCTCATTCCTCCGCCTTGTCCTACGCAAATTTTCCTCGCCGGGCAATGTAAGTTTTAGGTGCTACAGAGTACTAACTGAATCTATAATTAAACCTATAAGCATTCAACTAACGACTTCCGGAGGTGATTCATATGGACTGCGCCAAGGTAGGGCGTCTGATTTTAGAGCTGCGCAAAGAAAAGGGCCTGACCCAGCAGCAGGTTGCGGATAGGCTGAATATCAGCAACAAGACCATTTCCAAATGGGAGCGGGGTTTGGGTTGCCCTGATGTCACCCTTTGGTCCGGACTTTCAGCGGTGCTGGGGGCGGATATTCAAAAAATGCTGGAGGGAAAACTCGATCCCAACTTACCCGATGTAGGGAAGATTGATAAAACTCAATTCTATGTCTGTCCAACCTGTGGAAACATTCTGACCAGTACGGGGAAAGCTTCCCTCGCCTGCTGCGGACGAAAACTGCAGCCCTTAAAGCCCGTGCCCTGCACCGCAGATCATGCAATCACAGTGGAGAAGCTGGATCTGGACTATTATCTTACCCTTGACCATGACATGCTGAAAGACCACTATATTTCCTTTGTGGCTTATGTGCTCTATGACCGAATGCTGCTGACCCGCTTGTATCCGGAGCAAAGCGCGGAAGTCCGTATTCCTATGCTGAAAAAGGCCGGTCATCTGTATGTGTATTGCACAAGGCACGGCCTGCAAAAATATTCCGGTATTTGGGAGTAAATTTCAGAGCCATGCCCATGAACGCATTCTGTCATGGGCATGGTCTCCTTATATACTGCTTTGTGCCTATGCTGCCTTGTGCTGCCCAGCTAGGCAATTTTCCATCCTTTAGCCATCTCCTGAGCCTCCCAGAGCCGGGCGTATATCCCTTTTTTCTCAAGCAACTGAGTATGGGTTCCTTGCTCCACAAGTTCCCCCTTATCAAAAACAAGGAGCTGATCAGCGGTCTGAATGGTACGCAGATGATGGGCGATCACCAGCACCGTTCTGTCCTTGGCTAAAGCGCTGATGGCCTGCTGGATTTTGGTTTCATTGACCGGATCAACATGGCTGGTAATTTCGTCCAGCACTACAATCGGCGCATTTTTGAGGAAAGCCCGGGCAATGGAAATGCGCTGTTTTTGACCGCCTGACAAGCCTACCCCGTTTTCCCCCACCTTCGTCTCATAGCCCTGGGGCAAACTGCTGATAAAGTCATGGATCTGAGCCTTTTGAGCCGCCTCAATCACCTGTTCCTTTGTGGCATTCCGGTTGCCCAACCGGATATTTTCATAGATGCTGTCGGCAAAGAGCACCACATTCTGCATAACAATACTGACCTTAGCCAGCAGCTCATCGTAATCCATCTCCCGGATATCCACCCCGCCCACTTTGATCGAACCCCTTTGACTATCCCAGAAACGGAGCAGCAGGTTGGTAACGGTGGTTTTACCGGACCCGGAGGGACCTACCAGGGCGGTCAGGGTTCCCTGGGGCAATCGGAAATCAACATTTTTCAGGGCAAATTCATCGGTTTCATAAGAGAAATTGACCTTTTCATAGGTGATGTCAAACGCTTCGCTCTTCCTGGGTGTTGCCACCGCCGGCACAGTAGGGGCCTCCAGAATCCCCGCCACCCGGCGGTAGCTGTCCTTGACCTGGAGATAATCCAGCCAGTATTTTTCAATCTTCCGAAAGGGCTTGTAAAATTCCATGCTGAAAATAATAAACAGCAAAAAGGTCCCCATTTCCAGGCTTCCCCTGTACAGCAGCAAAGCGCCGGTGATGATCATCATGGCATAAGAAAGCTCAAAGAAGAGCGAAAACCTGCCCACATAATCTGCCACTGTCTTGGCTTGCCGGCGGGCGCTTACCCCGAATTTTTCGATGCTGCCCCGCAGTTTGGCTTCGAAAGCCGGGTTTTCTGAAAAGGCCTTCATCAAAGGAATGCCTTTGGTGTATTCCACAAACAAACTGACCATATCGGCCAAGTCGTCGTTGGTTTTTTCCTGCAATCTGAGATTTTTGCGAAAGCCCCAGACCAGCATCAGCACCGCCAGGGGCAGCAGGGAGACCATGGCCAGCCCCAGAAGCGGACTTTGGCTGAAAAGCCAGGCCCCAAGGATCAGGGCGATGAGAATATCGCTGAGCATCACGGAGAAAAAATGCCCCACCACACCCTCCAGATTGTCCACATCTTTATGGATGATGGTGCTGATCTCACCCAGCCGCTCCTTGCTGTAAAAACCCAAAGAGAACTGCTTGAGCTTTTTGATCATGCTTTCCCGCACAGTGAGCACCACCTCAAAACCAGCAAAGTGTTTGGCCATATCCGCCACCACTGCCATCAAGGTTTTGAGCAGTACAATGGCCAACAGAGCAATCCACAGTCCTGTCAGCTCACCGGCCTCCTGATAAGTATGAACATGATTCAGCATGTCGATAACCAAGTACATCAGATAAGCTCCTAAAAGACCTGCTGCTGTAAAAGCCATGGTGGCTGTGGCGATCAGTGCTTTTCCCTGACCGGTTACCACCGAGAGAATTTTTTTGATCATGTCCATACCTCCTGGCTTTGCTTGATTTCCCAATGATCTACTTTCTTCTGCGCTTGGACCATCTCTTGATAAAGGGGGCAGGTGTCAAGCAGCTCCCGGTGTTTGCCCCTGGCAATCATCCGCCCTGCATCCATGACGATGATCTGATCGGCATTGACAATCGTGTTCAAATGATGGGCGATCATAATCAAGGTTTTGTTTTGACTGAGATTGGTAATCGCTTCCTGGATCAAATGTTCGTTATACGGATCAATAGCGGCGGTCGCTTCATCCAGAATAATGATGGGAGCATTTTTCAGCATCATGCGGGCAATGGCGATCCGCTGTTTTTCCCCGCCGGAGAGCTTGGCCCCCCCTTCCCCCACCATGGTATCGTAGCCCTCCGGCAGCTCGCTGATCATCTCGTGGAGCCGGGCTTTTTGGGCGGCTTCCATGATTTCCGACCTGCTTGCCCCGGCCCGTCCGATGCGGATATTTTCCGCAATGGTAGCGTTAAACAGGAAGGTATCCTGCTGCACGATGGCAACCAGTCCGGACAAATCCCCCTCATTCATAGCTGCGATATTTTTTCCGCCGATGGTTACCCTTCCCTGTTCCACAGGCCAAAAACCCATGATCAGGCTGGCAATGGTGGATTTTCCGGAGCCGGAGGAGCCGACAATGGCGTTGATGGTATTTTCCCGGAAAGTGAGGCTGACTTCTTTTAAGGCTTCCTCCCTGCCGTCATAGCTGAACGTTACATCCCGCAATTCAATATTTCCGGGACCCAGTGATGGGTCTCGGGGATAATCCGGCCGGGGATTTTCACCTGTGATGGTGGCAATGCTCTCCACGGAACGGCCCAGCACAATATCGGCGTGATGAAAGGACATATACCTGATTAAAGAGCTGGAAAACACATTAGCCAGAATCAGGGCCAGAATGAAACGGATAAGGGAGAGCTGCCCGCTGATCATCAGTCCCGTCCCTACGATCACCACCAGCACCAGGCCGATTTCCAGCAGCATCTGAACCATACTTAAAGGAACGGAAACCGTGTACATGATCTTTTTGACCCAACTGATATAGGACCGCATACGGGTAAGGACTGCATCGGTTTTTTGTTCATCGGTGGCAAAGGCTTTGATGGCGGGCATGGTGGAGATATATTCAATTAAGTCTTCCGACATTTCTTTCGTACTCTGATTATAGCGTTTCAAGGTTTTATCCCATAACTTGTAAACAACTTTTTGGTACAGCACCATCACCGGAAAAGGTGCAACTAAAGCCAGGCCCAGCCGCCAGTCAAGGACCAGCATGGCAAGGGTCACCAGTAGGGGCAGCAACAGGGTGATTTTAATTTCCGGCTGGGCGTGAGCGAGATAGATTTCAATCTGCTCCACATCATGATTGATAATATTGGCCAAATCCCCGGTTTTGCGCTTTTGAAAAAAACTCAGGGGCAGTTTTTTAAGATGGCTTACTATATCCAACCGGATTTCCGCCAAGCTGCGGTAAGCCGCATCATGGGCCCTTCCGGTTCCCAGGGCGTAGAAAATGGCTTTCATGGCTTGCAAAAGGCAAAGGCCCGCTCCGGCCAGGATAATTTTCTGGATTGACGCTTGTTCGGTTATAAACAAATTGACCAGCCAGACCACCAAAAAGGTCGTGGCAATGCCGGACAATACGCTCACTGTCATATAACTATCCGCTGCTTTGTTCTTGGCTTTGATTTGTTTGGTTAAGATTTTCGTATCCAAGGTCAGCCTCCTCTAACTGTTGTTTTTCGAAAAGAGTATGGCAACCATACTCTTTAGGTAAAAAATTTAATCGCCAATAAGATGACTTAATTCTTCCGCTTTAGTCGTAATCGCGGTTAAAAAGCGGGACAAAAACTGAACCTCATCTTCCGAAGCCCCAGCCAACTCATTCTCTACCATACCGTTCAAAAGAGCATGATAGTGCATATGATTGCAGTGGGCTTTCTCTCCTTTCTCCGTCAGCCGCAGGGAGAGCTTGGATTGATTGTAATCATCTGTTTCCTTGACAACCAGAGCCTTTCTCTCCAGCTTTTTGATAATTTCGGAAACCGACCCTTTGGTAATCCCCAAAAGTTCGGCCAACCCTCCCACATGAATACCGGGATGCCTGGCAATGGCCGACAGCATATGAATTTCCGCGTGAAAAATCTGTGTATCGGTTCCATAGCAACGGGCCTGTTTATCCAGTTCCACATAAGTCATGGCTAAGTTTAAAATATCGTAGCCGATTTGTTGTTTGACGCTTCTAACTTCATTCATGACCATAGTGTATGGCAGCCAAACCCTTTTGTCAAGGGGATCTTTTGAAAAAGACCCCCTGTTTTTTATCCATTTTTCTTAGCCGCCACCATAAACAAAGGATTGGCTCCGTACAAGAGCTGCTCTTTTTCATCCCATACCCGTTGGGCAATATGGAGGTCATTGCTGATTTCTATAAAGCCCAAAGCGGCAAGGGCTCCATTATCCCAGGCAGGCCGCTGCTGATCATGAAGAAGCAGCTTTGCCGATTCATCCCGCCTGGCCTTCGGCCCATAATAATCATCGTCAGGTTCGCCGTATTGACTTCTGTATTCCGAATCCCGTTGCTTTACCTTGTCCATCAATTCCCTGTCATATTGATAGAGATGCCAGTTGGCATCGAAAATCAACAGACTGCCGCCCGGTTTCAGGACCCGCTGCCATTCCCTATAGGCTGTGACCGGATCATGCAAAGTCCAGGTTACATTACGGCTGATGACCAAATCAAAGGAATCATCGGCAAAATCAAGATGGTGACTGTCCATTAGGGCGAAATCCGCTTTGATCCCCGCCTCTGCCGCGTTTTGCCTTGCCTTCTCAATCATCCCCTGGCTGCTGTCAATGGCCGTCACCCGGTAACCGGCTCCGGCCAGCAAAATGGCAAAAAAACCGGGACCAGTACCCACATCCAGGATATGCAAAGGCCTGTTCTGGGGAATATGTTGTTGAATCAGCTCAAGCCATGCTTTTCCTTTAAAGCTGTTTAATTCATTTTTGACCGTATGGTCATATTCATGGGCGGCTTTATTCCACTTTTCCTCAATCTTAATTTGTTTTTCCACTGCCATTCCCCTTTTCCTATTATTAAAACCGGAGCAGTCTCATGATTAAGGCAAGAAGGTGATGTTTGGTTTTTTCGTCATGGGGTGAACAGAAACCTCAGCGGCAACCCCGAAGACCTTTGCCAGCATTTCGGGGCAAAGTACGGCTTCAGGCGTTCCCTGGCCAACAATCCTTCCTTCACTAAGGACATAAATTCTGTCGCAGTAGAGGGCTGCAATATTGAGATCATGGAGGGTGGTCAGCACAGTGATGCCCAGGTCCTTGACCATTTTCATGATCTGTATCTTATAGGCGATATCCAGATGGTTGGTGGGTTCATCCATAATCAGCAGCTGCGCTTTCTGGGCCAGAGCCCGGGCCACCTGCACCCGCTGTTTTTCGCCCCCCGAAAGGGTTGCATAATGCCGGTCCATCAGTTCGAGTATGCCGACCTCAGCCAATGACTCCCTGACGATTCTCTCATCTTCTTCCGTATCCTGTTCAAGGATGCTCTTATGAGGGGTGCGCCCCATCATCACCACTTCCCGGACAATGAAATCAAAATCATGAGTGATTTCCTGAGCCACAACGGACATATTCCGAAAGGTTTTTTTGAAGGACTGTCTGGAAATATCCTCTCCCATCATGGAAATCACACCTTGGCAGGGAGAATAGACCCGATAAATATTCTTAAGCAAGGTGGTCTTGCCGCTGCCGTTGGGACCGATCAAGCCCACAAATTCCCCATCCTTTACCTCCAGGCTGACATCCTGAACAATGGTGATATCCTGAATTTTGCAGGTTACACCTGTTAATTTCAATTCCATCTAAATCCTCCCCGGGGCGTTTCTCTTCTTCTTGCGCAGCATCCAAATGAAAAAGGGTCCCCCCACAATGGAGGTGAGCACACCGATCGGAAATTCCGAGGAGGGGACCAGGGTTCGGGCCAGCAAGTCCATCCAGATAGTAAAGATAGCGCCGATTAACATGCTCACCGGAATAACCTTGCGGTTGTCGGCCCCCACGATCATACGGGAGACATGGGGCACCATCAGCCCGATAAAACCAATCGCCCCGCTTACGGCCACAAGGACTCCGGTAATGATGGATGTGGTGACCAACAAGAACTTCCGGTAACGGACCACATTGATACCCATGGATATGGCCACATCGTCCCCCATCAGGATGCCGTTAAGGGAACGATAGGTTATGAACAGGGCTGCCGTACCGATCAGCATAACCATAGTAGGAATAGGCAGCTGCTCCCAGGATGCACTGGATAAACTGCCCAGCATCCACTGCAAGGCCGAACGTATCCCTGCTTCCGACCCTCCCATGGTAACCATGAGATTGGTAATCCCCCCTAAGGTCATGGAGAGAGCCACCCCGCCCAGCACCAGCCTGGTGGTGATGACACGGCCGTCTTCCTGAGCAATAAAATAGACTAAAATCATGGTCCCCAAGGCCCCGATAAAAGCGCTTAAAGACAAGCCATATTGCCCAAAGCTTGAAAACACGCCGAAAAGGATGGACAGAACGGCCGTTACGGAAGCACCGGAAGATATGCCCAGCAAATGGGGATCAGCAAGCTGGTTCCGGGTAAGGGCCTGCAATCCGGTACCCACCACCGCCAGCCCTGCACCCACCACCAGCCCAAGCAGAACCCGGGGATAGCGGATCAGCCATACGATGATAAACTGAGATTTATCCCAATCCACTTCCAGCCAACTGTGCTCCCCCAGAATTTGATGCAGCAGAATACGCCAGGTAAAGCGGGCTTCCACATGGACGGGCCCCAGTATAACGCACAGCACACTGGATGCAATAAGCAATACCACCAATGCGGTTATGACCCATGAAAAGTGCCTGTTTTTCATCTTTAAACCACTCTCTCCTTTATTAGGCACCGGCCTGAATCGCCACCAATCTGGCGTAAATACCGTCTTTGGCCATGAGCTCTTGATGGGAACCCATTTCCGCTACCTGCCCATGATCAAGAACCACAATCCGGTCTGCCGACATAATGGTTGACAATCTGTGGGCAATGATCAGGGTTGTCCGGTTGTTCTGCAAATTTTTGATAGCCCTTTGCAGCCGTTGCTCATGGGTGGTATCCAGGTTGGAGACCGCCTCATCCATAAGCAGGATGGGGGAATTTTTCAAAAAGGCGCGGGCGATGGCGATGCGCTGGCGCTGACCGCCGGAAAGCTGTGCCCCCCGCTCCCCGACAACGGTATCATATCCCTCGGGCATCTCCATAATGAAATCGTGAGCAAGGGCGGCTTTTGCCGCCTTTTCAACCTCTCTATCCTCAGCCCCAGGCAACCCCAGGCGGATATTGTCGCGAATATTGGTATTGAACAGATAAACATCCTGGGGCACCAGGGAAATGATCTCCCGCAAGGTTTTTTGGGGCATGTCCCGTAAATCCACGCCGTCTACGGCGATGGCTCCCTCTGTTACCTCCCAGAACCGCAGCAGCAGACTGATACAGGTGGATTTCCCCGCCCCCGAGTGTCCCACCAGGGCCACCGTTTCCCCGGGCTTTACTTCAAAGCTGATATCCTCCAGCACGAAAGGCAGACTTTCCTGATAGCGGAAGCTGACCTTCTGATAGGCAATATAAGGCAGCAACACCCGGGCAGGGGGCTTATCCGTCCGGTCCACTGCAGCCGGCGCAGCCTCCAGGATAGAAAACACACGGTCTGCAGAAGCGGAAATCAAACCAAAATTCGTGATCATCCCCATAAGCTCTAAAAGGGGGTTGAAGGCATAGACAGTTAGAATAACCGCCACAGGATAAAGGGATTGGTGAATCACTCCGGTTGAGACCATTTGGGAGGAGACAATAAGTACGGAAAGCATGCCCAGAGCTGTGAAGGCCTTGATCAGAGCCTGTTCAATACCCAACCGTTTGCCGTCCCGGACCTGTGCTTCGTTAAGGCGTTTCGTTCTGCCGACCAGGCGGTTGAGGTAGGAGCTTTGCTGCCCGAAAGAAATAATTTCCCGCAAACCCTGTACCCCGTCAATGGTTTCCGCATTGACTTCGGCCAGGCTTTCCTTCACTTCCTTCCCCTGGGCAGCGGCTTTTTTCCCGAACCACAGGTGGGTCACTGCCGTCAGCAGCATCCACGGTATCAATACCAAGGGCAGCAGCCAATGAAGGGAAAGCATATAAATCAGAATAGCAGCGGGGACCAGTATGGCAATAAAGAAGGTGCCCAGGGTATGGGCGTAGAACCACTCCAGCTGCTCCACATCATCCATGACAGTTGATATAACGGCGCCGGACTTTTTGTCAATCATATAGGCGGGGCAAAGCTGTTCCAGCTTCCGGTAGATCATCAGGCGAAAATCGTGGAGCATGCGGAAAGCAGCCGCATGAGCAATGTACATCTCCAAATATTCAAACAATGCCCGCAGCAGAACAACGACACCCAGCACCACCAGATAAACAACAAGAGCTTGGGCTGCTGCCCCCGCCGCTGCTGTACCGACGATATAGGCTACCAGGGCCGCGCTCAGCACAGGAAGGGTTTTATTGAAAATACCGGTGAGCACGGAAAACCCAATCAGCCAAGCGTGGTTTTTTATATAGAAGGTAAGCTTCATTACCCGCCCCAATTTTTTTAAAAATGCACTATTATCCTTCGTCTCCATGTCTCTCTCCTTTTTCTAAAGCTGAGCTGTCAGCAGCTGCGCATACTGGCCCTTACCCTTGGCCATGAGCTCGTCATGGGTACCCGTCTGCACGATTTTATGATCTTCCAGCACGATAATACGGTCAGCTTCACGAATAGTTGAAAAACGATGGGCTATGATCAGCACGGTACGGTTTTCCATCAGATGCTGCAACCCCTGCTGAATGGCGGCTTCATTCTCCGCATCCAGGCTGGAAGTGGCCTCATCCAGAACCAGGATAGGCGCATCTTTTAAAAATGCCCGGGCCACCGCGATACGCTGCCGCTCGCCCCCTGAAAAGCGCACTCCCCGCTCTCCTACTTGTGTAGCGTAACCCTCCGGTAAAGAAACAATAAAATCATGGATATTGGCCAGCTTGGCCGCTTTTTCAATTTCCTCATGGCCGGCGCCGGGTTTGGCAATCCGCAAGTTCTCTGCGATGGTTCCGTGAAAAAGATAGGTATCCTGCCACACCACCGAAATCAGCTCGTGAAAAGACCTGCTGGGCACGGTCTTAAGATCCCGCCCGGAGATGCGGACACTCCCCTCCTGAGGGTCAAAAAAACGCAGCAGCAAATTGACCAGGGTGGATTTGCCTGCCCCGGATTTCCCCACGACCGCTACCTTTTCCCCCTGGCTGATGGTAAAGGTTGCCTTTGCCAACGCCGGCCGGGTTCCCTGGTTGTAGCCGAAAGTGACCTTATCAAAAACCACATCCCCGTGGAAACCCGCCTTCGCCAGGGGCGGGGCATCTTCCGGCTCGGCAATCTGGGGCCGAGTGTCTAAAAAAACAAAGATTTTATCCGCAGCGGTCAAACCCCGGAATCCCACATGCCAGTATTTCACAAGGTCGGTCATCGGTCGGAAGCATTCCACCGACAAAAACAGAATTAAAAACATGCCGGTGAGACTAAGCTGGCCCAGGGCAAAAAGGTAGGCGGCCACACCCACGGAAAAAGCCGAACCGAGGGCCGCACCCAATCCAATCAGGCAGGAGTCCAGCAACGAGACGGCCAGATTGTGCATGATGGATTTATACCACTCCCGTGAGTCGTTTTCCAGTTCCTTTCCCTTGGCCTCCGAAGCGTTGAAAGCTTTGAGGGTCATCATACCCTGCAGGGCATCGAGAAACTGGGCATTGAAATGATTGCGCTTTTCCCAGCTGGTCATGCCCGTAGAGCGCATGACTTTAATCCACAGAGAAGGCACCACCATCACGATAATCATACCCAGGAGCATAATAGCGCCCACCATGGTGTGCAAATAAAACACATAGGCCAGTATCCCCAGGGAGCTGATCAGAGTTACGAAGCAATGGGGTATATAGTAGGAAATATAAGGTCCTATGGCTTCCACCCCATCCACAAACACCGACTGAATACTGCCGGAACGGTTGTTTTGCAAAAAACCCGGCCCCAGGGTCAAAAGCTTCTCAAACATCGTATAGCGAAGCTTTTCCTTGGCCTGGCCCGCCAGTTTTTTGCTTTGCACCTCATTGAACCAGTTAAATACGGAGCGCAGGAGGATCATTCCTAAGATAACAGCAAAATTTACTATAAATTGCTCCCAGGCTTCCCCGGCAAAAACACGGCTTAAAACCATAGCTGTAAGCACGCCTTGAATGATGTACGTCCCGGTCACCAATACACCGATGACTACTTTGAGCACAACGCTTCCCCGCATGCCCCTGGTTATAGCAAACAATCTTTTACTGATTAACATATTTCATCTCCTTGTGCGTTTTTCCATGTGGACTTCCCCGAATCCACCGCACTTTATCTTCTCTTATTCAAACTTTTCCGGATAAAAAGCTGTGGCAAGCTTCTTTACACAATCTGCGCTGCGTATCCCCGCCAGGGTTTCACTTATATCAACAACAATAATTTTGTCATTGACTACGGCAGGCAATTCCGAAAAAAGCGGGTTTTGCTTGATGCTGGCTATTTTGTCCTCTGCGCTGACCTCTCCATAGTTGATAATGACAATTATCTCAGGCTTGCTGTCGATTATTTTTTCTTTATTGGCAAACAACCAGGCTTTAGAAGCATCGGAAAAGATGTTGTTCCCCCCGGCAAGTGATATAAAGTCCGAGAGTGCTGCGCTGCCTGCTGTAAAAATCATTCCGGCGTCTTCAGAATCATAGACAAAAATTGGCACCGGCTTTTCGATTTCCCCCAGGTTTTCACTCACACTGTTAACCTTTGCTGCCATCTCACCCACTAATTCTTCAGCACGTTTTTCAACATCAAAGATACGACCTAATGTCAGGATTTCAGTATACACGTCATCCATCTTAGTATTTGGCATACTATAGACACTGCTTAAATAAATCGGGATTCCTGTCTTCTCGACATTGGACAGTGCGGTAATTTTCCCTGAATCGCCCAAAGTAAGGATATTAGCGTAAATAAAATCCGGATTTGTAGCGACAATTTCTTCGAAGGTGGGGTAACCGGTAAATACACCTCCCGCAGCAGTAACTTCTTCCCCGACAACATTCAGGGAATTCCAGATATCCTGATACTCCGGAGCCACTTGTTGGCTCATATCCGGCGCCACCCCGACTATTTTATCCTCCAGGCCAAGGGCCAAGAGTATCTCAGCATTGGTAGTCGATACCACAAAAACCGATTGAGGTATCTTTTCAATAGATACTTGCCTGTTAAAATTCGGAACAATAAAGGGCTTAAAGTTTGCGTCAGCGGCGGATTCATCAGCTTGTTGATCCACTGAATTCTGGCTGCAGGCGGTAAGTGTAAAAACCAGCAGCACACTCATCAATAAGAGAACCATAGACCTTGCGACCTTTTTCATTAATAAACCTCCCTATAATAAATAAATTTTAAACCATAAGTTAGCGCAAGCTAACCCTGATTTAAAATTATACAAAAAAATCGCCCAAGCACAACAGAATCACCTCTGATTTTATAATAGTTTACAATTAGGTTACCCTTGTCTTTTTAATTAGCGTAACTTAATATTACAAACATAAAGCCATCGTCTTCTTGTCAAGGAGGTGCTCAAACATGTGTGCAGCTATTCTGATTGTTGATGACAGTGAGGATATCCGGGAGGGTGTTGGGATCTTGCTGGAGAGTGAAGGCTATCAAGTCCTCACTGCCGACAGCGGTGAAACAGCCCTCGGCTTACTGCAGGATCGGCAGACTATTGATTTAATCATTTTGGACATTATGATGCCCGGCCAATCCGGCTTTGAGACCTGCCGGGAAATCAGGGAAATCACTATTGCGCCCATTTTATTTTTATCCGCCAAGGCCGGGATCGAGGATAAGGAAACCGGCCTTATTATCGGGGGAGATGATTATTTGCCCAAACCCTTTTCCCCCGTTGAGCTGGTGGCCAGAATCAAGGCTCTGCTGCGCAGATACGCTGTTTACCAAGGAAAAGACCATAATGTAAGCTCAGATGTGATCAAGATCAGGGAATTGCATATTTACCCCTCAGCTGAGGAAGTGATCCTTGCCGGTAAACGTATTCCTTTACGCCATATGGAATACCGCCTGTTGGTGCATCTGGCTTTGCACAGGGGCAGAATATTTTCCGCCGAGGAATTGTACGAGACCCTCTGGATGCAGCCCTTTTTGCCCCTTTCCAATCATACGGTGGTAACTCATATCAAAAACCTGCGGCAAAAGATTGAACATGATCCCAAAGACCCTAAGTATATACTCACAGTCTGGGGAAAGGGGTATCGGATTGTTTAAAAAAATACTGGCCAGAAGGCTGGTCTTATCCGTCATTCTGGCGTTTATCTGCGCCGGTCTTGTTTTTATCCTATCGCAACAATTATTTTCCTACGGGATAGAAGTTAAATATGCAGACGGGGCTTATTTGAAGCAGAGAATGGCGGAAGAGGCAGCTGATTTTCAGCACTATATCACGGAAAATGATGTTGCCATTCATGATTTCTCTAAAATCTCCCATTGGGTGGATACCACGAAGATTACAAGCATTTCGCTGTATGAAGATAACCGCCTCATTTATCATTCTGCCCTTCCTTATCAGGCGGAGACCCCGGACAGCGGCATCCGGCATGAGCCCCTGCCGTGGAAGGAATTGTACCCGGTTCATTTCCGGGATGGAGACGGGTTACTGAACCTGTCTCTTGATTTCAAACATTACGATTATGATCTTGCCCTGCTCTTGAGTCTATTAATATTCTTTACCGTCTTTTTGGGCATCGTATTGTTTTTCGTTCATCGCAAAACATTCTACCTGCTGGAATTGGAACAGCAGGTTCTGCTCATGCAGGGAGGAAAACTGGACATAGCCATACCTTTAAGAGGAAGTGATGAAATCACTTCTTTAGCCGAAAACCTCGATGGAATACGCCAGGTGCTAATCAAACAAAAGCAAACTCAAGAAGCTCTTCAAAAATTCGCAGCTACCATGTCTCATGATATTCGCACACCACTAGCCGCCTTAATTGTCTATCTGGACATTATTTTGAATAAGCGTGTCTCGGATGACCAGCGTTTGCAGCAGTATTTGGTCAAAAGTGTTGAAAAGGCCAATCAACTGAAAAGCCTCACCGATCACCTCTTTGCTTATTTTGTGGGATCTGAACGGCAGTCCATAGAGGTTGAAGAAAACCTGAACCGTACAGATTTTGAAAAACTGGTCTTTGATGGGATATTTCTGCTGGAATCCAGCGGATTTACTGTTAAAACAACTCTGACTCATCAGCAGTATTCTTTAAGACTATCCAGGCAATCCATGGAACGTATACTCGATAACGTATTTGCCAATATCTTAAAATACGCAACGACCGATAAGCCTGTTATCATCAAAATCACCTTGGCTGAAGAAATGCTGACTCTATGTTTTGCCAACGGAACCAAACCAGAAGCCAAAAATTCGGAGAACGCCGGCATGGGTATCAAAAATACCCGCACTGTTGCAGAGCAATATCATGGCAGCCTGACCGAAACCCAGTCCGAGCATGACTATTCCATTGAAATTGCCCTACCTGTAGAAGTGCCTAAAGCTATTTTTGCCTTGCAGGCAACGAATATCGAAACTCTGATCGCCCTTGGTTTACAGGATAAAATTGTCGGTGTGTCAACAGGACATGCTGCTGATTTTTTACCTGAATATCAAGAAATTTACAATTCCTTAAACTGCCTGGAGGGAAATACTTTCCGGTGTCACAACTATCCTCCCTTTGAAGTCGTAGTGAGTACAAAACCGGACTTTATCTACGGCACATCTTTTTCTCTGGACATCACCCGAATCATTTCCCTGTTGAAAAATGTTGACAAGGCCAGCATCACTACTTATATCAACAAGCCCACGAACATGTTCAATGCCCGGATGGATGATGTCTATGAAGAAATTCTGACCTTAGGCCGCATCTTTAACGTGGAGGAGCGGGCCGGGGAAGTGGTGCAAAGCATGTCGGCAAAAATCAAGGAAGTGCAGGGTAAATTAGGCAGCATCGAAGAGCCTGTTCCAGTGTTTGTCTTCGATTCTGAGGAGGACGGAATGTTCTTTACTGCAGGCAGTGCTCTTCTTTCCAATATGATTGAGCTGGCCGGCGGCAAAAACATCTTTGCCGCCGCCAACCGAAACTGGTTATTTGTTAGTCATGAAGAAATTACCCAGGGCAGACCTGAGGCGGTTGTAGTTATCGATTATGGGAAAACCGGCCCGGAGGATAAAATCACCTCTTTTAAAAACAACCCGCTTTTTTCGGAACTGCCTGCGGTAGTCAAGGATAAATTTATCATTGTAAGTCTCAACGATGTTTTACCCGGCACCCGCAACGCTGACTGCGTAGAGAAGCTGTCCAGAGGCTTTCATCTCCAAGCCCCTTCACCACATCCTATCAATTAGGGCTGATGGAGAACATGAGTCAGCCCATTTGGAATAGTATTGTTATGATTAAAACAATATAAAAGCGCGCCATATTTCCCATAAAAAATAAGCCGATTAGGACAAATTACATCCCAACCGGCTTACTCCCCACACCACTATTGCTTAATCAGGCATTTTTCCACAGGCATAATAAAGCAAATGCCATTGGCGGGGGATTTCAACCCCGCCTTTTCCCCGATGGCTGCCATGACCTTTTCCACCACATCCCCGCTTACGATACTTAAGATGATTTCTTTTTCAGTATCGACGGTAATCCCCATAATCGATTTATGCACCGGGCCGGAACCGCGGGCGTTGATGACGGTCCCTCCCCCTGCCCCGGCCTGGCGGGCGATTTCCACCACCTCGTCGGCGAAGCCGGCATTGACGATGATATAGAGAGCTTTTAGGTTGTTATTATTATCGTTTTCCATTTTAACAGTCTCCTGTAGTTTATTTATAATCTCCTGCAATTTAAATTGCTAAAAGTGTCCAAGGCACTAACATCGCTTAGCAAGCGACAGCTCTTCCACAGGTGTCGTAAAGGCAATTCCTGTGTTCGGCCGATCAAAGTTGAATTTCTTGATCAGCATTTCCAGCACGGCATCGGTTTTTTCTCCAGGCAGCAGACAGGTTATGACCACCTTGTTTTCTTCCGGCACCATCCCCAGTATGCTTTTAAGGTACCCCGCGTTGACCGTACCCCGGCCATAGACAATGTTGACCAGCCGCCCTCCCGTCTCCGTGAGGGCCTCTAAGAGCGCCTCTTTTTGCTTTCTTCCGGCGATCAGCGTCAGAAAAACCAAGCCGTTTAAACAATTATTCATGACGATCCTTTACCTCCATGGCTAAGCCCTCTTCCTTCGTATTTTTCTGAACATCCTTGGTTTCAGCAGTTCCGGCCTGGGCGGCAAGCGCTGCCAATTCCTCAAGCTCCTCTGCCTCAGCCTCAGTGATGAGTTTCTGTTCTTTTTTAAGCCGTATATCATAGATTATGCCTAAAGCCTGCACGGCGATTAAGGGCGTAACCGAGATAAAGGCAATAATCCCGAACCCGTTGATCAAAACCGACTGGGCACCTGGTCCTGCTGAAGCGGCTACAGCCTGGGCCGTTCCGAGGGTAAGGGGAGTTAAAAAGGCTGATGTCAAGGCACCTCCTGTAACTCCTCCCGAGTCGAAGGCCAGACCCACGAAAAGCCGGGAGGAAAATCTGAGCATAATCAGCGCTATAGCATAGAGAGGAATCAAAAACCAAAGAATATTGATTTGAGTCAGGATCTTCACCATGCAGATCAAGGCGGCAAAGCCTATACCGATGGCCAAGGTCATGCGTATCGACATTTTCGTAATATGACCGTTGGTTATTTCTTCAAGCTGTTCCCCCAGTACGGTGACGGCCGGTTCCGACAAGGTGATGGCGGCGCCCAGCACAAACCCGACCACCAGCAGCAGCCATTTAAACCAACCAGGGCGGGCAGCATCCAGAAAGACTTCACCAATATATTTGCCGGCGAAGGCAAAGCCGAAATCGATTCCCGACAAAAAGATGAGCAGACCGACGTAGACGACAAGGGTTCCCAGCAGAATCTTGACAAACTCCCTCTGCGACAGCTTAATCAGAAAAAGCTGAAAGGGTAAAAATACAATCACAATCGGGAACAGGGCCAGGGCAACGCCTCCCATATTGTCCAGAATGATTTCACCGAGATGCTCCACCGCACCCGGATTATACAGCCCGGCGGGAGGGATTACTCCCCCATAGGCCGCTTTGAGCACGAGACCATAAATAAACACCGCCAGGATCGGACCCACTGAGGCCAAGCCAATGATGCCGAAGGTGTCTTCATTGGTTTTGGATTTGGACATAGTAGCGGAAATCCCCAAACCTAAGGCCAGGATAAAGGGCACTGACACATCACCCGTAGTTGCTCCGCTGCCATCGAAGGCCAAAGCGATGAACTGTTCAGGAACAAAAATGACCACCATAAAGATCACAATATAAAACACAGCGAAAACGATTTTGATACTCAAGTCTTTCAAAATTCTGAACAGGGAGAACCCGACAAACAGGCCTATTCCCGTGCTCAGAACCCATACGAAGAGCATTTCGTTGACGCCTGCCATAATCATATGAGTCTGCTTTGCCAATACCCACAGGGCCGGTTCAGCGACGGTGGCCAGAAGTCCGAACAAAAAACCGACTATAATAATGAAAAGGGCTTTTTTCAGCCGGATCAGTGAACTGCCCACCAGTTTTCCTATAGGCAGAATACTGATATCAAGTCCGTTCAAAAACAAAGCCTGACCGACAACCACACCCAGATAGCCCACGGCCAGCTTTACGTAATCGTAAGCATTTTCCATGGGCGCTACAAAACCGCACACAATGATAATCACTGCGGCCAGGGGCAGGGACGATATGAAAACTTCTTTAAGCGTGTTAAAGTATTTCATGTTGATTATTATAGCACAGGCACAAGTATCTTGTCTTTTTCTGCCAACACTTTATCACCGGAAGAATTCTTGTTCAGCCACCAGAGTAGCCAAACATTATAGACAGAACCTCCCTTACAGTGTAAAATTACACTATAAGGGAGGTCTTTCTTATGACTGAACATCCGTTTTCCGCCGTTCCTACCTACATAGAGAAGAAGTTTAAGAACCTGGTGCTGTCATGACCAGTATCCTGTTTGATGTTTTTTACCGCTCCTATGATAACTTTATGAAAACTTTCCGGCTGGACGATCATGAGGCTGTCCTCAGCCAGATCAGGGCTCTGACCGCTAAAGGCCGGCCCGGGCAGCCTGAACCCCTTAAGATCGCCGATATCGGCGGGGGTACGGGGGTATTGGCTCATAGCCTACTGGAGCTGGGCCATGACGTTACCATCATCGACCCGGCCCAGAGGATGACGGCCATCGCTAAAGAACGGAACCTCCGGGTTACAGTTATTAATGAAACCTTGGCAAAGGTAAGCCCGGAGCCCCTCTACGATGTAATCATTTTAAGAGATTGTTTTCACCACATTGCGGATCAAGAACCGGCACTGAGCAAACTATCCCAAATCCTTCAGGATGATGGGCTGCTGATCATTCAGGATTTCTCTCCTGGTAGTTTAAGAGCTCAACTGCTCTTTACACTGGAACGGTGTCTGCTGGAAAAAATCTATCCCATCCCATCTGCCACCCTGGCCGCCATGATGGTCCAGGCCGGTTTTAACAGCACCATTGTCCGGCTGAACAGCCGCGATTATCTGGTGACAGGCACTAAAGAAAAACCTGCAGAGGTGGAACTATGAGCAAGCTTCGTTTGTATCCTAAAGTGGCCCGTTTGTTTCTGGGCGGGCACATCGTAGCCGGCGAGGATATCGGCAGCTCCTACAGTCTGGTCAGCCCCGGCTACGAGCAATGGTTTTTAAGCACCATGCACCGCTATAATGATGAAATGATTGGGGAATTAAGCAAACACCTGGACCCTTCCCAATCCTTACAGATCCTGGACCTGGCCGCAGGAACCGGCTACAATGCCCAAGCCATGCAGGGGTTGTTTCCTGCCTCCCGGCTGACCCTGGTCGATATTTCCTCCGGCATGCTGAGGGAGGCCCGCCAAAACCTTGGTGAAGATGCTTCCCTGATCACCTCCGATATGCTGCACTATTTGGCGGACTGCGCCGATGGTACCTTTGATGTTGTGATCTGCGCCTGGGCCATCAAATACCGGAACCCCCTGCAAGTCATCCGGCACTGCCACAGGGTTCTGAAACCGGGGGGTTATCTGGCCGTTATCGTCAATACCAAAGACACCCTGCCCCAAGTGGCCCACATCTACCCCCGGCTGTTAGCCCGGCATGTTCATAAAATCACCAAGTTGATGCTGCCTCTGCCCAATCCCCGCAATTTAGCAGCCTTCGACGGCTGGTTCCAGAAATATTCCTTCACTAAAATTAAGAGCCAAGCGGGATTTCAGGATTTTAATTTCCCGACAAGCCGGGAATTAGCTGAATTTATCGTATCCACCGGCGCTCTGGCCGGTTTCGACATTATGCTGGATTTAAGAGATCCCGCCGTTTTCGCCGATCTGGTCCAGCTCTTAACCGACCATCATTTTACCGGAACCACCCACCGCTATGTGTACGGGATTTACCAAAAACCCAGCTGCAGCCAACGCAATCTTCGAAGGAGGAAAGCCAATGAATAAACGGATGATCGCCCGGATGTGCCTGGACAAGGGGACTCTGGCCAATTTTCTGGAAATCCACCGCCGGTTCTCCCCCTCCCCCAACTACCGGCTGAAGAACATGGTCCAATGCGGCCTCAATGCCATTAAACACGACCGGTTGATCCGGCATGAGCAGAGCTATCTCCTGAACTCCTTTATTCCCCCCCTTAATTCTCCTGCCTTTTTGAATATAGCCCTGCAGGTACCGGGAGAAGGGGCAGATTTTTTCGATAATCATGTCCAGGGGAAGCGCCTGGCTCCCATTTCCGCTTATATCGCCGTCACCGGGAAATGCCGGTACAACTGCTGGCATTGCAGTGCGGCCTCTGCCGGACAAAATGAACTGAGCACCCCCTCCCTGATCAGGATTATTCAAAAACTGCAGGATCTAGGGGTGGGAATCATCGGTTTTACCGGGGGCGAGCCCCTGCTCAGGGATGATCTGGAAGAGATTATTGCTGCTGTGGACCGGCAGAAAAGCATGGTCCTGGTGTTTTCCACCGGCTTTAACCTGACTCTAGAGCGGGCGGCAGCTTTAAAGTCGGCGGGATTATTCGGCATCGCCCTCAGCCTGGATTCCGTGCGGAAAGAAAAGCATGATGAGCTGAGAGGATATCCGGGAGCCTACGACCATGCTTTGAACGGAATCAGGAATGCCCGGGAAGCAGGGCTGTATACCATGAGCCAGACGGTGGGCACCCGGGAGCTTATGGCAGAAGGAGAACTATTTGCACTGGCGGAAATGCTCAAGGGGGAAGGAATCCACGAAATGCGGATCGTGGAACCTCTTCCCTGCGGCAAATTGTCCGGCCCCCATGCTGCCCTGCTTTATGCGGAGGAACAAGACCGGCTCAAACAGCTGCATATCACTTTAAACGGTGATCTGCGCTACCCGAAGGCTTCCGTCTTTCCCTATTTTGAGTCTGCCGAACAGTTCGGCTGCGGTGCCGGCACCCAGCACAGCTATGTGGATACCGCCGGCAACTTCGGTCTCTGTGACTTTTTAGAGGACCTCAGATATGGAAATCTTTTGACCGACGATGTCCGGGAAGTATGGCAGAAGATGCACCAGGCTTCCGGCGGGCCAAAATGCTCCTGCCTGGCTAAAGGCTCCTGCCCTCCTGCCCTCCCTAAATTTTATCGCCTGCTGGGTGGGATTCAGCCATGAAATCAGGCCATGGCACCCTAACCTATGGCGGCTTTACCATCCACTACGCCTTATACGGCAAAGGCAGCCCTCTCCTTTGCCTCCACGGTCTGAATTTAGATGGGAGGATGTTCGCCGGTAAAAACATGAAAGAACTGTTTCCGGACAGGATGATCGTGGCCCTGGACCTGCCCGGTTATGGCCGTTCCAACTTTATCCCTGGGGCAGGCGTTTTGGAAATCGGCAAGCTGATCGATCAGGTAGCCGACAAACTGGGTTTAAACCAGTTTGAATTGTGCGGATTTTGCCTGGGGGGAATTTTTGCCTTGGATTATGCCATCCGCAACCCAGACCGTCTATCCAGACTGTATCTGATCGAAACCATGATCTATCTGCCCTGGTGGATGACCCTCTGCAATACTCCCTTTTTTCGTGTCCTCTATCAAAAATTCAGCCATAACAAATTGTGTCTTGCCCTCCTGGAACTGGCCCCCGCCCTGAAGGGCCTGGCCAAACTACAAAGCCTGAAGCTTACCTCCAGGCTCTGGAACAACCAAGTTAATTCTTTCTACATCGACATGATGAAGGAATACCAAAAAATCGATCACATCCAAAGAAGCAGAGCGGTATCCTGCGAAACCATGCTGATCTTTTCCGATCAGTCTTTCAAGATGATTCGCAAGACCAACTATGGCTTACAGGCAGCAATTAGGCACTCTACCCTGTACCGGCTTCCCAATGGCGGGCATTTTTCTCCGATATCCGGATCATCCTCTCTCCGAACCGTGATGAACGTATGCCGCCGCAGCCGGTAATCACTTAACGCACCCCGACCGGGCAAAATTTCATGCAATTAAAACAGTAATACTGCATTCCCATAGAGCCAGCTTGTTGTAGCCGCCCATATCTTTCCTCCATAAACATATTTTTTTGTTCTTCTGGTGAGCTGCCGCTGAACTCTTGCCAAAAGGCGATGTTCGCCCCTAAGCCATAAGGCTGGGAGTTCCTGATACACTTGCCGACACTTGTTTTGCCGGCTTCGTCAAGTGCCCCGGCCGGGCAGTTCCTGACGCACAGATCGCAGTGCCTGCACAGGTCCTGTTCTATTTTTTCATTCGGCTCGATCTCAAGGTTGGTGATCAGCGCCGTCAGCCCGATCCGTGTTCCGAAGCGCGGATGAATAACGAGGTTGTGCCGGCCAAAGGTTCCCATTCCAGCGGCCACCGCCGCGTGGCGCTGGGAAAAGTCTGCTATTGCCGGTCTGTCCTTATGTAATTCCATAGGATAAGAATATGGCATATCCACGACCTTGGCCCGAAATTCTCTTTTCAGGAAGCGATTGATCTGATAGCTGCAGGACCGCTGAAAAGAGTTCATGTCCAGACGACCGTTCATGGCGATCGTGACACTGGGGCTTTCGCATGTATCCAGCTCCTGGAAAACCAAAGAGATAATCGTCCTGGCCTCCGGCAAGAAACTTGCGATGGGGTAGGATTTTGGGCTGTGGTAATCTTCGACTTTTGCAAACCCCACATCATCGACGCCTAAATCCAAAATAAACTTTTTAATCTTTTCTTTCATGGGTTTACGTCCTCCTCACTATTTAATCGGCCGGGATGAACGGCTCACAACAACGTGCATATACACATATTATTCCTTAAAAGGCGCCCGTCTTTAGTTGCCTTATACTCCTTCACCTCAAGGGGCAAGCGCTTCCAGCTTCGACAGCAATTCAACAAGCTTGGCCAGGTCTTCTTCACCCATATATTCTTTTAACGATGCTTGAGCCACTCCCCATAACTTCCAGCCCCTAGCTACGGCATCTTTTCCTTTATCCGTCAACAAGATTTGCCGGGTACGTGAATCTTTGCCCTGCTTAATCTCAAGGAATTCGGCCTCAATCAATGGTTTCATATTGCGGTTCAGAGTCGTGCGATCAATACGCATCCTTTTGGCCAGTTCGCTGATCGTGGCTGTTTCTGCTATTTCAAGATGCTTGAGCAGGGATAGTTGGGAAGTGGTGATTCCACTGGGCTTTAGTATGTCATCATAAAATTGGGTAACAGCCCGGGAAGCCCTGCGGATATTTATGCAATGACAGGGGCTGGGTCGCTTCGGATTGATCTGTTGTTTCATAATCGGGTGCCTTCCATCATGTTATTTGCGCCGGAATTATGTGCATATACACATTTATTTTACTATTGCCCCCTCCAAGGTGTCAATCATTCAAATACCTCTTACCGCTGCAAGACAAAAGAAAAAATCAATTTCTATTATTATTTCAGTTATTTTACCCCCATCCTTGCCATAGCATAGCAAAGACGGGGGTGAATCTATGCCTTTCAGTCTTGGTGAATTATTGGTTGTGACGATGATCATTCATATGATCGATACCTTTGCCTACGCCGTACGCCTGAACTCTGTCAAAACCGGCCAGTTTGCTTTATCAGTCACCCTGTTCAACCTCTTTTACCTCATCTCCCTCGTTGCCCATACCATTCAAGCCCCTATGATCGGCAGCTTGATCGACAGTTCCATCAGCCAGAGCATAGATCCCCTTCCTCAATTGCGCAGACTCATCTTGGCGGCCACGGCCGGCACCTTTGCCGGCATCCTTTTTATGCCCACTTTTTTGCAGTTTTTTCACCGCGCTGTGTTTAATTTGGAGAGGGCCGGTTCCGTTCCTGCCATTGTGCGGGAGGCTGTAAAGATACGCAGCCCGGGCCGGTTGCTGCATTATTTTACTTTGCCGAGCAAAAAAATGGTTCGCAATCTTCCCTTCCAAAAAATCCCCAAAGAACTGATCGCTCTTAACACCCTGGTTACCGGCATATACACCGTCGGGGGCATGTCGGCCTATTATGCCGCTATCCTTGTTCCGGAAGGACACCGCCTGGCAGCGGCTGCTTCAGCCGGCTTCCTTAACACCTCAGCCAATATCATTTTCATGCTATTTGTCGATCCTAAGTCCTCGATTATTACCGATCAGGCTTTGCGGGGCAACCGCCCCTACGCCGATGTCAAAGCCCTGGTCGTTTTTTTGATGAGTGCCAAGCTTCTGGGAACATTCCTGGGACAATTGCTGCTGGTTCCGCTGGCCCAGGCGATTGCTGCTTTTTATCTTTAGTTTTCGTTTCCGATTTGCAGCATTGCGTAATTTGGGATATGCTTTTGAAGCCAGTAAGCAAATCAATACGCTTTCTATCGGCGAATCTCATGATATATTTCCGCTAAAGTAGCCCTAACCGGCTACTTTTTTTGCTTCTCAGTTATATCATTTGCGCATTTTGCTCATACTGTACATAAAGTACAGCATATGATACTATTGGAGGTGAGGGAGGAATGACCATGTTGACTGAATTACAGTTTACTGAAGCCAGAAGTCAGTTTTCAACCCTGTATGATTCTGTATTTAACTCTTTTAATCCTGCCATTGTAAAAAGAAAGCAGACCGAACAAATCGCGATGCTTCGGGTTGATCTGCTCAAGATGATACTGGATGATTATAAATTAAATCCGGAAGTTATTCAGGAAGACGATGGCTCAATAACACTTGCCCTTGACACACTTGAGATTTATGTCAACAACTCGACATTAGATTTAGCCGCTGCGGACTTAATTGAAGACCTTAAGCTCTATGCTCAAGATTATTTAAAACGTTCCCAGTTATTTCTCCATTCGCCAAACCGAACACACCATTTTCCCTATATATTGAGGATTATGTTGTGCGAAAACGATGATGAAATCCGTGCGCTGGCAGGATTATAAACTATGGCACCAAAGTTTGGAGATTTGAAGCATTTTTGTGATAAAAACGGTTGGATCATGGTCCGGAACACGGATCATTGGTACTATGAAAAAGTCCTGAATGATGGAACTCTTCTACGAACCAAAATAAGCCATGCCGTTAGCAAAGAGATTCCTCAAAATCTATGGGATAGAATTCTGCGCAAACAACTTCATATAACTGAGAAAGATTTTTGGAAAGGACTTTAATGGGCCTTGAAAACTATTTGTATCATCCGTCAAAGCAACCCTAACCGGTTGCTTTTTTTGCTCTGCCGGTTTTCATTTTGCTCGCCCATGAACAACGAACGCTATACCAGCCGCCAATAACCCCACAACGGCTGAAACCAGCGTTTTAAAAACTGCCATATGCTTTATGCTTTCAGCAAAGTATTCCATCGGTGGAGCATATAATTTAATCCGAAAACCTGGCCAATAGCAAAGCATCAAATATGCGGCGATAAACACAACAACAAATAAAATTAAAGAAGTAATCGGCTTTTGCATTGATCCTTCCTGCTTTCCCACCTCAAAATGTAAATTATCTTGTCTATGATTTCGGATAATGTTCATAAATTTGCTGTCACACAGTGTATCTTGAAGAGTCGAGGACGGCATTGTCTTAGGCACTAAACGAAATCGCCCCAAACGAAATAATAAATTCTTCCAATTCTAAGCTCTCATTGTAAAGCAAAACATGCAATTCATATTTATCGCTTGTTCTATATACTTCATCATATAGCCACCACGACTTTTCCAGAGTGGAATCGCGTTTAAGTATCTTGTAATCCTCAAAACGAATTTGATTTATATTCGTAAAACCTCCCGAAATAACAAGCCCTAATTATTTCCGCGAATTATGATGGTTTCACACTTTTGACAGCAATATGCCTGCTCATACGCCCCTAACAAATTGGCTCCCTTGACCATAATATCGCCCTCATATTCTTTAGGTAAAAACGATAGCCTGTGTTTTTTCTTACTCCATATAATGATTCTCGGACTTTGAATATAACCCTGTACCATATCTCCATTGCAGTACGGGCATACCTTTAGTTCTTCCATGGCAACTACCCCCTATCACCATTATAGTGTTCTATCCTATCTCCCCTGGCTCCTGCCATGGGCGAACGCCTCAATAGCTTTCTTCCCCCGCTTGAAGCAAGGGTTCATACATCATCAGCGCATGATTCTCTGTGACAAACTCATCGGCGAGCAGGTCGCCGCTTAAATCCAACACCTTCCGCTTGATCACATTGTGCCTTGTATAACCGCCCCACCATTCCTGCTTGATTAAGTGCTGGCTTTCATAGATTTGGAAGGTGCGTGAACTGGGATGCTCACATCGCCATTCCCCTTCCAAATCATTATCCCCCACGCTAACCAGCAGTTGATATTCATAGGGAGTATCATTTCTGATCTGCAGATCCACATAATTATAGACAACTGTTGCACCACTGCCGAAGGGCTGAGTCCGGTTGGCATCGGGAAAAACGTCATGGGTGTGGCGCCAGCGTTCTGTGATCGTCAAGGGGGTATGCAGAGTCATCCAATAGATAAGGTTGGAGAGCTGGCACAAACCGCCGCCCACACCCGCCGTAAATGAGCCGTTTGTCAAAACCATTCCTTTTCGATAGCCTTTAGCTTGTGTCGGTTTCCCAACCAAGCGCCAAAAGGAAAAAGTCTCCCCTGGTTTCACCAGAATCTTGTTAATTTTTCCGCAAGCCAACTTCAAGTTGGCTGCTTTATTTTCCTGCAGCCACATATCCACATGGCGTAAACGCCTGTACAATGGCGTTTTATGGGTTGCCACACCATGAGCAAGCTCCTTCTCTCCTGAGCTCAAAGCATATCTGTTTGACCGGTTAAATGTCCACTGCCAATATCGCCGCCAGGTGAAATATATCCTCCCTAAGGTCATGCGCAGTTTTGAACGGGAAACCGGCTTGCTGGTTTGATAACGGTAGCTCAAGCCATTTACCCCCCTTTAATCATTTCATGCTTTCATTTCTTTCCTGCCAATACCAGGTTGGAACGGGATTCTTCATATTATCAAACCAGCCTAGTACCTCCTCTGCCTGTTTCTTCATTGTGTCAATTTCTTCTTTGCCAAAGGGGATGGCCCAGGGAATTGAGGAGAGCAGGTTGCTGGAAATGTAAAATATCAGCAGTCTAAAAAATTCAAGGGGAGGTTTTCCGCCAAAATAGCCGTCAAGCTGACCGGTAGCGAATGGAGGACTGACTGCTGCGCTCCACACGATGCGGTTGAATTCCTCCCAAGGATCACCGAAATCAAAGCGGTTGAAATCAATGATGGACAGGGTATTCTCTCCTGAGATGATCATATTGCCTACATGATAATCACCATGCTGACAGCACTGGAGTCTGCCGGAAAGGAGATGACGGTTGTTTTCGATGTATCCGATCATTTCATCGTCACCGTTCAGCTTTATCCCGCAGGCCTGATATTTTGCAATTTTATGGCTGGCCTTGCGGTTAAAGCGGCTGCTCCATTCTTCCTTTTCTTCCGGAGCAGGAAGGGAATGAATCCGTTTGAGTATTTCACCGGATTGCTTTCCCAGCCGGTATTGCTCTTGCTCTGTCAATCGTGGCAGAACAAGCTCCGCATCCTCGCCCTCACACCATGTAAGCAGCAAATACACACTCTTTCCATGGTCACATATTCCAAAATCCACAGGGTGAGACATGGGCACACCTAAGGCCGCAACCTGCCCCATCATTGCAAACTCGGCCTTTTTTCTGCTGTATTCCGAGCTATCGGCTATGCGCAGAAGAAGCCTCCTGCCCTCCGCAGTTTCTATGTAATATTTCTGATCACTGGACCAGCCTTTATGGAGCGGCTCAACTCTGACAAAGGTTTCATAACCCCTGATATTCTTCATTTGTCCCCCTCCTTTCAGACTCTAAATGAGTGAAATCATTTTCTTCAACCCTTATTATGTTTTTAACAGCGTTACACTAGTCCGTCTTCTCTTATTCTAAACACAAAAAGGCGGCTAAATCTATAGGAAGATCATTAAGATCATTTCCCAAGAGATAACCGCCTATCGCGTAGAGTGGGATAGCTTTCTTTCGACCCGGTCAAATCAGCCTGATATTTTACGGTACTCACCAGGCCGCAAACCCATGCTCTTCTTAAATAGCTCGGCAAAACGGCTGGCACTTTTATACCCCACGGTTTGGGCAACCTGGCCGATGGTAAGATCCGTCCCAGAGAGCAGATATTGGGCCCGGCTCATCCGCCGCTGCTGGATGTACTCGGTGATGGTGCAGTCATGAACGATCCGGAAAGAGGTTTTCAGCTTGGTCGTGCCCATGCAGGCAATCTTGGAGAGCTGTTCCAGGGGCAGTTCGCAGGGGTAGTGGTCGTTTATATAAGCGGTTACGGTTTCGATCTGCTTTCTGTCACGGTCTGCCAGCTGGAGCTTCGTGCTCGGAAGATGTCCTTTATGCCGCTCTACCACCAAGGATACCGCCTCGGCGACCTTGCCTTCGTAAAACAGCTTAGCCGCGATACCGCTGCCCCGATAGTTTTTCACCTGTTCCAGCAGCCGCACCATCTCCGGGAAATGCTCGGTCTGGTCAAGAGTTTGAAAGGCCGCCAAAGGATTCACATACTCTCCGGGATATTGCCGCCTCAGATAATCCTCATAATAGGCCGGCATGATCTCAATGCCAATGCAGCGAACGGGGATTCCCCCGTGAATCAGCACCCGGCAAGGAGCCTCGCCTCCCACAAAGGCCTTGGTGCATCCGGCGCTCAGGGGGCGACGAGGAGTCAGCTCCTCACCTGAAACCGACTCATAATAGGTAATGCTCAGACAGGCCGGCAAACGGAACTCAATAATCATGTCCTGATTAAAATAAAAGTCATGGATCTTTATATCAAACAGATCTCTTTGCCCATAGGTCCAGTAGTATCCCGCGCCATGATCCCCAATCAGCTCCCAGCATAACCCCATTGCACCGAAACGCTTATTTTCCGGTCTGGGAACAAATCCGTTTTGAGTAAGGATGGGGGCATAGACTTCCTCAATAACATCGGTCACTGGGATCACCCTCCTGCCACGATCGGACGCAATTTTATCGGAAACAGACGAAGCTCCACCAGAACCATTGCCCGAAAATCCCCGGCATAGTATGTTTGAGATATCACAGTTAGCCTCGTCTAACTGTGATATTAGCACATATCCAAATTACCGTCAATCGGAGGGGATATGCCAGCCTTTATTGAGGAGGATTTATCTATGGCCAATCAAACTTACCTGAACAAGCAGGGCCTGACCGTTAAGGATCTGGTCACCATCGGCATCTTTACAGCCCTGCTCTGGATTACCATGCTCATCGGCGGACTGCCTCTGGCTCCCAACCCGGTCACCACATTTTATATGCCTTTGAGCGCCGCACTCTTGGGCGGTCCCGTGTTTCTGCTGCTTGTGGCCAAAGTGCCCAAGCGCGGGCCCATCGCCCTGGCGGGGATCTTGATCGGTATCATCTGGTTTGCCACCGGCATGCACTGGGCGATGGATCTCGGGTATGTCCTGGGCGGTATTCTGGGTGATTTCCTTGCCGGAACGAAGAAGTACAAGAGTGTCAAAATGAACATCCTGGCCTATATCTGCCTGAGCCTTGGCTGCACAGGTTCCTATCTCTGCTTTTTTGCCGACCCGGTCACTTGGGGCAGCTATATGCTGGAGGGCGGCACCTCGGCAAGTTATATCGAGACCATGAACGCCGCAGCCCAAGGCTGGATGCCTTTTGCGATCCTTTTCGGCACCGTGGCCGTGGCGGCCCTCAGCGGCTGGGCAGGAAGCAGGCTGCTGAAAAAACAATTTGAAAAGGCAGGCATCACGGCATGAACGGAAGCCCACGCCTTAGGTTCGATCCCCGGACCAAAATCCTGCTGATTCTGCTCTGTGTCCTCTCAACCGCTATGGCTCCCAGCCTGAGTTATGTACTGGGGCTGGTGTCGATGATTGCCCTCCTGGGGGTTTCAGGCGGGAAAGGACTCTACGCTTTGGTGGGGCTGATGGCCTACACTGTCCTGTTTCTTTTGACAAAAGCCTCCCTTGCCGGTGGGGAGACAACTCTGCAAACCACTCTGATCGCCTTCCTGGGCCTGTTCCATAAAGTCTACCCCAGCGGATTTCTGGCGGGGATTGTGATTGCCACCACCAAAGTCAGCGAATTTCTTTCCGCTATGCACAGAATCCGCGCCCCCAAATCCCTGACCATCCCCCTGGCGGTTATGCTGCGCTACCTGCCCACCATCCGGGAGGACTGGCGCTTCATTAAAGACGCCATGCATCTGCGGGATGTATCCCCTTCCCTCAAGGGGCTTCTCATCCAGCCTGTCATGACGGCGGAATGCCTGTACGTCCCTCTCATGATGTCGGCCTCCCGGGCTGCGGACGAACTGTCCATTGCCTCGGTCACCCGGGGAATTGAGAACCCTGCCCCCCGCACCTGTCTGACCCGGATCCGCTTCGGACTCGTGGATCTGTTGACGGTGTTCTGCTTTGGGGTATATTTTGCCGCAGGGCAGTTCCTGTAAGGAGGGGAAATAGTGATCCAATTCGAAAATGTTTCTTTTGCCTATGCCGGGCAAACCTCCGGAAACCTCAGAGAGTTAAACCTTACCATTGAAAGCGGCGAATGTGTGCTTTTCTGCGGCCGCAGCGGCTGTGGAAAAACCACCGTCACCCGGCTGGTCAACGGTCTTATTCCCTACTTCTTCGCCGGAGAACTGACCGGGCGGGTGGTGGTCAACGGTCTGGATATTGCCCGGACCCCCATGTACCAAATCGCCGGGAAAGTGGGATCCGTCTTCCAAAACCCGCGCACCCAGTTTTTTAACGTGGACACCGACAGCGAAATAGCCTTCGGCATTGAGAACGAAGCTTTGCCACCGGAGGAGCTGCACCGGCGGGTCAAGGAAACGGCCGGGGACCTCCGCATCCAGAAACTGCTGGGACGGAATATTTTTGAACTGTCCGGCGGGGAGAAGCAAAAAATCGCTTTTGCCTCTGTTTACGCCATGAATCCGCAAGTTTATCTGCTGGATGAGCCCTCTTCGAATCTGGACATGAAAGCCATCCGGGAACTTAAGGACCATCTGCGGCTGATCAAGAGCCAGGGAAAAACGGTGCTCATTGCCGAACACCGGCTCTACTATCTTATGGATCTGGCGGATCGGATCGTCTATCTGGAGGAAGGGCGGGTCGCCGGAATTTACACCCCTTCCCAACTGGCGGCTTTACCCGATGATGCGCGCTCCCTCATGGGCCTGCGGGCCGTGGACCTCGATAGGGTCCATCCTGTGGAAAAGCGCACCCTTACCGGCTCCCCTGTCCTGACCCTGCAGGACGTAAATTTGCGCTATAAAAAGCACACTATTCTTGAGAATATCTCCCTGCAGGCTGCCAGCGGCGAAATCATCGGTGTGATCGGGCATAACGGGACAGGAAAAACCACTTTCTCCAGAGCCCTCTGCGGCCTGCACAAGGACTGCGGGGGCAGCTTTTTTTGGCAAGGCAAAGAAGCCCAGCCTAAAGCCAGGCGAAAAAGCGCCTATATGGTCATGCAGGATGTGAATTATCAGCTTTTTGCTGAGAGTGTGAGCAAAGAGTGCGCCTTCGGCATCAAAAATCCGGACCGCTCTCTGATCGAGAAGACTCTCACAGAGCTTGACCTGCAAGGACTGAAGGAGCGTCATCCCAACACCCTCTCCGGCGGACAGAAACAGCGCGTCGCCGTAGCGGTCAGCATGGTATGCGGCAAAGAGGTGCTTGTTTTCGATGAACCAACCAGCGGCCTTGACTATGACGGCATGGCCCAGGTGGCGGGACTCCTGAAGAAGCTGGCCCAGCAGGGTAAGGTGATCTTTGTGGTGACCCATGATGTCGAATTGATTGGCCAAGCCTGCTCCCGGGTCCTCCATTTCCACGCAGGGCGAATGCCGGAGGATCTGGCGGTAACCCGTGGTAACGAGGCAAGACTTCGGGCTTTGTTCGTGATGGGCCTGGAATAGCAAGAATATCCTCTAAGAAAAATATTCTTTAAGAGAAAAGCCTGTGTAAATGAACGGGCCTGTTCATTTGACACCGGCTCTCCTCGTCCCCTTGTCAGGATAAAGAATCTTGATCCTAATTAGCAGAGAGTACTAATGAAAAGCAGAAATTTTCAAACTATACTAAATACATAAGATTACGAGATCTCTTTCCCGGAGAGAGCAACCCAAAATTAGCGAAGTAAGATCATTCGTAAGGGGGATGATAACTTGAAGCTGACAGTTCTGGTGGATAACAACACGATTTTGTCCAATAATCCCCATTTCAAAGACAGGTACTTTCTAACCGAACCCGGGCTTTCTATCTATATAGAAGCAGACGGAAAAAAGATTCTTTTTGATACCGGTCATACCAGTGTTTTTCTGCAGAATTCCGAAAAAATGAATCTTGACTTTTCTGACCTTGACTATTTGGTTCTTTCCCATGGACATGTCGATCATACGGGAGGGTTAAGAAGTTTAATTGATTTTTATCAAAATCAAGGAATAACCCACTTAAAGGATAAGCCAACTTTGATCGCACATCCGGAATGCTTTTTATCTAAAGTGGATAACCCCTGGGGTGAAATAGGCTGCGGAATTCCTGAAGCTGAAGTAGCTTGTCATTTTCAACTGCAACTGAGCAGAGAACCTTTATGGCTTACCGAGAATTTAGTATTTTTAGGAGAGATCGAACAAAGCAATGACTTTGAAAACCTCACCCCTTTGGGGAAAGTCTATAAGAATACCGAAGGTCAAGACGATTATATCCTGGATGATTCAGCCCTTGTCTACAAAAGCAGCAAAGGGTTGATCATTATAACAGGTTGTTCTCATGCAGGAATATGCAATATCACGAAGTATGCGCAAAAAGTCTGTCGGGATGAACGTGTTATTGATATTATAGGTGGGCTTCATTTAATCAATCCGGGTCCTATCCAGATGGAAAAACCAAAGAATTTCTTAAAAACGTTGCTCCCCAGACCATTCGGGCCTGTCACTGTACCAGCTTGGGGCCCAAGATCGCCTTGGCAGAAAGTTTAAATGTGGAAGAAGTCGGGACGGGATTGCAGCTTGAGTATCAGCACTGATGATCTGTTTAAGCAGGATGAAGATGAACATTGGTTTATTATTGATTCATAAAAATCCCCTGAGCCTCTCCTCAATCTGAATCCAAAAGTTGCGAAAGGGGAACTGATCAGAAAAATAGGACTCAACCTTACTCCCATAGCTGCCATCAATTACCTCCTCAATATGAAAAACAGGCCATTGGGCTAAATAGCGCCGCTCCTCTTTCGAAAAAGTCTTATCCGGAAGGGCCAGATGCATGATCAACATAACAAGCATCAATACAAAGGGAAGCATGCCAACAGCATTCCGGATCATAGTAAAATTTCCTCTGTTCTTCATTCTTATATCCTCATCTTTTCATATCCTCATCTCTCATATCCTTGTATTCTCATCTTGCTATCTTCTCATCTCCCCATCCCCGTCCTCCGGGCTAAAATCGAAAATAGATAAAGGGATTATAGGTTGAACCCACCATATAGGCCGTCGCCAAAAACAACAGCACACAATAATACAAGCTTACCGCCCATTGATATTTACGGCCATCAACCCCTTTCAATAACGATGCCAGCTTCCCCAGCCCAGGCGATGCGGCAAGGATACCAACGCTGTATAAAAGGGCATAAGCTTTTAGTTTCATAATGTCTTGAGCATCAATGAGTCCGTTTCCCCCTCTTCCCAGCATGCTCTCCAGAAAACCCAACCCATCCGCCAGGCTGGTGAATTCAAAAAACACCCAGCCTATAATGACCAGCAACAACAGATAGATATGCCGGACAGCCCGGGGCCATCCCGGCAGCCAGGTCTGCAAAAACAACTTTTCTATAGCGATTAAACTGCCAAAGTAAATCCCCCATAAAACAAAATTCCAGCTTGCTCCATGCCAGAGCCCGGTGAGCAACCAAACCATGAGCAGGTTCCGCAGCATTTTCCACTTCCCGGCCCGGCTCCCGCCCAGAGGAATATAGACATAGTCCTTAAACCAGGAGCCCAGAGAAATATGCCACCTTCGCCAAAACTCCGAGACGCTTTGTGCCATATAGGGATGCCGGAAGTTTTCCTTAAAACGGAAGCCAAACATCTTGCCTAAGCCGATGGCCATATCGGAATAGCCGCTGAAATCGAAATAGATCTGCAGGGTAAACGCCATAATCCCGGCCCAGGCCAAAAAAGCCGACATTTCTGTGCCTGGCATGACCTTTACTTCGGCCCAGAGCAGGCCCAGAGGATTGGCCAGCAGCATTTTCTTGGCTAGACCTCCCAGGAACCGCCCCATCCCGGCGTAAAATGTTTTGAAGGTCATGCTCCGGTCCGCTAACTGGGATTCGATATCCCCATACTTCACAATCGGCCCGGCCACCAGCTGGGGGAACATAGCAATATACAAAGCAAAAAGCAGCAGGCTTTTCTGTGGTTTTATTTTCCCCCTAGTGACATCGATCCCATAGGATAGGATCTGAAAGGTGTAGAAGGAAATTCCCAGGGGGAGGGCCGGCGCCTCCCCCTGCACATTCCAACCGCCCATGGCTGTGAGCGTACTTATGATCATGGCGAAGTACTTAAAATAAGTGAGACAGCCTAAATTGAACACCAGACTGATGATTAAAAAGAGCTTACTCTTCCCGCCACCGGCATCATCCTTGCCTAAGCGAATCCCCAGCCAATAATTGATTAGAATGGAACCGCACATCAAGAACACATAGACAGGCTCTCCCCAGGCATAAAAAAACAGGCTGGCCGTAAGCAGAACACCGTTTCTCAACCGCTTTCCCAAGCAATAATAGAGAAGAATGGTAACCGGCAAAAAAGCAAAGGTAAACAGCAGACTGCTGAAAAGCATCGGTCTCTCCCCTATAATGCTTCAGAGAGTTTCTGCAGCCACAGTGCGTAAAATTCTTTCTGAAAATGTATACCATCTTCAGCAAATAAAGCGGGATTTTCCCTGGCCAAAACTCCGATATCGACATAATGAATCCCTGATTGGTCTGCAATCTCTTTTAAGATCCCGTTATATGCCTCGATTCCTGCATAGCGGGGTTCTTGTTTTAAGGCCTCCTGAGTTACAGGGGTTATGGATTGGAGATAGATTTCAACACCGGGCAGCTCCTCCTTAATCCTGTTGATCAGCTTCCGTAAATCCTCTCCGAATAATTCCTGAGGATCATCCACAGGCATGAGGATATCCACAGAACCCAGCATGATAAAGACCTGATCCGGCTTCTGCTCAACCAAAGCATCCAGATCATCATAGGAAAAGCCGGCTGTAGCCCCCGCCCCCGCGATAACCTGTTCTTGGGGCAGGATTTCATTGAAGGCGAACCCTTCGGTAATGGAATCCCCCATAAATACACTGTTCCTAAAGTCAGCCGTAACATTTTTTTCTCCAGTCTCTGTCCCCTTCCCGCAGGCCGTCATACCCAGCAGCAGCATCCCTATCAGCAAACCTATCATCAGCTTTTTCATCTGAAGCGCCCCTTTTCTTTATCATCTTCCCAGATAGTACTACAGCCAAATGCAGAACAGGTGCAGATGAGGTCAAGTTTAGATAGTGTCTTCGGTTACTCGACTGTTTCCATTAAAACAGGCCGGCATGTTCACTGCCGGCCTGTCATAAAAAGGGGGCCAGATCTGACCAGATAATCGATTCCCATGAAAATCGGAATCATTATAATGCGTATAAGTGTTAAAAGATTAGGCAGGTTCATGTGCTCCTCCCCTTCTATATCGCGGCTTCCACCCTCTTTTATCACTATAAGAAACTATCGCCCGCTGAACAGTCTTCATAGGAAATGGTTTATTAATTCTTCTGTCCAGTCAACCGGTCTTTCCCAAGATAAAGAAGGAAGGCAATAACAACCGGAAGAACAGCCAAGAGGTAAATCATTCGATAACCGGTTATCTCCGCAACAGCCCCCCATGTTATTGCCCCTACACCAATCCCAATATCAAATCCCACAAAGAAGGTTCCATTAGCAGCCCCACGACGGGCAGGCAGAACGTCACGCACTGCCATTGCCATTAAAGCCGGCTGTACCGCCCCAAAACCGAGACCGTAAACAAAACCTGCCACACAAAAACCGCTTAAAGAATGGGCAAAATACAATATGAGCAAGGCAACCGATACTGCCAGAATTCCAGGTATTATGGCGATGGAGTAGCCTTTCTGATCAGATAACCGTCCGAAAAGCGGCCGCGAAATAAACAAAGCAACGGCATATACCGTAAAAAAGGGTCCAATATTATTGATGCCTTGCTGCCCAGCATACAGGGCAATAAAGGAAATCACCGCACCATAGGACATGGTCAGAAACAAAATGATTAGACCGGGATAAATCGCCGACTTTTCGAAAATACTGCCCCTGTTACCTTGAGGTGTTTGTTCTGATTTTTGATAGCGGATCATGAGGGCTATGGCCAGGCAAAGCAACACCGATAAGGCGCTGACATTGAAAACCGCGCCCATTCCGTACCGGTTCAGAATGCTTAAGCCCAGTACCGGGGCAATGGCCATGGAAAGAGTACTGGTAAGACCAAAGTAACCCATTCCCTCCCCTAAGCGGGATTTAGGGGTTACATCTGTAGCAATCGTGCTCGAAGCGGTGCTTGCGGCACCCCAGCCAAAGCCATGGATAAATCTTAATATAAGCAATATCAAAATGCCCGGCGTCCAATGATAAGCGATGACGCATAAGCCAAAGAAGACCAGCCCTGCCAAATACACCCCTTTTCTTCCGTAAAGGTCTAACAGGCGGCCGGTAATCGGTCTGATGATCACCGCTGAAAAGGTAAAAACGCCGACAACTAATCCGGCAGCAGTAGTCGAGCCGCCTAGGTTTTCCGCATAAACCGGCATAATCGGCAAGAGCATTTGAAACGCCAGCGACATAAATAAACTTGCCAAAGTAATCAGTATAAAGTCTCTGGACCACAGTGACGGCTTGCTAATTGACTTCTCTTGAGCATCCATTCTCCAAACCGACCTCCTCTAATTTGAAAAAATGTCTTCAGCGACAGCCAGACCAGATTTTCACCCAATATAATTGTCATGACAACTTAATTGGCAAAAAAAATAAGCTCACAAGTTATCGTAAATTCTATTAAGTATTTGCAATAATTTTTGGGTATCCTGCTCATTGATCCCTGTCAAAGCTCGATTTATTTTTGCTTCAGCTAAAGGTATGAGGATGTTTTTTAATTCTTTCCCCTTATCTGTAAGATATATTAAGTATGAGCGGTTATCATCTGAATTTACTACTCTGAAAATCAACCCCTTTTTCTCCAGTTTTTCTAATATCCTTACCGTTGTGGGCCGATCCTTCGATGTCAGTTCTGCTATGGTTTTAGGTGTAATCCCTTCCTGTCCCCACAGACATTTCAGTATTCCCCACTGCTCCGGCGTTACATCATAGGGTTTTAAGCATTGGATTAATGAATTTTTAAGTTTAGTATTGGTACGATTTAAAATAAATCCTAGTGAATTAGGATTAATGGTCACAGCCGCACCTCCTTAATATAATTGTCAAGACAATTATATTAGAGTGACTTATACTATGTCAATCTATTCAGCCTATTTAATAAATTAAGCGAGGGACAGCCCTTAATCACCTAAGCCTTTATGCTTTGGTGATTAAGGGCTGTTAATACGTTTTCAGTGTCCAATCTCTCTATTATTCATACCGCAGAGCCTCGATAGGATCAAGTTTTGCCGCTTTATTGGCTGGATAGTATCCAAAAAACACCCCAATCATCATGGTTATCGAAACACTTAAGATAATGATGCCAATGGAGGTGCTGGCCGGATAGCCTAAAAGGGTCGAGCCGAGCATCCCCAGGATAAGGCCCAGGATAATCCCGATGATACCTCCGATCACACATATAATCACCGACTCGACGATAAATTGCATCTTGATATAAGAATTCCTGGCACCCAGCGCTTTCCTTGTCCCGATCTCACGGGTGCGTTCTGTAACTGAGACCAGCATGATATTCATCACACCGATACCGCCGACTAACAAGGATATGGCAGCGATTATGGAAATGGCGATGGAAACCGTGTTCAGCATGGAGGTCATACTGGAAATCGTACTCTCCATGTTCATAACGCTTACTTCCCATTTCGTGTTTTTTTCGTAAATCTTGGTAAAGTAGCTTTTGATGTCTTCTGTAAAAGTTGCCGCATCCACACCGGTTTTACTAACGATGGTAAAGGACTGATAGTTTTTGGTGGTGCTGTCCTGTTTGGCTAAACTTACCGGTATATAAAAATTAGTCCTTGTATCCCGCTCTGAAGAAGAGTCCGGTCCAAAGGCTGAAGCTTCATATTGGTAAACGCCAATAATAGTGTAGACTTCGATGTCGTCTGAAGAATAGATTTTTATTTCCTGGCCTAAAGGATCGACTCCAGCTGCAAACATGTTATTTACCAATTTATCCGATACAACGGCAACTTTTTTTACTGATTTCACATCTTTCTCTGTTATAAACCGACCGAAGAGCAGCTCTATATTATTGGCCCGTTCATAGCCATCATTAACTCCGGTGACACTGATATTGGCATAGAGCCTGCCGTCCTGAGCTTTCGCACTGCCGACACCTTGAGATAAACTTATGGCTTCAACTCTGTCTTCAAATCGCGATGCAAAGGCTTCAATCGTGTCCTCTGAGAAAAGATCGCTTTCTTCCGGGGCAGCCGCAGCCTGGTTAGGGCTACGAGGTCCGCCGCCAAACTCATCTCCTCCCCGTTCCCTTACATTAACCACAATCGAATTAGCCCCCATTTCTTCCATCGTGGATGTGATCGAAGCCGTCAGGGAGTTGCCGACGGTTACTATGGCAATGACTGAGGCAATGCCGATAATGATCCCCAGCATGGTTAAGATTGCCCGCATTTTATTGGCCTTTAACGCGGCCAAGGCCAGTAAGATATTTTCAACCATGTTCACCCGTTCTCACCTCGTTCCTCACTATGTTGCCCAGGCTTGGCGTTAATTTTTTCATCGATAATTCTGCCGTCTTTCAGCGTCACGATCCGATCTGTTTCTTCAGCCAACTCGTAATTATGGGTGATCAGGACAATGGTGGTTCCTTTGGTTTCATGAATCTGATGAAAAAGGTCCATAACCATCCGCCCTGTGACCGAATCCAGGGCGCCCGTGGGTTCATCAGCCAGTATAATCGCCGGATCATTGGCCAAAGCTCTGGAGATGGCGACCCTTTGTTTTTGTCCGCCGGAAAGCTCATTGGGCAGGTGATCCATCCGATCTTCCATCCCGACCAGTTTCAAAAGCTCCTCAGCCTTTTCCCTTCTTTCTCTGTTGCCCATTCCTGCATAGAGCATGGGCAGTTCAACATTTTTCAGGGCGGAATTGCGGGGGATGAGATTAAAGGTCTGGAAGACAAAGCCTATTTTCCTGTTTCGAATATCGGAAAGCTCGAGGTCCGACATATTCTGAATTGGCGCGCCGTCAAGTATATATTCACCTGAGGTGGGACGGTCTAAAGCACCGATAACATTCATCAGGGTACTTTTTCCCGATCCGGAGGCCCCCACTATCGATATAAATTCCCCTTTCCTTACCGTGAGTGAAATATTCTTTAAAATTTCCAATTCATTGGGAGTGTCAATATAAAACTTTTTGACAAGGTCGCGAATTTCTATCATCATCTCATTCATAATGCCTCCGCCTTATTTCATAGGTGATCCGGGCCGGACCTTATCCCCGGTTCTGGCACTGGCAGCATTATTCACTACCAGGACACCGTCAGCCAGCCCTCCTCCGGAAATCTCAGTATAGTAATCTGTCGTCATGCCCACCTCTACCACTGTCTCTTGCATGGTTTGCTGGCCATTTTCCACGGAGAGGATATAGACAATATTCTGCCCCTGGTCGTTGACGCTGACAGCATCATAAGGCACTGTGTATACATCCGCTTTTGCTTCGATAATGATGTTCAGCCGTGCATTCATGCCGATTTTCAACTGATCATTGGGCTCTAAGATGTTAACTTCTGTCTCAAACTCTACCGTTGTACTGGAAGTATCGGTAGAGCCATCGGCGGTCTTGGTGGAGGCCGGGGAAATTCTCACCACCTGGCCGGCAAAGAGTTCACCTTCAGTTGCATCCGTTTTGATATTGACCCTCTGCTCCGGCTTGACTTTATCGGCGTCATATTCTTTGACGTAAGTTGTTATTGTCAGCTTCTCCGCGTCCTCAACCACGAATAAAAGACCGTTTCCCGGCGAACCCACCTCCGCATACACGGCTGTCACAACGCCGCTTATGGGGGCTTTGATCGTGGCGTCGGCGAGGTTTTTTTCCAGCTTATCCAAAGCTATTTGCTGGCTGTCATTGTTATAGTCAGCCAGAGCGCTATTGTAGTTGGCCTCGGCTGTTCTTACATCCTGGGCAGCCTTTATTTTGGCGGCTTCCAGGCTTGCTGCCGCTTTATTATAGGTATTCTGGGCCAGCTTGTAACCGGCCTCCGACTGATCCAGCTCCTGCTTGGATACCGCGCCGAATTTATAGGACTCGACGTTGTTTTCATAGGTGTTTTTCTTCGTTGTTAAATCATTTTCTGCCGACTTGAGACTGTTTTCCGCGTTCAGCAGTTCCGTATTCATGCCCTGTTCATACTGCTTTTTGGTATCTTCATAAATGCGCTTTTTGCTTTCTAAATTGATGGTTCCGGTTTTTTGTGAAGCTTCAAGGGTGCTGCGCTGTTGGGCTATATCAAGCTCTAAGGAGGATGAATCCAGTTGAGCCAGGGGCTCCCCGACCTCAACTTTGTCCCCGATATTGACATAGATCTCTTTGACTGAGTAGCTTAAGGTTGAATAGACTTTTTGGGTGTTTTGGCTTTTAATACTCCCTGATACATCGACACTATTGATCAATTCAGTTTTAGCAAGTTTGGTGTTGGCGATATTGGCAGAAGCGCTTTTACTCCCTCCCAGCAATGCCGTTATCCCCCATATGCCAATGACCACAACCGCCAGAGCGGCTATAATTGTTGTTCTTTTGGGTTTTCTCAGTTTTTTCAGCAGTTTTGATTTATCCATCTTGGCTCCCCCTCAATAACTTTTGATGTTTTTTTGCAGAAAAGTATCCATTGCTTTAAAAAGAACTCAGAGTACGATGATTATTCAATCGGTCTACAATCAAAATAGGGAGGTCGGGAAAGGCCTGGTGAACCTCGTAGACGAAATTCCCCGGTTTCATTTCCTCCGGCTCCCCAACTACCAACTGCCTGATGCCATTGTGTCTTATATAATCAACAGCTATCCGATTGACATCGTCTCCCCAGTATACCTTCATTTCTGCATTCAATGACTTGCACACATTGAACAGATATTCCAGATAGGTCTCTTCAAGTTTTTGCATCTGACTGGATGGCTGTACGCTTAAAATCTTCATCTTTACAGCCAGGGATTCCGCAAGGGTATTCCCTGCTTTTATGAGCCTTGCACAGTTTTTCTGATCTGTGACACACACTAAAATTATTTTTGCTGATCCCATTCCTCTCACCTGTTTCTTTGTTTATTCATCAGAATCATAGCAAAGCATTGTGGCAAGAAAATGGCATGAGGATGAAAGATTATGGCAAGTAAATAAACATACAAGGACAGATGACTTCTGGTATACGGAGAGTCATCTGCCCTTGTAAAACTGTTGTTACCCATTATATTTTACCAGCTAACTTATACTCATAGGAAAGCGCTCTGATTAAAAGAAACATGTCGTTGGCAGGTTTTATATTTCAGGAGGCAGAAATGCCCTCACAAGATAAAGTGAAGGTAAAGGTACTGCCTTCATCTAAATGGCTTTCAACATAAATTTCTTCACCTAAACGCTGAATAATTTCAAAGGCGATGGCCAGCCCCAACCCCGTTCCTTGTGTGGAGTGGGCCTTATCAGCTTTGTAAAACCTTTCAAAGATATGGGGGAGGTCTTCCGGAGCGATCCCCATTCCCGTATCCGCTACAGAAACTCTAACCGTATCTCCGTCAAGGACAGTGCCTAAGGAAATCCTGCCGCCTGATTGAGTATACTTTATGGCATTATCCAGAAGAATGATCAAAACTTGTTCAACCAAGTCCATAGTGCTCATGACTTTCAGATCATGGACCAATGGTGCATAATCAAATCTTAAGCCCTTTTTCTGCGCCAGCGGTTTATAACGTTCAGCTACACTGCCCGTTACCTCGTTGATCAGGAATGCCTCAGAGCGCACCGGCTCTGTGTGAGACTGAAGACGGGACAAGGTAAGCAGATCGTTAATCAGCCGCGTCAGCCGCATGGTTTCATGCAGCATATGATGATAGTAGCGGTTTTTGGTATCCTCATCACTTACCATGCCATCGGCCAGTGTTTCCGATAAAGCCCTGAGGGCCGATACAGGTGTGCGCAGTTCATGAGAAACATTGGCAACATACTCACGCCTGGTTTGTTCCAGTCGTTCTGATTCTGTTATATCGCGGAATAAGCCAACGACACCGGCAATATGATGGGTTTCATCCTCCAGCGGACAAATTGTAACCCTTAACAGCATCTGCTTCCACTGCAAACTGCGGACGATGGTATATCCTTCGGCGAGAACAGCATCAAAATCTTCCCATAGCTCTTGACTGGGTATTAAACTCATACGTCCCTCCCCTTCATTTTTACCAAACATCCTATAGATGGAAGGGTTAATATGAGTAAAATTTCCCTCATTATCTATGGCCACAATTCCTTCGGCCAGACCGTCAATGGTTTGTTTCAGCCGGTTTCTTTCCAATTCCAAGGCGGAAATGGTCTCAGATAACCTTGAGGATAAATAGTTAAGGGAGTGGGCCAGTTCGCCGATCTCTCCTCCATACTTTTCATTAGCCTGTTCCTTAAGATTGCCATTTGCCATACTAATGGCTACATCACGCATTTGTTTCAATGGATTGGCAATATACCGTGCGGCACGATAGAGGGGAAAAGATAACAGCAAAAGAACACCTAAGGCGCTTATCCAGATCGAGCGGTTAAGTCCGGATAGGGCAGTAAAAATCTCTATCTGCGGCTTGCCTAGGAAAACCATGCCAACGATGCTGTCGTTATGCGTAATGGGCTGGCCTACTATCAAAAAGGGTCCCTTGCTAGCAACCACACTATCCCCTGATAAAACGGAGCTGAAATATTCTTTCAAAACAGGGTTAAGGTTCAGCCCAATCTCCGCATTTTTTCCCCGGAACAAGGTGGTCAGAATTTCTTCATTTTTAATAACCAGGTTGCCCTGCCCATCATAAACATGAACAACAAAGTTCCATATCCCTTTGTTAAGATTAAAATGTTCCTCAAGGTCATCTTTGCTCATAGTCCCCTGTTGATATTTCAACACCAAATCAGCGATCGCTTGCGCACTGGGTTTAAGTTCGCGGGTTTGCAATTCTCTAAACATATCATTGGTTGTAAACCAAAAAAAGATGGTGATCAGGAAGCTATATAAGGCAATTGTGGTGATCATTAGTATTAGGATGCGCTTGAGAAACGAGCTCTTCTTCTTCACGATACTTCCATTCCTGCTGTAGCAGCCTATAGTGATAGCTGCAGCTTTTTAAAAGATTGACTGCATCTACAGCAAATCCTTTTGTATAATTCACTTTTGTAAATTTGACACCTCAAACTTGTACCCTACCCCATAGATGCTTTTAATGCCCCACTTCATCTTCTCGCCGGCCAGTTTTTGGCGAATGCGCTTGATCTGTGTATCCACACTCCGCGTATCACCGAAGTAATCGGAACCCCAGACATTCTGAATGATCTGCTCCCTGTTAAACACCTGGCCCGGATGAGCGGCGAGCAGATATAAGACCTCGACTTCCTTGGGCGTGCAGCTGACCGGCACGCCATCCAGGCGCAATTCATAGGATGAGATATTGATCTCCAGTCCGTCGTATTTCAGGATTGGTTCATTGTCTCTGCTTTTCGGAAGTTTGCGGCGCAAAACGGTTTTTACCCGGGCCACTACCTCCCTGGGGCTGAAAGGCTTGACAATATAATCATCCGCTCCCAGCTCAAGCCCCAGGATCTTGTCGATCTCCTCACCCTTGGCCGTCAGCATGATGATGGGCACGTCCGTCGTTTTGCGCAGGGTCCGGCAGACTTCTATACCGCTGAGTTTGGGCATCATCAGATCAAGGATAATCAAATCCGGTGAGGTTTCATAAGCTTTTTGCAGGGCCTCTTCCCCGTCATAAGCCGAGCTGTAAGTAAATCCTTCCGCTTTCAGGTAAGCTGCAATCGTCTCGTGAATGATTAACTGGTCATCACAAATCAAAATATGTCCCGCTGTGCTCAATGAAAACTCACCTCAAACCTATTTTATCAATAAGCCATTTAATTCATCGACCGCTAAACTATAAGCATGGATGGCTTTTTGCAGCTTCACTTTTTGCTGGTTTAAGGCAATGGTATCGTCCACTACACTGCTGCCTTTGGCCGTTCCTAATGCTTCCTGGGATTTCGTGATATTTAAGGTGTACTCAGCATCCTCAAGGTTGATTTTTTCTATTTCCAGATCCCCTTCAAGATTCTTCAATTCATAGTATTTATTCCAAAGGGTTGCTTCCAGGTTTGGCTTTACTTGTTCCAGTTTAGCCTGGTTGTTGCTGACCTCCGCCTCAAGCTGCTGAAGTTGGTTCAGGTTATTGTCCACATAAGTATTATACCTGATAATGTCACATTCTATCTCAGCCAACTCTAATTTACCCTGCTGGCTTCTGTAGTCGTAGCTGTCTTCCCAAGCTTTACTTATCTTGTCTTCAATATCGGTATCATCAAACAGCACCAATTCTTCATCGAATTGTTCCAGCTTTATTCCCTCGGCCAGTTTTACGCCCAGATCTCTTGCCACCCCCATAAGGTTAAGGTTTATCTGTCTTTGGGTTGTATCCAGTTTGGACAGCATCTGCACTCTTTGCGCATCATATTGTTTTAAGGCGGATTGGGGAAGACTCCCTGAATTAATCTGGGTCTTTGTATGTTCTATGGTTTTATCCAGGGCGGCAAGTTCACTCTGGGTGTTGAGCAACTCTTCCTGAAACACACCTATCTCCAAGAACTGTTTCTTGACACTGCTTTTCAATTCCTTCAATTTTTCTTCTCTTTCATGTTTAGCCCCATCCAGTTCAAGCAATCTTTGCTTGGGGTATAACAGCTCTTCTTTCCTATAGGTTACATTCTGCTCTTCATCCCCACCAATGGATTTTCCCTTAGCCCAGTTTGATCTGTCCACGGCATCTTGGTATTGCTTTTCATAGAGGTTAATTTTATCATTCATCAGCTTTAATTCTTGGTTATGTTCTTCGATATACTCATAAGCTTTCTCTAAAGTCAGCATATCAATCACTGTAACTGCCTCAACTGTTTCACTTTCCTCACCTGCCTCACCTGTCTCAGCTCCTTCAACGGTCTCAACCGCCTCACCCTTAACCGTGGTGTTATCCGTACCTGCCGTTTCCTCCCCGGCCAGAGTCGCCATAGGAACGGAAACTGCAATCATTACTATCAAGGCCATGACAAGACTTAGTATCTTTTTCATGATATACCCTCCCTATTCGCCTATTGTGATATGCCAGGGCCTATGCCGCTGGCCAGATCCATCTTCATCTGCATAAACCAGGCATCCAATGACCCATTTTTCACCTGTATTTGAGCATCCATATATTCTTTTTCCGCAGTGAGCAGCTCTTCCTTACCTGCTCTTCCTAAATCGTAGTTTTGTTTGACAAGATCATAATCGCTTTGCGCCGACTCCAGCAGGATTTTGCTGTTTTCCCAGCTTCTTAGCAGTGACTCAAGTTCGCTGTATCCTGAAGTCAAGTCAAGCTCTACCTGAATCCTGGCTTTAGCGATTTCATTTTGCCCCTGGGCCAAGTCATATTGGGTGGTCGACTGATAATAATCAAGGGGCATGCTCTGGCTTTTATCCGGAGCCTCGATGGCCTGCCTGACTTTGGTTACTTCCAGAGAACTCTCCGCACTTGTTACTTCATATCTGCTGGATAGAGCGGCTTGGATATATTCCTCCAGAGGTTTGAGGGCAGCAGCCGGTTTGATGTTTTGGTCTATAAAGTTTGTATAGGTATTCTGCACCGGCTCCCCCATGATTTTATTTAAATTAATCACATCGGCAGCGTACGATCTCTGGTACTTTTTAAGGGTAATCAATTCCTTGGCCAGATTCGTTGCGATCACCCGGGCCTCATATTCCGATATCCCGCCGGATTTAAGCTTATTCTCCGCATCTTCATTCTCAAGTTCAAGTTTATCCACAAATTTCTGCTGCAGTTCAACTTTGTATTTATCCTTTAACATCGTTATGTAGTGCTGATAGGCAGTTAATCTTACCGAGCTTTCGGTTATTTGCAGGTCTCCGTAACTCAGATCAATCTGATACTGGGCATTTAAGGGAGCATAGATCACACTGCTTGCACTCAAGGCATTGGTTACATGTAAGTCCTTGCTGTATCTGTCAAGAGTAAGATTGGCCGCACTTGCTTTAGCTTTAACCTCCGTCGAATATTGGAGCGCCTTTATGGCAACTTTTTCGATATCCAGACTAGCCTCTGCTCCATAGGCCGTGTAGGCACCAAATACCATGATCAAGGCAACGGAAATCCCTATTATGTATTTTTTCACCGCATTCACCTGCTTTGTTAATGTATTGTATCTTGAACAATAGCAAAAGAATATGGCGGAAAAATGGCATGGCTATGAAAAATTGTGGCAAACGGCCAAGGGGTTTAGAAATCGCCAAAACGGCGAAATTCTAAACCCCTTGATGCAAAATCAGGGCTGGACCGGCAATCTAAAGAAAAAGCGGACGCCGTCCCGGGTATTTTCCACACCATAAACCCCATGATGAAGTTCCAGTATTTCCTTGGCCAGGGCAAGCCCCAGACCCGTACCTGCTTTGGCTGCCCTCGCTTCCCCGCGGTAAAATTGCTCCCAGATCTTTTGCTTGTCTGCTTCTGCCAGGGGGCTCCCCTGATTTTCGATGCTTATTTCTGCAGTCTGCCCATTGTCACTGACCACAATGGCGATGGCCCCACCCTTCTCCGTATGCCGGATGGCATTGCTGAGAAAATTGGTGATCACGCGGCTGATCAGTCCTTGATGCCCCACGACCCTCAGAGAATAAAGGTTTAAGGTTAGGAAGAGATTTTTCTCCTCGATTGGCTCAGCCAGTGACCTGGCTGCTTCAGTAATCGCCTGATCGATGGCAAAAGGAGCCATTTCCGGCTTATAGGTGCCTGAGGCAAACTTAGCCAGATCCAGCATATTCACAATCAGCACATCCATCCGCTCTATTTCGTCTTCCATGGCCTGAAAATAATGTTCTCTTTTTTCAGGGACAATGCCGTCTTTGATAATCGCCAGACAGCTTTTCATAACAGCCAGAGGAGTTTTCAGTTCATGGGATACTCCGGCAATAAATTCCTTCCGTGTCTTTTCCAAGCGCTTCTCATGATCGAGATCCCGTTTCAATTTCTCAATATATCCTTCCATCTGGCTGGACAGGTGATTGATATTTCGGGATAACTGGCCGATTTCATCCTCAGACCCCACCGGCAGCTTTTCTGTAAAATCCATCGCCGCTATCTTCCCTGTGATCCGGTTGATGGATAGGAGGGGCTTGGCCAGCCATTTGGAAAGAACGAAGGCCAAAACCAGCATACACAACAAGGCAAATCCCAAAAAGTAAGGATAGAATTGCCGGATAACCCCGATGGCCTCATCCACCGGCTGCAGGGAAGTCATGGCGAAAATATATCCCCTTACTTCATGTTCCCTATCCGGTTCGATGATGATCTTATACTCCGCAAAGTTCTCTACAGCCCCCCATTCTTTGCTGTCCTGAAGAGGCTGCCCCTGCTCAGCCAGCAGGCCGGCTTGAAATTCTTTGACCTGTTCCAAAAAATAATGTTCCTGATAGGGAAAAGCAATGTACTCCGACCGTTCCGGAAATACGGTTTTCGTTATCGTTCCTTTGTAGAGCCCGGTGCTCAGATGACTATAGGCTTGGTCGGCGTGAGGCCCATGAAGCTTGTTGGCAAGGTTTAAATTGACAACACCCGTCGAGCCGGTCTGGATATGATAAGGTATCCTTTCCTCGCCTATATTGACAGTATCAATGATGACCTCATCCCCGGCCTTTAAGGAAGATAGAACATCGGCAGAAAATTCCCCGGCAAAGGTGTACATGGGTATCCGCCAATGACCCTGTGCTTCATCCTGCAACTTTACTTCAATATAGTAATTTTCTACATCGCGGATCCGCCCATATTCATCCAATTCGGCAATCCAGACCCGGTTATGCTTATAGAGCTCTTGGGAAGCCGCTTCCGCCCCTAGCGTTGCCGCCCGCTCTGTGTATGCCTTCATATCCAGTCTGAGAGTATCAGATTTCTTGTTAATATAATACTTCTCAAAAAAGTAATTCTGGGTGATGCCCATGACTAAAAACAGCGTGGAGAATAAGAAAGCGGTCAGCAGGAACCATTTAAACACAATGCTTTTCGTCATAGCTGTTCCTCTGCGAATTTATATCCCGAACGGATCACTGTAACAATGCTGCTCCCTTTGCTGCCCAGCTTGGAGCGCAGATTCCGGATATGGCTGTTCACGGTCTTTTCATCACCGTAAAAATCATAACCCCATAGTTTCGTGATCAATTGCTCTCTGGTTATGACCAGCCCTTTGTTCTGCATTAAATAAGCGAGAATTTCAAATTCCGTATGAGTCAGATTGATGGGACTGCCCTCTACGGCAACACGTCTTGACCCCAGGTTGAGAACAATTCCGCCGGCTGAGATCTGCATGCCCTCCACAGTGCCTGAGGTTTTTTCCAGAAACCGTTTCACCTTGGCCATGAGCACCCGGGGACTATAGGGTTTGACCAGATAATCATCGGCTCCCAGCTCATAGCCCAGGAGAGAGTCATCCTCATCGGAACGGGCCGTCAAAATGATAATGGGGATACCGGAATTCCTGCGAATTCTACGGCATACCGACCAACCGTCAATCTTGGGCAGAACAATATCCAAGATCACCAAATCCACAGAGTTGGCATGAAAGAGCTCTAAGGCTTGTTCGCCGTCGGCAGCCGCTAAGGCCTGATATCCATTCTCTATCAAATAATCGACGATCACTTCACGCAATATATCTTCATCTTCAACCACCAATACTTTATTCATCCCATACCTCATCTGGCTTTATACCTCAGCCGCCTTCCTGCAGCAGTTTTTCCCATGGGCTTTGGCCATATAAAGAGCCTGATCACAAAGTTTGTAAAGCATATCAATCGTCGTTTCCTGACTGGGAGTGATACTGCAATACCCTACGCTTATGGTATAGTTTATTTTAAGGCCGGTGTCAACTGAGGAGTTCGCGATGATCCCTCTCAGCCGCTCCGCAACTTCTTGAACCTGTTTCTTATCTGTCCCGGGAAGCAATATGGCAAATTCCTCCCCTCCATATCTGCCGAACAAGTCGTAATCCCGCAATTGCTTTCTCAAGTACAATGAGATAAGCGCGCTGGAGCGCTTGATAAAGGTTTTGCGGTTCAATATATTGGTTAAGCCGTCAAAGGACGCCGCTTTCAGCAGTTTCTCGTCCTGCTTTTCTTTATCCAGAAGAATAAACCCGGTACTTCCCACGAGCATTACAATGTAGAGCAGTAAAAACAGCCAGGTATTGAAAATGCTTGTCGAGGCCAAATTCATATCTATGTCTGTCGTTAAAGCCGCAACCGCCCTGAAGAGCAGAAATAGTATGGTAATGCTGTAAAGGACGGCAATTCCTTTCTGCAGCCGGGAAGCCTTGTTATCTCTAAACAGCTTATACACGGGGTATACCATCAATATGGCTGTGATCGAAGAGGCAAAGGTGATCCTGACGTTTTCCGGAAAGCCGTATGCTGTCGCCCCAATAAAGACAACGATGCACCCAATCAGCAGAGTGGTATAAGCCTGTCTTACCTGAACTAAATCTTATTAGAACAGTTGTTATTATACAGCAAAAGAAAGTCTGGTAAAATATTCTTGAAGAACTGTAATCAGATAATTTTTGCTCTTTTTAAATCAAACTAAGATCCATCCTAAGAAATAAGCGCTATCGTAAAAAATAAAAGCAGGAAAAATTCCTGCTTCAAGATCAGATGTTCTCCCGTTGGTCCGCTGCCTGCAATTTCATAAAAGCTTCGTAACGGGTGCGCAGGGCCTGCTCATGATCTTCCTCATCTTTTTTCAATTGTTCAAAGAACTTTTTGACTTTCGGATCCGCCGCATTTTCAGCCAGCATTTGATAATGTTTCTGGGCCTTCATCTCATCCTCAATGGCTTCTAATATTCCGTCCAATATTTGCTGCATACAAATTCCCCCCTCTCCTTGGCCAATGTCTAATCGAGCCGCCGCACTCTGTAACGCTAGCTCAATTTTACTGCAATCAACGTGATATCATCCCGGATCTTCTCATAGCTTAAAAAACTGGTAAAATCCTTATGGATTTCTTCCACTATCTGAGCGGGCTTCAAGCAATAAATTTCTGTGATCAGCTTTTTTAAACGCTCCTGATAGAGTCCATTCTCAGACTGCTGCTCCGGCAATCCATCAGACATAATAAACAGCGTCATAGCCGGTGACAAATGGTGGCAAGAATCCCCATACTTTAACAGGTCAGGGAATATACCTGTGGAAACAGGCAGTCCGCCATTATTCAGCTCTATGATATGTTCTTCATCCTTGATTAATAGGGGGCAAATATGAAACCCCGCATTGCAATACGTCAATTCTTTGGTCTTTAAATCAAAAACAACCATGAACAGGCAAACCAGGTATTCTTCCGGATACCCTTCCTTTAGATATTGCTCAACAAAAAAATCCATGATTTCCTGAGGAGACAGCAGCTGTCCCGGGATATGCTTCAGTCGGAAAAAACTATTGATGGTGTCTTTGACAAAAATGGCCAGCATAGCGCTGTCCAAGCCATGTCCGGAAACATCGGCTATATAGCATACATATTGTTCAAAATAGTCATTGAGCAGCCCATGATCAACTTTAAACGCATCAAAGATATCCCCGCCCAACTCTTCAGCCGGAATATATAAAGAAGCAAAAGAGATCCGCTCCGTGTCAGGAAGGCTCTCCGGCAAGGTGCGTTTATGAATCTTAACCGCATTTGCTATTTCAACATCCAGCTTTTTTCGTATTCTCTCATACTCAATATATTTTTCATTGCCATAAATATAGATATAATCGTCCTTCAGCAGAAATTTAAGGTGAAGGCTCACAACCCCTTGCTTGCCGTTCAGCAAAAACCTCTCCCAGCCGGCTGGCTCCGCCGCCGCACTGGCTATAAAGTCTTTGGCCTTATCACGATGCCTGCTCTCAATGATATCTCCAAAACGCTTATGTTCCAACTCTGCTTCTTGATAGCCTAAGCAGGCCTGCATCATCCGATTGGCAAACACAATCTTCCCTTCAGTGTTGCAAACCAGGATATAGTCATCCATCATATCGGTTATGGTTTTCGTTATTTTTACCAGCTCAAAATTGCTCTCCACCGATATGTACCTCCCAACCCGTTTATAACGGGTTCTTCCTTTCCTCTGGAAAATCCTCTTTGATCCAATTATAACATCTTATCCAAAAAATGCTTTAAAAAATCGCCTTAAATTTGCATTTTTCGACAAACGAATTTTCTATTTATTTTTTCTTGTAATTACTTTGATATCCAAGTAATATAGAGATAAAGATAGTTTGATATCAAAGTAAGTGGAGGAATTTCAATGAGTCGTTATCTGGGTGAACAAAAATTAATTGAAGAAGCGCAGACAGGTTTTCCTAAAGGCATCACCAAAATTACGGACCAGGTTTATTTTGTGTTGGGCTATGGCAGCAGTACCGCAACCTTGATCGAAGGCCAGGAAAGCTGTGTCCTGATCGATACCCTGAATGGACATGAAGCTGCTGAAGAGGCCTTAGCGGAGCTTCGCCAATTCACAGATAAACCGATTAAAACCATTATTTTCACTCATTACCACCACTTTGATCATACCGCCGGCGCCGGAGTTTTCGCTGCCGAGGGGTGTGAGATCATCGCCAGAACTCCGGCCTACCCCCAATACACACGCTCCGAGCTGCTCAAAGATATCGCGGCTATCAGGGGAGCAAGGCAATTTGGAGTAGGCCTGACACCGGAGGAGATCATTTCTATGGGCATAGGCCCTATGAATGAGCTCAACGGCACCCAAGCCATCCTTAAGCCGACACGGTGGTTTTCCGAAGACTGCTTAACACTGAACCTTGACGGCATTGAAGTACACCTGGTTGGGGCGCCGGGGGAAACCGATGACCAGCTGTTCGTTTGGCTGCCCCAGTTTAAGGTGCTGTGCAGCGGGGATAATTATTACCATTCCTGGCCCAATCTTTACGCCATTCGTGGCGGACAATACCGGGACATCAGTCAATGGGTAAGCTCACTTAACGCTATGCTTGCCTATGATGCCGAGCACCTCTTACCAGGCCATACTAAAGCGATCAGCGGCAAGGAAGCTGTTCAGGAGAATTTAACGAATTACCGTGATGCCATTCAATACATATTGGAAGAAACCTTAAAAGGCATGAACAAAGGAATGACCATCGCTCAGTTGGTTGACACTGTCCAATTGCCTGAAAAGTGGGCGGCCCTGCCCAATCTCCAGGAGTATTACGGCACCGTGGAGTGGACTGTCCGCTCCATTTACACAGGCTACCTGGGTTGGTTTGACGGAAATCCCACTAAACTGGGAGCTTTGCCGGTTGGGATTAAAGCGGAAAAAACCCTGACCATCATGGGCGGAGCTGAAAAAGTCTACGCCGAGGCCAAACAGGCTATTGAACATGAGGATGAGCAATGGGGTGTTGAACTGTGTGATATCCTCCTGGATGCCGGAGAAAAGGTGGCAGAAAGCAAAGCCCTTAAAGCGGAAGGGCTCCTCCATTTAGGCCGGATGCAGATTAGTGCCAATGCCCGGCATTATTATCTGGCATGTGCCAAAGAGCTTCTGGGCAAGGGCGGTCAGGCTAAATTGGCCGGCGCAGCCATAGACATGGACAAAAAAAACGAGGGATAAGAGATAACCAAAAGCAAAAACAACCAAGGCTGCCCCCTGTCAAGCAGACAGCAGCCTTGGTTGTTTTTTCGATGCCATATTTATCAGGAAAAGTTCAGGTAGATGCGCTCCAGGACCTTTTGGAAGATTTCCCTTTCTTCAGCACTGATCCCTTGATACTCCAACCTAGCCAGGCTTTGGGAAATCTGAAAAAAAGCCGGTTCCAGCTCTCTTCCTTTTGGAGTAAGAAAAACCAGGGTTGACCGGCTATCCTGAGCATTCTTCATGGTGGCCAGATAACCCGAATCGATCAACTTATTGACCGAATTGGTGACTGTAGAGCGATCCCGATTGACTCGTTGGGCAATTTCGCTCATGGTTAATTCGGAGTCTCGAAATAAAGCGACCAACACAGCCCCGTGGGAAGGAGCTATATCCGTAATCCCTCGCTTTTCAAGCTCAGCGAGGATAAAACGATTGGCCCGCTCATTGATTCTGCTCATTAGATTAATTGTATTATCAGTCTCTATCTGCTTCATAAGTAAATTATAATTTGATATCAAACCAAACGCAAGCAGTTGCTTGACTATTCACCCAGCAGATAATTATTCTCCTCATTGGCTTCTGCCAAGGTTCTCATCTCAAAGGATTTGCATCCTGAGGCAATAAAAGGATCCCCTTGAGCTATGCTCGTAGCTTCAGCCAAATCCTCAGCCAGGAGAACGACCATCCCCCCAGGATAATCTGTAAAAGGCCCGCAAAGTACAAGTTTGCCCTGGCTCTTTAACTCTTTTAAATGTTCCACACTCGATAACAATATCCCCTACGTATACCGCTTTTCCCGAGATACTGACATTGATGAGTGAGTCCTTCTTCTCCACAGAGACCCTTACTATCCCCTTCCGCCCTATTTCATTCCCCTGCTCAATAAGCAGCTCTCCTCGATGGCCAGGTTTAATATAGGATATATAGTAAGCACCCATAACCCCGGAAGCAGTACCTGTAACTGGGTCTTCTATAGTTCCTGAATGTGCAGCCGAAAAATGCCGGCCGTGCATGCTACATCCTTTATCAAAGGTATCCAGGCATACCGGATGGATTGAAGCAGTCGGTATTTGGGTTAAAATCTCCTTAAATCTTCGATTGTCCGGTTTCATACGCCAAAAAGCATCGAGCTTTTTAATGGGAAGGATTAATGTCCAGATGCCTGTGCTGCCATAAACAACGGGATACTCCAAAGCAATGTCCTCTTTTAATAAGCCAAGGGAATCCGCCAGCTGGTCCAAGTCTCCGTGAAACTCCTTAAATTCGGCCGGTGCCTGAGCCATTTTAATCTCCTGATGGGCATGATTATAATGAACATCAAGGATACCTGCCAAAGTCTCAATGCTCAAATCTCTTGAGGACGTGGTATTATTTCTTGTCATCAATCCAAAAATTGAGGCAATGGTACCATGTCCGCACAAATTCATTTCATGGCCCGGGGTAAAATAGCGTATGCGCAAGTCTGCTTTGTTTGACTTTAATATAAAGGCGGTTTCATTAAAGCCCACCTTTTTGGCGATACTCTGCATCTGCTCTGCTGTCAGCGGATCAGCAGCAAAGACAACTCCTGCGGGATTTCCTTGACCAGGAGTAGCAGAGAAGGCCTCGTAATGGGCAACATTTATTAGTTTGCTTTTTTCCGACAAACTCTCATCCCCTTGCCTCTTCTATCACTATCTTTTTATCACTATCTACATTCAGGCCATTTCATTTTAAATGATATACTTGATTGATATGTTTGGATTTTATATACCAAATCATAGCTATAAAATAGCCAATGATCGGTGACAGGCCATATCCCATCAAAGGGACGGGAAAGTTGCCAGGCACTGTGGAAACAAGAATGATGCTATAATAAACGCCGATGCATCTTGAAATTAACCCCGCATTTTCAGGAGGAAATAGTAGAAAAGGTATCGGTAAGATTGCCAGGGAAATGATTCCCAAAATTAACCACAAGGTCCCCATATCCGCTGCCATGCTTACTATTCCCTCCACATGATTTACTGGAGGCAGACTGTCCAAATGCATCCAGGATAAAATAGCACATACTGAAAAAACGCTTATTATAAATAAACGTAATAGTTTACTTTTCGTCTCGCTGCTGATCAAAATCATCATTGGGATCGCGAACCCAGTCAATTGAGAAGCATCCGGCTGAAAAAACAGCACGAATACTGTTCCTATTGCCGCAACGCTGCCCACTCCAAATCCTTTAGTCTGCACTATCTGCCCCAGCCCGATGATGATTATAGGTAATACTATCATAGCAATATTTAACTTTATGATCCCAATCGATATCCACCGATGTACACCTTCCATACCCGGGTTTAGAAAAGTCAAAATTAAAAGGCACATGGCGATGGGCACTATGATTGTTTTATGTTTACTTCCACTGAAGAAATCAAACTTATATGTAACCACAATCCAATAAATAAAACTCATTGCCAAAAAACAGATAATATTTTGGCCCCAAACCAGAGCTGGAACATGATTTTGATACATGGCCAGCACTCCTATAGCCATAGAAGGCACTGCAATCATAATCGGCATCAATCTTTGTAAGGGCAATGGATTCATTCCTTTCTCTGTCGGTTCCCTCCCCCAAAGAGCCTTTGAGTGTAGTTCAAATGTTGCAGCGTTGCACCATTCGAACTCTTCCCCCCCTGCTGGAGGAGAGCATCAGCCCGTACATTACCGAAAGTTCACCTATCCCTATCTATCCTGCAGCCTGGTTCCTGCTGACTGCTAATCAGCTAAGGCGGACAGTAAGCACACGCTTCCTCCCGCAGACCAGCCTATTATTGTAAAATGCTCCACTGCCAATTTACTGACAAAAGCAAACAGGTCATCAGAAAGCTCTTTGATAGTATCGATTCTATTATTATAAGTGCTGTCGCCAAACCCTCTCAAATCGATGATATAGGCTTTGAAGCCCGGCGGCAGCCTTTCCGCTATAGGCAGAAAATGAACTCCCGAGCACATATTGCCATGTACCAGAAGCAAAATATTATTGCCATTGCCGGCTTCCCGATAAGCCAATGTTTCTCCATTTTCCAACTTCAAGTGTTTTACCGTTAAATGATCCGTCATTTCATAAATCTCCTTAGCCTCCTTAGACATGTTCGGCAACTTTTCAACTTCCCAACTTCCCGGAGAAGCTCCAACCCGCTCCCCAAGGTCTGAGCCCCACCCTCTGTGAACCAGGGGGCGGGGTTGAATCTCTGGACCCTATACTTATTATATACTTTTCCGGCCTTAATAGCGATGATGGCCGCTATTCTATCGGTTCTTTTCGCTCCTGGCGAAAAAGAAGGTGCCGATGACCAGGCAAAGCACTGTCAGCCCGACAATGGCGGCAAAATTGACCACCGGATTAAACATAACCACACTGCTATATTCCGGTGTACCCCTATACACCACCGCCCGCACCAAGTCCAGGCAGTAGGTCATGGGCATCATCCGGCTCAAAACCAGCAAAACCCCGCTGGAATGATTAATGGGGATAATTGCACCCGATAAAAACATTTGCGGCATGGTGATCAGCATAACAGCCAGGTTCGCCGTCTTTCTGTTTTGAATAAGCCCAATAAGAATCATGGCCAGAGCCCCGGCTGAAAGACAGATCAAAGGAGACAGGGCCAAAATCAACAGCAACTGGGTGAAGGGCAGGGTGATGCCCATTATCAATCCGACAATCAGCGTTCCCACCATACTGATGACAGCGCCGAACATGGAGCCAAAAATCTTGCCGATCACGATCCCATAGCGGGATACCGGAGCAATCAGCATCTCTTCACTGAAATTAGAGTCATGGTCGTCCACTAAGGAAGCCACTCCCATGGTGGTGGTCATAAACAACATGTTCACCAGCATCCCCACCAGCATGAAAGTACCGAACTGAAAGCCGAGGCCCCCCGCCATGTTCTGCATCAGGTTACCGCCGATCATGCCCATCATGATAATAGGCATAACCAGGCTCATGATCAAGGTTCCGGGAGCTTTAAAGGCCACGGTAACCTCCCGTGCGAAAATCGCCAGAACTGTACTTGCCTCCCGATAGATCCGGGACTTTTTCCGGGTTAAAACCTGCTCGCTCATTGTGCTTCACCTCCTGATTTGTTTAAGAACTCTATATAGGCATCCTCTAAGGAAGGCTCATGGATTTTGAGTACCGTCAACGGTGTTTGCAGCCTGGCGATCAGCTCCTGGGCCGTTCGCCCCTGAAGGGTAACACTGATCTGCCCGTTGAGTTTATAGGACAGGTTTAACCCGGACAGTTCGGCGGTTAAAGCGTTCCTGTCAGCGGCGTCCACAATCAGCTCCTGGCGGAGCAGGCTCTGTTTCAGTTCAGTCGGAGACTGGCAAGCCGCGATTTTGCCGTGATTGATAATACAAACTTTATCTACATTCTCCGCTTCGTCAATATAGTGAGTGGTAAGGAACACCGTCGTGCCGTATTCCTGACGCACCCTATCGATGTAATCCCACAGCCCCCTGCGGCTTACCGCATCCAACCCCTGAGTCGGTTCGTCAAGAAACAGAACCTCCGGTGTGTGCATCAGGCTGCGGATAATCTCCAGCTTGCGCTGCATCCCCCCAGAAAGGTTTTTAACCGGCTTGAACAAGGCATCCTTGATGCCCACGATCTCAGCTAACTCCAACACCCGCTTGCGATAGGCGGGCGGCATGAGCTTAAAGCTGGGCTGATAGGTGCACATGCCATAGAGAGCGGCGTGGAAGCGGATATTTTGCTCTGCGGTAAGCTGGGCGTCCAGGCTGGGCTTCTGAAAGATAATGCCTATTTTTTCGCGCACCTGCCGTGCTTCTTTTTCCACATCAAACCCGGCGATTTTTACTTCCCCAGAGGTTTTGGAAAGGGTAGTCGTAAGAATGGAGATACTTGTGGTTTTGCCCGCCCCATTGGGACCGAGAAAGGCAAAGAACTCACCCTTGTTCACCGTAAAGCTGACCCCATCCACGGAAGGCGTTTTTGCGCCTTTGTACTGCTTAACCAAATTTTTCACTTCGATTACGCCCATGATGAGGCCTCCTTTTTGCTTACAATAGACTTCTTTAAGGTCTTAATTCCCCAAACGAAAAAAATGATAATCGACATAACAAAACCTCCGTTACATTTGATACCCCTATGGTAAAGGGTCAAAATAAACGGAGGTTAAATGGAGTTTAAACGCAATGTAAACCGGGCAGAAAAATTTCAAAGGTTGTCCCTTTGCCGATTGTACTCTCGACCCTGATGCTTCCCCCATGCAGGTCCACAATCTTCTTGACCAGGGAAAGGCCCAGCCCGTTGCCGCCTGCCGAACGGGCGCGGGCTTTGTCGGCCTTATAAAACCGCTCAAAGATATGAATCCGGTCCTCCGGCCCAATCCCGATGCCGGTATCCCCAATGGTCACCTGGGCTGCATCGCCTTCCTGTCTCAGCCCTATGCTGATCTGCCCGCCTTCCGGCGTAAACTTTATGGCGTTGTGCAGGAGGTTGGTCCATACCTGGGACAGCAAATCTTCATCACCGCAGAGAATGCATAGGGGCAGATCCGCCTCCAGGGTCAGGTTCTTTGCCGACCATTGGGGTTCCAACAGCAGGGCGACATTCTCCAATTGTTTATCCAGCCGGAACTCCTGCCTGTTCAAGGGCAGCTTGCTGTTATCCAGCGTGGTCAGCTTCAGCAGGTTTTCACTAAGGCTGGATAGCCGCCTGCTCTCCGCTTCAATAATCTCCGCATAGCGCCGGCGCTGTTCTACAGGTAAATCCTCTTTTTTCAGCAGCCCCGCAAACCCACTGATGGAGGTAAGGGGCGATTGAATCTCATGGGAGACGTTGGAGATAAAGTCCTGCCGCATGGTTTCCAGATTGCCAAGTCCCCGGGCCATATCATTGATGGCTTCAGCCAGGTCATGGTGCATATCGGTTGCTTTGGCGTCCAGAAATACATCGAAATTCCCCCGAGCGATCTGAGCCAGAGCACCGGTCAGGATATCGTGGATGTTTTCATGGGATCTTTGTCCCCTCCGCCCGCGCCATAGGGCTGCCAACCCCGCCACCGCGGCAATAAGGGCCAACGCCGTCAGACCGGAAAACACCTGCCGCAGCAGCTCCGACGGCGGCCCTGTGACACGGTAAATCAGGGCCGTGATCCCATATCCTCCTGCCAGGGCGCTGCCATAGACCAGGATCAGCATCAAAAATCCCCGGATCACAGAAGGAGGTCCCGGTCTGGGACGTTCATTCCTCATACCTGCACCTCCAGCCGATAGCCTAACCCCCGCACAGTGGTAATCTTAAAGCCGGATTTCTCGGCGGGGAACCGTTCGCGCAAACGGCCAATGTGGACATCCAGCGTTCGCTCATTACCTTCAAAATCGTAGCCCCACACACCTTCAAGGAGCTGGTCCCGGGTAAAGGTCCGCCCGGGAAAGCCTCCCAGTTTGAACAGCAGCTCAAATTCCTTCATGGGAATATCCTCACCCACCTCGTTGAGGATGACGGAATAGCTGTTTTTATCAAGGGTGATATAGCCGATTTGAATGGTTTGGGAGGCTTCAATTCTGTATCGCCGCATAAGCGCCTTGACCCGCAGGAGCAGTTCGTCCCCATCAAAGGGTTTCGTCAGATAATCGTCCGTCCCGGCCTCAAAACCTTTCACTTTGGCCGGCTTTTCATGTTTCGCCGTCAGCATCAGGATCGGCAGATCTTTGTAATCCTGACGCAGTTGGCGGCAAAGCTCATAACCGTCCATATTTGGCATCATCAGATCAATCACCGCCAGGCTGGGATTCGCTTCGCTTATTTTTTCCAGCGCCTCGCGCCCGTCCCTGGCTTCACACGTTGCAAACCCGTCGTTTTTGAGAAGGGTGCAGACCAGTTCCCGGATCGTCGGGTCATCGTCCACAATCATAATTTTGCTCATCATCATTCACCTCGCCACTTCGTCACCTCGTATGCAGGGTACCGCACCAATGTAAACGGAAGTTAAACGAATTGCAATAATCAGCGGGGCTGTTTAGCTTTGGCGTATTCTTTGGCTTCCTTGCCGGTGATGTGTTCGACGTCAATAGCCATAATATATGCTTGCGTACATTTGCTTATCTCCTGATGTTTGGCTTCTTCAGACTGATCCCCTGAATACTTTTCCACCAAAGCCTTAAAAGCTTCCAGCCGTTCATCCCCTTCCACAATTCTTGCTTTGCCAAAAGCGATCACGCTGCGGAAATAGGACGTATATTCTGCACTTACTATGGTATCCTCATCGATTACGGCAAAAGATACCTTAGGGTTCTTCATCATGGCCTCCAATTTATGTCCGGCCTTTGCCGAATGAAAATAGATTTTGTCATTGAAATAGACATAGTTGAAGGGAACGGCGTAAGGGTAATCTTCATCACCCAGGCAAGCCAGGACACCATTTGTGCATCTGTCCATGACAGCCACGGTATCTTCCCTTGATAATAATTGTTTACCTCTTCTCATTTCTCTAAACATGAGCAGTTCCTTCCTTTCATCCCCTAATTCCTGACCGGCATCGGCACAAGTCCGCCAAGATCAACTAAAGTTTTTCTATTTTGATCTCAACATCTCGGGGTAATGCCAACCCGCATGCGACCTCAATACCTTTTATGATAGCGGATGGTACGGGACAGGCAGGATGCTTGCAGTATTTCTTTCCCAGTTCATATACCTGGGATTCCCCCAGCTTGGCGAAACATTCTTTAAATCCATCCACTTCTTTCAGTTCCTGTTCCAAAGGTTTAAGATTGGGACAGGCTGTCTGAAATTCAATCAGGGCATTTTGCTTATCTTCGGAATTCACCTTGATGAGCGATTTTAGACCACAGACACCTGGGTTCACTTTTACTTCTACCATGTACTTCTAACTCCTTTCTCTATTCCCCATTTATCCGCTTTCAGCAATTGCCCAAAAGCGGAGCTTTCGCCTTTCAATCTTATCCTCTATAAAAACATATCCGCCAGCGCTACCTTCAGTCCCTTGAAATAGACCGACTCCACATAGTCATGAGCCCCTTTATAAAAGGCCGTGCTGTCGGTTATCTCATTTTGGTCAAGGCTATAAATGGTTACCAGGTTGTTTTTCGGATCGACCATCCAGTATTCTTTAATTCCGCATTGCTTGTAAAGCTCCAGCTTTTTCAGGATATCCTTACTTCTGGTGGAAGGTGAAAGGACTTCAACCGCCAGGGTTGGCACCCCTCGGTACTTACCTTGTTTGTCCATATTATCCCTGTCGCAGATTACAATGATATCCGGCTGGACAACACAAATATTGTCCTCGGCCTTAAACAGGGTAATGTCAAAAGGTGAAGTGAGAGGAATACATTTTTTATTCTTGAACCAGTTATAGAATGTGCCATGAATTTCATTAACAGCATATTGGTGCTCGTAAGAAGGAGACGCCAGATTATAGATAACGCCGTCAATCAACTCAAACCGCTGTTCGGAAGCCTCCACCAGTTCCAAAAACTCTTCGTAAGCCACCCTTCCCTCACGGCTTTGATATTCAGCGGCACCTTCCGCCAGCAGGCTTTTATTAGGGTCGTCACAAGGCAGGATTCTGGCGATATCCTTGCCGTTTTTGGTCACAATGATTTCTTCATTGACCTCCACAAACTTTAAATACTTGCCAAAATTGTTCTGGACCTCTGTCGAAGGAACTCTCATCATCATCCCTCCCTATTAGCTAGATATATTCTATTATGCATATTATTAGCTAATTAATCAATATTTCTTCATAAATTAGCTATTTTCCAGCAACATAAATATCTCCATCCAGGTCTTCATTATTCAATGCTATATTGTCCAGTTTACAATTCTCAATTGCGCAATGGGAAGTCCTTAACCAATGAAGGGCTGTTTTTTTATTTTACAAAGCCGCATGATCGTATCTTTTCCAGTAATCAAGGCCACAGGCAGCCCGCCGGGGGGCTGCAGCCACTGACCGCTTAAAAAGAGATTCTGCAAGCCTTTGATTCGCCCTGTATGGGACATCATTGTCCCGCTGACCGTAGGTAAAAACGACATAAATGCCCCCCGATAGGCGTTGCAGTACCGTTCAAATGTTTTCGGTGTAGCCACATCCAGCAAACTGAGTTTTCCCTGCATTTGCGGAAAACGCATCGCAATCGCCCGGATGACTTCTTCCCCGACTCGCGACTTTTCCCGGCGATAGGAGCCGGGATCTTCAGCCAGGGCATGCCATTGATCATAATCAGCCGGGAATTGGTTAATGCTGCAGATCAGCAACGTGCATCCAGCCGGGGCAAAGTCCGGTTCATAGCTATAATGAGTTATTGTCAGATAGTCTATGGTTGTTTCATTCACCTTAAAGGGGGCCACCGGAAAGCGCAGGGTGCGCGGAATCTCCTCCATCGTGCCCTCATAACCGATGGCTATATGAATTTCTGAGCCCAAGGGATAGTCCGTGGGATTATTATAGCGTTTTTGAAAGTCAGGATCAGGGTACTTCCCCTTAAGCAACCGCTCATAAAGCACATGGGCATCACAAGCAGCAATAAAATAATCAGCCGCAAAGGTTTGGCCATTGCTGCAAATAACGCCGCTGACCTTGCTGCCCTCCTTATGCAGCCCGATCGCTTCACAAGAGGTTTCGATGCGCCCCCCCAGGCTTAAATAGCGCTCTGCCATGCGCTGCGCAAATTTCTTGGAACCCCCATAAGGGATGGAAGCCTGGCCCTTCGTAAAAGCTGCCAGAGCGAAGAAAACCGACGAGGCACTATAGCCATCCGGCAGAAAAGAAGCCAGTGTCTCCCGCAAAGCCGGGTGTTTAAAGGTTTTAGCGTATTCCTTTAAGCTCATCTTACCGAATTTCCGCATGATCAGCCCAGCGTCTTTCATGGCCATCATCAATTTGACCTTTTCCAGCGGCCCCAGCAAATCCCGGGGTTTTTCCACCGGTATCTCATAAGACTGCAGTTGTTCAATGGCTTGGCAAAAATCATCAATGGCCTCCGCGTCCTGGGGAGACAGTTCAAGCCAACTGGATTTCAGCCGCTCCAGATCGCGATACAGATGCACGGCAGCACCGCTTGCATGTTCAAAAGTCAAAAAGCTTTCCTGATGATAGATTTCCACCCCATCCAGGGCACCTACTGAAGTCCAAAGCTCATGGATCGGGGTTCCTTTTTTCGTGCCGACCAGCCAATGAATGCAGCCGTCGATATGATAACCCTGACGATCCCAGCCTGTGCATTCTCCGCCTAAAACGTGGTTTTTCTCCAGGATCATGCTGGCAAAACCATTCTTCTGAGCGAAGATGCCCGCACTCAACCCGGCGATCCCTCCGCCGATAATGACCAGCTTAGCCATTGTTTATCCCCTCTCCCCTTTTTATATTCTGCATGCGCCAAAGATCTCTTCCCGTTTCCATCAGCACTGCTTCAGCTGCTTGATCATCCAGCCAGGGGGGTAAGTGTCCGTTAGCGATCATAACGGATAAGCCGGTTTGAAAGATCCGCATTTTCAAGAGCAGATTCCTGCGTTCTTCAAGGGTCCAGCCAGTCATCGTTTCATCCCCGGCAAGCAATTGGAGTAAGTTATGTTCAACGGTTTCATAGGAATCCATATAGGAATTGGGCTGCATGAGCAGCTCACGGAAAAAAACCGGATACTCCCGTGCAAAAGCTATACTGGCTTTCCCAATAGTTTCGAAGGGATGGGAGCCTTTTTGCCGGGCCAGAATTTCATCGGAAAGGGCAAAAACACGCCTGATCACAGCCTTGGTCAAATCATCAATGGCAGCAAAATTGACATAGATCGGAGCCACTGAACAACCAAGAGCTTTGGACACATTTCTGGCGGTGATTCCTGAAAATCCTTCTTCTTTAGCAATGTTAAACGCTGCTTCGATAATGTCTTCCTTGCTGACCTTTTTTTGAGGCGGCATATCAACCCTCCTAAATATAACTAACGTTATATAACCATAGTTATATAATAATCAATAGGATGAGAGCCGTCAATAACCTCCCATCCTGAAGGGTCAAATAAGGCAAAAACATACTTTCAAAGAACTGCCCCCAATAAAAGAGGCGTATTTTCTAATGAAAATACGCCCGGTCCGCTCTCAGTCTTAAACATGAATAATGTCAGGAATCAGAAGCTTTTGGCAAACAGATCATCTTCATCGTCGTCATCTTTTAAGGACAGATCTTGATCTGCGGAGGCCACACAAGCCTGCTGCATGGTCGGATAGCCGATGGTTCCTGCCACACCTACCACATTCTGCACTTCGCAGGATGCGGCTCCGGGAACACGGAATTTCCGGATATCCAGCATGGGCACAGGAGTTTCCTGCGGTTCGGGAAGCTGCGGCACATAGCTGTAAGGATAACGGTAAGCGCGGTAATAAATCGTGGCCGGATTAGCATTAAAGGGCGAGATAAATTCCCAAACCACTTCTTTCATCCGGGTTACCTCAAAGAAGCGTCCCCCGCACCCTTCCGTAATCAAGGTGTTGCCATTGGGAAGGCGTTGGGCCGCACTGGTTAAAGGACTGTAGAAGCGGTAATCGGAAATTCCGGGTTGTCCGTAATCCATCAATTCGCTGGCCTTGAGCTGCCACACCACTTCCATGGTGACCGGGTTCAGTTCAAGGACCCGGGAACGGTCGGCAATGTCTACTTTGGTTCCATCTTTCGAGACATTATTGGGGGCGCCATAGCCTGCCCAGCCTCCATTGTCAAAGATCAGGATGTTGCCGGCACCGGGGAGACCTTGAGGAATCATATGAACATGGTGTTGCCCGATGATTTGACCGATCTTCCTCAGCTTTTTATCCTGAGCAAAATCCGGCCCCATTTTCCAGATCACTTTGCCGGTTTTCTTGGCAATAATAGCCATAATATTGGCTTCACGGGCATCCCAGATAATGTTGTCAGGATGGAAGCGCTCATCCCCTTTATCATACCATTTGTTGGGACCCAGGACACTGGCGGAATTAATATGCATCCAGTCCCCCATGCCGCCCCCGGCTTCATGCATGTTGGGATTGCGATAAAGAGCTAACTTCGCTGCTGCACTGAACCCATACTCATTAAAATGATCGACGGCATGCCACTCCCAGACAATATTGCCCTCCCAGTCCACTTCGATGATCACGTCATCTAAGAGCTGCTTATCCGAGATTTTTTTGTGATAACAATTTTCATGACTAAGGATAAGGGTGTTGCCACTGTTGGTCCTGCACTCCATTCCCGGAACATAATACCCCACAGGGTTTCCCTCTCTTTGATAGTCATGATGCTGACGAGCCATCCATTGCGGTTTTTCTCCCTCATCTTCGATATATTCCTTTTTAGCAAATTCCCAAACCACTTGGCCATCCCAGTCTACCTGAACCAGATCAATTTGATCCTGATAACCAAATTTGCCGTTCCTGCGGCCACGGCTGCCCATCACATAGCCTCCAGGGAGCAATTTATTGGGAAATCCCTGCAGATCCTTAAAGACGCGAACCACATTACCATTCATATCGATTAAAACGCAGCCTAAACCCGGGGCCTGCATAATGGTATAACCGTTAAAGCATTTTTCAGGATTATAGATGGTCACTCCGGTGGGATGAACAAAAGGCTGACCCATTTAAACCACACTCCTTATCCTTTAATAACATTCAGGAATTCGAATTTTCCCTGAGCCCTTTAAGCCTTCATTTCCAGGGCAGGCTTGCGCACCGGTGAATTGTCCGACCGCCATATAGCAATCCCTGTATAGCCGTAAATTATGGAGAATATGGGAACAATCCAGCACATAAAGGCATAGGGTGCATATTCATAAGCACTAACGCCAAGGACTCCCAGAATATAGAAGGCATGAACTCCCCAAGGCAGCAGGGGACTGGCAATGCAGCCGCCATCTTCAACAGTTCGAGAAAGGACCCTCAAGTGCAATCCTCTTTCCTTAAATACCGGAGCATAAGCACGTCCCGGAATAATCATGGAAACCGATTGACTTCCTGTACCGATCAGCATGACATAGCTGGCAAACAGAACGGCGATGATCAGGCGGCCCGTGTTTTTAGCCCATTTCAGACTGGCCTCAACAATCACTTCCAACACCCTGATCTTTTCTAGTACTCCGCCGAAGGATACTGCAGCGATCAATAACATGACAGTACTGGTAATACTGTTGATTCCCCCGCGGCTAAGCAGGTTGTCCAATTGCTCCACACCGGTGTTCCCAACATAGCCGCTGACGCTGGAGTTAAGAATCGCAATGATGGACTGCCCTTGGCATATCAAGGCTACTAAGGCTCCGAGAACAACCGACAGCAGCATCAGCGGAACGGCGGGAGTCCGGCGGTAAGCCAGGATAATCAGCACCAAAGGCGGAACCAAGGTCCATAGGGAAAGGTTAAAGGTCAGGTCAAGGGTTTGCAGGATAACTGCAATGTCCCCGCCCAAATCACTGCCGCTGTGATAATTCATGCCCATCACGGCATAAATGACAGCGGTTACTACAGCAGCAGGTATGGTCGTCCACATCATGGAGCCAATATGGCTGAATAAATCAACTTCGCAAACAGAGGAGGCTATATTGGTTGAACTGGATGCCGGAGACATCTTATCCCCAAAGTAAGCTCCGGAAACAATAGCACCCACGACCAAAGGCAAAGGATAGCCCAGGGCCTGGCCGACGCCCATCAGAGCAATACCCACCGTCCCCATCGTCCCGAAGGAGGTTCCGGTCATTGTCGAAGCAACGATGCAGAGGATAAAGGTTGTCACCAGGTAAGTCGAGGGGGAGATAAGCTTTAATCCCCAGTAAATGATCGTCGGAATGGTACCGGAAAGAATCCACACCCCGACCAGCATGCCCACGACGATCAAAATAAACACAGCAATATGAACCCGTTGGATAGAATCAGACATTCCTTCCTGCAAATCCTTCCAGGAATAACCCAGGTATTTCCCAAATAAACAAGAAATCACTGTCGCAATAATCAAAGGCAGGATAGCGGGCAGCTTGGCCATAACGGTACCCCATAAAATAAAGAGTACGGGAATGACAAAGGCTACGATAGCAAAAATCAGCCCTGGTTTTTTGGTGCTACTCTCATCAGCCATTCATTGACCCCCATTCAATTGTAGTTCAACAAGGGAATTTCTCAATAAGGTTCGGCCTATCTGATTGATCGTCCTCCTCTCCGGCGTTCTCAGCCTAGACCCCGGTTTGTTGCGCAGAAGGGATATTCCAGGCATGGACCCTTCTAAGGTGATTATATTATCTGAATCTTTCTAAATCTGTTGTCGAATTAACATCTTGCAAAATTATCATATTTTTTTATTGTTATGTTTTTAAAATCCTATCCTGCTTGATTGGAAAGCAGGCATGCGGAAGGGAGTACCACCTGCCGCCTTAAAAAGCAGCCATAGGTACTCCCTTCATGAATTATCCGGCTTAGAGGTGCTTATGATTCCATAACCTCTTTCAACTTTTCCAGATCATTGATGATCATAAGATGGGTATGGTCTTTTAACGCCTGGATCTCTTTTAAATGTTTCAGGGCCTGATTGACTGTAACCCGATGCATCCCCAGTGTATTGGCTATATCCTCCTGGGTAAGCGGAATGGATGAACTTCCCCTTTTATCCACAAGGATACGTCCTTGATGGAGGAGATAAATCAATTTAGCCACACGAGCAAGCGGTTTATTAAAAACGCAATCTTCCACTTGGGTGGATAGGATATGAACCTTGCGTGAAAGAGTTTTGATAATGGATAGAGTGAGGTCAGGAAATTTGGGGATGATCTCCTGCATAATTATCTCCATGGGATAAATATATATTTCACAATCTGTGACAGCAAAAAAGTTATAATCACAGGGCTTGCGGTTAAAAAAGGGGGTCTCGCCAAAAATAGACCCGGCTTCAATATACCAAAGAATTTTTTGACTGCCTGAAGGACTCTGGGCCACTGTTTTGATCCGTCCCTTATTCAAATAATAGATGCAGTCGATTTGGTCACCGCTATGGATAATGATTTCCTTCTTTTTGAACTTTTTAAATATCCCATGTGCAGCAGGAGCAGTCCAGTCAGCATGCGGATTTTCGCATATCCAAGGTGAACCCAGCAATTCGAAATCATTCGTTCCCTCATTCACAAAATCCCCTCCCCCACCTGATTCCTTTAATTGCTATTAAAATAGCATACTTTTAGAAGCCAGGCAACCACCTGTGCTCTTGCTCAAATTCTATGAAATAACGAACTACCAGGGACAAATGCCTATTTGTCTAAATTTAAAAAATTTTTTCGAAGATGTTAATTTGACAACAGAATAAATAAAACACAGCTCCTATAATCATTTTAGAGGGGATCCATGCATGGAATTATACCCGCAATCTTTTAAACAATAACAAAATGTGAGGAGAGATGATCATGAAAACCTATCCGGCAGAGCCCTTTCGGATTAAGGTCGTTGAACCTGTTCGGTCGATGAAGCGTTCAGAACGTGAAGAGGCCATGAAAGAAGCAGGCTACAACACCTTTTTGCTGAAGAGTGAGGATGTCTATATTGACCTGCTCACAGATTCCGGCACCACTGCCATGAGCGATAAACAATGGGCCGGTATGATGATCGGTGATGAAGCCTACGCAGGGAGCAGGAATTTCCTGCATTTGGATCGAGTGGTTAAAGAGTATTATGGCTTCAAGCACCTGGTCCCCACTCATCAGGGACGGGGCGCGGAAAACCTGCTCTCCCGACTGATGATTAAGCCCGGGGATTATGTGCCCGGCAATATGTATTTTACTACCACAAGATACCATCAGGAAGCCAACGGAGCTACCTTCAGAGATATTATCATTGATGAAGCCCATGATTCAGCCAACCGGCATCCTTTTAAAGGAAATATCGACCTGAAGAAGCTCCAGACCTTAATCGATGAAGTAGGCGCGGAAAAGATTCCTTATATCTGCCTTGCCGTTACTGTCAATCTGGCCGGGGGACAGCCCGTTTCTATGGAAAACATGAAGACCGTCCATGAGCTTGCCCACAAACACGGCATCAAGGTGTTTTTTGACGCAACCCGCTGTGTCGAAAACGCTTACTTTATCAAAAAACGGGAAGCCGGTTATCAGGACAAGGCCATTAAGGACATTCTCTTGGAGATGATGAGCTATGCCGACGGAGCCACCATGTCGGGCAAGAAGGATTGCCTGGTTAACATCGGCGGTTTTCTGGCTATGAATGATGATCAACTCTTCCTCAAGGCCAAAGAGCTGGTTGTGGTCTATGAAGGTATGCCTTCCTACGGCGGCATGGCCGGTCGGGACATGGAGGCCATGGCTATCGGGATTACCGAATCGGTGGATTATGCTTACATTGAACACCGTGTCGAGCAGGTCGCCTATCTTGCCGATCAGCTTTTAGCGGCAGGAGTTCCCATTGTGGAACCGGTGGGCGGCCATGCCGTATTCCTCGATGCCAGACGGTTTTTGCCCCACATTGCTCAGGACCAATTTCCGGCACAGGCTCTTGCCGCCCAATTATATATAGAATCCGGGGTACGCTCTATGGAAAGAGGAATCATCTCCGCCGGGCGTGATCTTAAAACAGGAGAAAACCGCCATCCCAAGCTGGAGCTGGTAAGGCTGACGATTCCCCGCCGGGTTTATACTTACGCTCATATGGACATCGTGGCCAAGGCAGTTATCGATCTTTACCAGAAAAGAGAGACCATCAGAGGGCTTAAATTTGTTTACGAACCAGAAATGCTGCGTTTCTTCACCGCCAGATTTGAGCATATTTGATTAGGACTTCACCAAAGACGGTGTCCGGCTGATGCCGGAGCCGTCTTTTGCTATAACCTGTTTTTCGCCGCTTAATGCTTCACCAGTTCATGAATCTGATACTCCAAGGTCGTCTGGACTGATTCTGAGTTCCCGACCACTGTGGCCTCTGAGATATATCCCTTATTATATAGCAAGGAATAGCTGACAGCAGCAGGAAGGCTGCTCTGGGGAACACTCATGACGCAGCCCCCTACTTTGGCGGCTAAAGCGGCAGCCAATAAAGCGTCTCCCTTGGGGTTGCCCTGAACCGCATCCTGAGGAGAGACCGAACTCGAAGCAATATAGAGAGGAGTCTCTTGGGTGAGGAGATTCTGGAAGATGATCTGCTGGGTTCCATAGCGATCTGCTCCTCCCCAGCGCTTCACAGCGTATTGGCCGCTAAGCTGGGTTTCCACAGCGGAGCTGATGATGCCGGTCCCTCCGAGCAGCACAACTTCCCCAGGCGAGATTTGCTTTAACCGGCTTTGGGTCTCTTCCGGCAGACTGTGGGTATCCGTCAGCAAGATGGCAGCACCCTGGGCTGCTGCAAAGGCGCTTACGGCTATAGCGTCAGGCTCTCCGTATCCGTAAGCAAGATAGACTCTCTCTGAAGGACCGACCAACTCCGCGATTTGCGCAGCTGTATCATAACGGTTGGCACCTGCCAAGCGATAGGTGGTTATCCCGAAGGTTTGCAGTTCGTTTTCAATTTCTGGGGAGATGGCACCCGTTCCCCCGATCATATAGACTGTTTCCGCCCCCAGATTGAGAATTTCATGAAGAACTTCATTGCTCAGGCGCTGGGAAGGAGTCATCAGGATAGGAGCATCATATTTTTTCGATAAGGGCACGGCGACCATAGCATCTGCCACCACATCGTCCCGGGTCAGAATGACGGTGGAGGCCTTTGTCCATCCGCTTTGAGCCACTGCCACCGAGAGCTGCATATTATCAGCGGCCTGAGCGCCGATGCGGCTGCCCGGGGTGTAGGCCGGCACAACTTCCACAGTCCCCACCACATGCCCGCCATAGATAATGCTGACAGTGCCCGGCTTTTTGGGGGTGATGGTAAAAGTAAAGGTGCCGTCAAATAACGTAGTGTAGCTCGACGAGCCGGCACCGACTTCTGTCCCGTCCACAGTAATGGATTGGCGGGCAAGGACTCTGCCATCAGGGTCGGCAATCTTTACGCTTACCTTGCTTTCCGAATGAACCACCGGCTTGCCCGTTAGGGTGATGACCGGTTCAACTACTTTAACCGTCCCGCCGGCATAATTATCATATTGATCCCACAGAAATATGGAGTAGCTGCCCAGCTTATCAAAATTAAAATTGGCTATGGAATAATTCCCCTGACCCCCGCTTATAGAGACATAGGTCACCTCATCATCAGGATCGGTAATATAGCCGGATACCGAGCCGCTATAGGGATCGCCGTTCAAATCATACAACCGGAAATGGATGGTATCCGCAGAACCGATCACTGTTTGCGCATCCCCTGCATCCACGACTAAATAGGCCAGCACCCCTTTGTTCCAATCCACATCATCATCATCAGCTGCCCGGACAGTTCCGGGAATTAGGGTTACCAGCAGGACAAACAGGCATACTGCAAGAGCCAGGCTCTTTTTCTTTTTGGCCGCCACTCTGGTTCTCCTCCTCTCTTTCTTAGCAAATGTCCAGACCTCTCTCTTTTCCGGCTGCTAGTTTTGCTCATCTTCATTTGCTCATAGCTTCATTTTGCTCATACCTTTATTCCGTTCCTAACACTTGCTACTCATACCGCAAGGCCTCAATCGGATTCATGGCGGCGGCCTTTTTGGCCGGGACGACACCGAACACAATTCCGATCAGGGCGGAAAAACCAAAGGCTATGCCCACTGAGGACGGGGATACGCTGGCTGTGACACCGAAAAGCTCACTGGCGATCAAGGAACCTCCCCACCCTAAAAGGATACCGATCATTCCGCCAATCAGACTGAGCACCACCGACTCGATGAGGAACTGGAAGAGTATATCCCCTTCCCCGGCTCCGATGGCTTTGCGTATGCCTATCTCCCGGGTTCGCTCCGTGACGGATACCAGCATAATATTCATTACACCGATTCCCCCCACCAGCAGGGATATTCCCGCGATCCCCCCTAAGAGCAGGGTCATGGTTTGGGATATTTCTTCCATGGACTCCAGAACTTCGGCCTGGTTGGTAATGGTAAAATCATTTTCCTGGCCGCTTTGAATCTTATGAGCCAGCTGCAGGGCATAGGTAACCTGGTCCTGAGCCTCAGTCATCAGCTGAGCCGACTCGGCTTCAATATAGATCTGGCGCACGCTTTTGCTCCCCACCAGGCGGGACTGTACGGAGGAAATGGGGGCATAGATCATATCGTCATTGTTGGTCATCCCGGATGAGCCCTGGCTCACCGTAACGCCAACCACTTGATAGGGAATATTGTTCAGTTTGATGTTTTTGCCGATAATATCCGCGTTGGCATCCCCGAAAAGATTTTCAACCACGGTAGGGCCAACCACCGCCACACGGGCGGATTTCGTGATATCTTCTTCGGTTATAAACCTTCCCTGGGTTATTTTGATGCTGCGGACATCGGCATATTCCGCAGTTGTCCCCATGACACTGGTGGAGGTATTGCCCGTGCCATAAACCACCTGAGCATTGGTATTCACCACCGGAGCCACCGCCTTGACCGCGGAGCCGGCAGCTCTCACCTTCGCCACATCCTCCATGGTCAAGGTGTTGGCACTCCCCGCCCCGCCCCGCACCCCGCCAAAGCTGGACTGCCCTGCAGAGACAATAAGCAGATTGGAACCCAGCCCCTGTATATTGGCGGTTACAGATTGGGTTGCCCCATTGGCTATGGCCACCATGATAATCACGGCAAACACGCCGATGATAATTCCCAGCATGGTTAAGGCCGAGCGGAGCTTGTTGGCATAAAGAGCCCGTAAAGATACTTTCATCAATTCCAGGAAGTTCACACCGCTCCTCCTTTCTCCCGGTCAAGGAGAGCATTAGCCACGCGGGAGTTTTCGACGGCTTCGTCTTTCTCGATCTCCCCATCGCGGAAGCGGATAATGCGCTGGGTATACTCCGCTATATCCGGCTCATGGGTAACCAGCACAATGGTATTCCCCTCCCGGTGCAGGCGCTGAAAGATGGCCATCACTTCCCCACTGGCCTTGCTGTCCAGGTTTCCGGTGGGTTCGTCGGCTAAAATAATGGCCGGCCGGCACACCAAAGACCGGGCAATCGCTACCCGCTGCTGCTGGCCTCCCGACAGCTCTTTGGGCCGGTGGTATACCCTGTCTCCCAAACCCACCGACTCTAATGCTTCCACCGCCCTTTGATGACGCTCTTTAGCATTGATCCCGGCATACAGCATGGGCAGCTCCACATTCTCCAAAGCCGTGGTGCGCGGTAAAAGATTAAATCCCTGAAAGACAAAACCGATCTTGCGGTTGCGTATTTTGGCTAATTCTTTAGCCGTGGCCTTGGCCACATCCACACCATCGAGAAGATATTCTCCTTCTGTAGGAATATCCAGACAGCCCAGGACATTCATCGTTGTGGATTTCCCTGAACCGGAGGGCCCCATGATGGATACAAACTCTCCGGCCTTGATGTGAAAGTCCACTCCCCGCAATGCGTGGACCTGAATATCCCCGGTTGTATAGATTTTCTTAATTCCTTTAAGCTGGATCACCCTTGGTCCCCCCTATCTCATGGGCCGTGCGCTTCCGCCAAATCCGCCTCCGCCGCCCATACCGGGCATCACTCCGGCGGGGGAGTTCATATTCCTGTTGGAATTGGCATTCGTGTTGGAACCGGATGAGTTTGTTCGTGTCCCTGCCACAATCCTTTGCCCTTCTGTTAAACCGCTTTTAATCTCTACATTAGTCCCATCATCCAGACCCGTCTCAACGGGAACAAACTGTGCTGCCCCCATACCTCCCTGCTCCCGGTTATTTGACATAGTCCCCTGGGGTGCGGACCTCTCCGAATTCCTGGGTTCAGCGGCCCCTGCCTGAGCTTGTTCCCCTTGGGCTTGTTCCTTTTGAGCTTCTGCTTGTTCCCCCTGAACTTGTTCCCTTTGGGAAGGCCCTCCCTGCATCTGCCCCTCTGAGGATGGACTGCCTGAAGATGGCGGATTGGAGAGCAGGAGAACCCCTTTCTGATCTCCCTGGGTTTGTACAGCTGAACTCGGTACGATGAGAACATCTTTGGCTTCGGCTATGATAATCCCCACATTAGCGTTCATTCCCGGCCGTATGGCGTCTGTTACTTCATCCATTTGCATTGTCACCTGGAAAGTGGTTACATTTTGAGTCGTTGTTCCTTTTAGGGCCACCTGGGTCACCGTTGCGCTCATATAATCCTCCGGCGCAGAATCCAGGGAGATATTGGCCCTCTGACCTGTTTTAATCTTTGTCACTTCATCCTGAGAGACATAGGATTCTACGATCAACAGCTCTCCTCCGGTGGCTAAATTGAGCACGGTGGTCGTATTGCTTAAGGTCTGCCCTTCTTTTACCGGAATATCGATAATCACCCCATCTGAAGGAGCAACCAAGGTTGCTTTGGCCAAATTGTCCTGTGCTTTCACCACAGCGGTTTCTGCCTGGGCCAGGGAAGTCCTTTCCTGAAGACGAGCTAATTTCACTTCGGCGATTTCCAGATCGGCTTTTGCTGAGTCCACAGCCTGTTCCGCACCACCGTTATATGTATTTTGAACATTGATCAGTTCAGACTGGGCCTGAGTGAGGGCGGTTTTGGCCTGTAAGATACTCGATTCATCTCCGCTTAGTTGACTGGCCGCCAGATTATTGCCGGCAATCAGAAGACTTTGTTCCGCAATGGCCAGCTGATTCTGCAAATAAGCCGGATCAGCGTTTTGCTCCGCTGTCCGGAGCGCTTGCCTGGCTTTAACCAGCGTGCCTTCTGCTTCCACTTTCTGTTGCTGCCAGTTCAGCTCAGCTTCTTTCAGACTGGCCATACTCTCGGTCACCTCCTGCTGCAAGGTTTCCGTATCCATCTGGGCCAGAGCCTGACCTGCTGTTACCTCATCGCCGACTTTTACATAGATTTCCCGCACCTTGCCGTTTTGTTCGAAGGCCAGGGGAACCTCTTCAGGATACATCACAGTTCCTGTAGCTGTAATCTCCTGGATAATATCACCCTTCTTAACTGTGGTTGTCAGCAAGGACGTTTGTTGGGGTTTCTCCTGAAAATGCTGGTAAGCCCAGAAACCTCCTCCGCCCAATACAACAACGCCAAGGACCAGAGTAATCACCAACTTTTTTTTCATACCCTCTCTCCTCTATTCCTTGTTTCTGCCCAGACTAACTGTTTCCTTAATAGTTTCCAGATTGCTCCTCCATAATTATAACGGTCCATGCTTAAAGACTACTTAGTGTTAGCTGAAAATTAACTGAATGTACTCAAGCGGACGGAATTTCCCTCTGCATAAAAATGACACCAACCCTTTAATGAATTGGTGTCAGAGATTTAAATATTTCTACTGTCTTTCCGTTATTATATGTCGATCTCCTGCATTTTTGCCGTGATTTTCCTTATTTTGTTCCCGGCATCCCTACCGGCTGATTGGGGAAACCGTATTTCGCTGACTATTTTGCCATCACTCATAAACAGAATGCGCTCTGCCGCCGCCGCTACCCTGGCATCATGAGTCACCAGCATAACCGCAGTCCCCTCCCGATTGATTTCGGAAAACAGGCTCATCACTTCCTGGGCAGATGTTGAGTTAAGGGCGCCGGTGGGTTCATCCCCGAAAATAATTTCCGGACCGCTCAGCAAAGCACGGCAGATTCCCGCACGCTGCAGCTGCCCGCCCGAAACCTGGGTGATATCCCGCTTTTCCAGCTCCGCAATCCCGGCTCTTTTCATAATCTTTCTGGCTTTTTCCGTTATCTGCAGGGTGTTTTTTCTGTTGCCGCGCCAAGCGGGAAGAAGGATGTTATCCAGGATATTCAGATTTTTCAACAGGGTGGGCTGCTGAAAAACAAATCCTATTTTGGTTCTGCGCAGGTCGGCAAGTTCATGTTCACTGAGTAGCGAAATATCCCGGCCCTCAAACATAACTTTCCCGCTGTCAATTCCGTCCAGACCGCTGAGTGCGAACAGAAGCGTTGACTTTCCCGATCCGGAAGGCCCCATAACCGCAATGAATTCGCCTTCGTTTATTTGGAGGGAGACTTTATCCAGAGCCTTGACTCTCTCGCCGCCCTTGCCAAAATACTTGACAATGGTTTCACCGGTGACAATCTGTTTCATAGACTACTCCTTTATATGGGAGGATAGCTTAATTTGCCCCCCGTTGGCTATGCCGCTCATGGTTCCGAGCAGTACGGAACCGGCCATCATCAAGGGACACATCAGATAGGCCCAGAGAGGATTAATTGTAAACTGAAAAGAGGACGCTCCGAACCAGGAGATCACTCCGCCTGCCAGTGCCTCGCCAAGAGTGTTGGCCAGCAGCGTTCCCAAAACAATTCCCGCAATCAAAACAACGGCTGAACGTGAAACATACTGTGCCGCAATATCCCGGCTTGTAAAACCTAAGGCTTTCAGTACGGCAATCGAATAGCGATCTTTGGCGGCAAGCATTTTCATAAACAGCAGGGTAACCAGCAGCGTCAGCATAAGCCCCACCCCCGTTCCGGCCCGGGAGGCCTTACCCACGGAGCTGATGGTGGCGCCGAAAGTTTGCCGAATATATTCATTAATATCCGAAACCTTGGCATATCCATAGCGTCTTTCATAGTCTGAAACTTTGCCGCCTACCAGGGAGCGATTGCCAAGCTCCGCATAGATTACGCTCCACATGATGTCCGCCTCAGGAGCGGCAAAAGCAGCTTTTGCCGTTTTCCCTCCGTTGGTGATGTCGGAATAAATTCCGCATACCGTAAGCTTCGTTTCCTTTCCTCCCCTCACCAGGGTAATCCCATCTCCGGTTTTTTTGCCCAAGTCGCCGGCGTTGATAACCGAAAGCGCGATTTCATTTTCCGCAGCAGGTGCTCTGCCCTGAGAATATGCTACCGGGAACACCCCATGATCGCCCAGCTCAATTTTCAGGCGTTTCTCTATACCGTCCGGACCCTTGACTTTGAATAGTTTGGTCGTCAGCACAGCGTAGCGGGATATGTCCCTGTCCCCTGCCATATGTTTGACAATTTCCGCCGCCTTTGCGGAAATATGATCGGTCTGCTGGACGTCGATGCGCAGATCGCATTTCCCTATCCCCATATAAGTGATGAAGTCTTCTGAGGAAATGGTATGGTACAGATTCTGCGGAACAATGATGATAAAGGACGCGATCACAAACACCGCCAGCATGGTGGCATACAATCTTGTCCTGGTGAGAACGTCCTGGATGCCAAGAAAGACATTCGTACTCAGCACCCTGTTTCTGCTCAGGCGAAACTTCCTGACGCCCGGGGCTTTTTCCTGTGACATCCCGAAGCGGATCGCCTCCGCCGCCGATATATTCCGAAAGCCCTTCAGCACCTTGTTTACATAAGCAAGGATCGTCAGGAATACCAGCAGTACGCCGCTTATTCCAAACATCAAGGCTAAAGAAGCGTGCTCGCTTTCCCCCATATACAGCCGTATGTTTTCCAGCAGCCTGTCCCGGCACAAAAAGGAACACATCAAGCCGAGAACACAGCCTGCCGCCGCAATCACCCCATATTGGGCAAGGTATATTTTCCTGATCTCGGCAAGACGCAGGCCGATGGCTTTCATGACGCCTATTTCACGATAATCGTCCTCGATTTTTGCCAGCAGGGTAAAACGTATACAGAGGAGTGCGACGGCAACTACAAGCAGGCTTACCAGGAGAATAACCCCAATCATCAGCCCGTCGGAAAGGGCATTCATGGTTTTGAAAAGCGGATAGGTAACCGTCGGCCCGTTGGTTTCTAGTCCTGCGGAAAGATAAGAGGCTTCAAAGGAGCCCAGGGAGGACAGCTCCTTTAATCTGAACTCAATCAAATATTCTGTACTGCCAAACTCTTTGAGGGAACTATAGTCCTTTTCGCTCACCAGAAACCTCTTTGACGAAGCCAGGGGCGAATTCATCTGGGAATCCCGGAGAAACCCTGCGACGGTAAATGCTTTTCCCCAGATCACAACCCGGTCACCGGCCTTCGCTGTGCCATCCTTCATATAGCTGATCGGAGCATAAATCTCCCCATCGGACACCTGGATCCTCTTTCCGTTCAGGTCAAGGAGATAGTCAAATTTTTCACTCTGGGTAGAGAGCCCGTTATCCTGAATCTTATCTGCCAGGGAGTGACCGCCAATGACGAGCTGTGCTCCGTCCACATTGAGAAATTCAAGCACCTGAAAATCCTCCACCTGGTTGTTGCCCTCCGCGAAATCCGCAAGCCGGGTCCTATCGATGGCTCCCCCATGCATCTGCATAAAATGGGGGGTTTTGGCCTGGCTCATTAAGGTATCCAGCGCGCCGGGTAAATTCACGATCAGCACTGCCGCCAGGGAAACAAGCAGGGCCGCGGCGGCGACAAAGATCATGGTGATCAGGGTAACCGTCTTGCTTTTGAAGATACCATTGCCTAGGATTCTGAAATACATAATTCACCTCCCTTGTCCAGGCTTTTCACTGATTTCAGCTGGTACAAAATGACTGCAGTCACACATAGCAGCACTCCCGCGCAGATAATGAGCAGCCCTGTTCCTCTGCCGCTTCCCGTACCGAGAACCCTGCCCACGCTGCCGGCGAGCAGCCCGCCCTCCAGCAGCAGGGGAGTAAATACATAATCGGCCAGAACACCGGAGATCCCATAAGCGATAATATAGCCAAACTGGGAGATAACGCCGATCAGTCTCCAAGCTCTGCCCTGCAGCTCATTGTTGATGTTCGTGCGGATCAGAAAGTCCAGACTTGTATTGGCCAAAGGAAGCATGGCAAAGAAGAAAAATCCCGAAACGGCAATCAAGATGATATTCTCGCCCAGGCCGAAAGCCGCCATAAAAACTCCGGCACCAAACAAGGAACAGGAGAGTATTTTCACATACCCTTTTTTAATCGGCAGGATGCCGATGAGCACACTCGTTACCAGCATCCCCGAAGCGGCGATTGTTTCCACCGTTCCTAATACGGAACTGTCCGCAAAAGCAAGGATCACCGGTGTGAAAAGCGTCTGAACAAAGCCGAGGAAAAAGGTTATGAGGGTCCCCATCAGGATGAGAACAAGCACACCCCTGTTTCCGGACACAGCACCCCAGCCCTCTCGGAATTCGCGGACAAAGGAATGAACCTGTTCCTGTTTTTTGGCGGCCAGACCGCTGCGCACCATAAGAATGGTGGTAACCGTCACCAAAAATGTGCAGATGTCGATGACCAGCAATAGCTTGATATCGGAAACGATGAGCAGAAAGCCCGCAATGATCGGTGAAATCAGATATTTTGCCGAACCCGCCACCTGAACAAGGCCGCTTGCTTTGACATACTGTTCCTCGGTCAGCAAATCCGTAACCGTGGCTTTGTAGGCAGGTTCCAGCAGCGCTGAGAACACTGAGCTGATGGTAACTCCCAGACAAATCTGCCATAGCCGTACTTCCCCTTGCAGCATACAAACGAGAATGAAGATAGGACCCAGCGCGGAAAGGCTGTCGCCCAGGGCCATCAGGAGTCTGCGATCATAACGGTCCGCAAGCACCCCCGCCGGAGCACTGAGAAGAAGGGACGGCATAAAGGCCAGCAAGGTCACCAGGGCCAGGGCCGAGGCCTTTCCCGTCTGCTCAAAAACATAGACGCCAAGCCCGAATGCAGTCAGCCCGCCTCCCACAGCCGAAATAAATTCTCCGGACCAGAGAAGCATAAACTTCCCAAAAGATTTTTCCGAATTATTCATGGCCGCCTCTGCTTCCACTACCAAACATTTGCCTGGCGAACAGAAGACTTCCGCTTTCCACACCGAGCAGTCTTTCTAAGTTGAAGATAAACGCCCGTATGCGTGAAGCCCGTTCCTCCTCGGTCATCTCAACCCCATCGCCATCAAAAACGGTATTGACATAGGCAATGGCCATTTCCATGCATTCATAGGGATAGGGTGTATTAAACTGCCCCTTTTCAATCCCTTCGCCGATAATTTCAGCGAGGATCGGTGTAACGCCCCCAAAAATCGCTTTTTGTATTTTTTGGTGCATCAGGGCGTTTTGCGGCTTATGGAGATGTTCGATAATTTCTGGTCCGCTTGCACTTCTTAAGTTCAAGGCCATAACGACACGGACAATGCGCTCATGAATCGCCAGAGTTTTATCCGCGGCAATTTGCCGGGCCGCCTCCATAAGACGGACATTATGCCGCTCAATCAGAGTGTCCATAATATCCTCCTTTGACTTAAAGTGATAATACAGCGTTCCCCGGGCAATCCCCACCTTTTCGAGAATCTCGTTGGTGCTGGTGCCGTCAAAGCCTTTCTGAGCGAAAAGTTCATCCGCAGCGTCGAGAATCTCGTTTCTGCGTTCTTCAGCTTCTTTGACTATCCTCATGTTATACCTCCTGCAACAGACCGACTGTCTGTCTATTACAGGGTAATCGACTATCTTTGAATTGTCAAGAAGAATTCCCGTCGAATCAAGCTGTTGGGTTCGGCTTTAGGGTTGCCGCGGCATTGCCAAAATCATCTCTCCTGCCTTATCATGATACTAAAGAATTATCGATGAACATGGGGAGGACAGCATGATTTATTTAGATCAGTTTACCTTTCCCGACGGAGACATGGAATCCGGCTTCTTCCAGGACAAGGTCAAACGAACCTGCTATGACTCCTATTATCCCTTTCAGGTCCTGCCGGGACGGGGGCTGGAAAGGCTTGATTTTGATCCCATCACCATTTTATATGGAGGAAACGGCTCGGGAAAATCGACCCTATTAAATATTATCGCCGAAAAAACGGAAGTCCCCCGGGATGCCATCTATAACAAATCCAGTTTCTTCCCCGACTATGTCGCCATATGTGAGATGGAGCTTAAAGCCGCCCTTCCTGAACACAGCCGGATTATTACCAGCGATGATGTCTTTGACTATATGCTCAACATACGCAGCTTAAATGAAGGAATTGACCGGAAGCGGGAAGAGCTTTTTGACGACTATCTGGAAGCGAAATATTCCCGGTTCCAATTGAAATCCCTGGCCGACTACGAGGAGCTGAAAAGGGTCAACCATGCCCGGTTTAACTCTCAGTCCCGTTTCGTCAGAAAAGAAAACAGCCTTTCCCCAAAGCGTCAGCTGGAATTGATGAAGTTTATCGAGGACTCGGCGCGGTTTTGGCAATGCCAGTTCATTATCGCCACCCATTCCCCTTTTCTCCTGGCTCTGAGGGGAGCTAAAGTCTATGATCTTGATGAAAATCCCGTAGCGGTGAAACGATGGACGGAGCTGGAAAATGTCCGCATCTACTATGATTTTTTCAAAAAACGGGAAAGCGAGTTTTGATTGACCTTTAGTAAAGTCATGATAGTGGTTAGGCCACTATCATGACTTTTTATCATATACGGCGAAAAGACTTTCTTGCCGGCTCCTTACTGCCTTATCCTGCAAATATTTTGTTATAGATACATTGGATCTTTTTAGAAGAATAATCTTGAATCATACACATAAATATTAGGGACAACCTTTGCCCAAGGAGGAATGAAGTGAAGAAAAATCTTTATAAATACATCGTTTTGGGGGTCATTTGTATAGCGTTTTCCTTTATATCTTCAAGCCATATCTGCCTGGCCGCCGCCGAGATATCATCATCCTCTTCAGAGAAACAAGAAAAAATGATCCGAGCAAGAATTATCAGCATTGATCTGCAAAAGCATCAAAACTCCGCTCAGTCTGTGGAGTTAATTACCTTAGAGGGGGCGCATAAGCAGCAAAGATTTGTTACGAGTTTTTATGCTACCGGTATTTTTTACGGAATTACTCTTAGAGAAAACGACGAGGTGTTCGTTACCCTTTTTCTTAACGGGGATGGGGCTGTGGAGAAAGTCAGTATTACAGAGATTGCCCGCGATAAGTATATGACCTACCTCTTATTGGGTTTTATTGGGCTTCTCGTATTAATCGGAGGAGCCAAAGGCATCCGGGCTATTCTTTCCCTGCTTGCAACCTACTTTGCGATTATTTACGTTCTTTTTCCGCTTATTTTACAAGGCTATGATCCAACCTATATTACGATCGGTTTATGCTCGGTTATCGCAATTTTTACGTTGCTCTTAGTCGGAGGTCATAATAAGAAAACTTTTGCCGCTATTATCGGAACCCTCTGCGGTCTCTGCGCTGCAGCCTATCTTACGATCACAATCGGCGATTTAGCGCATTTTACCGGAGCCATTGATGAAGACTCCTATCTGTTGGAATATCTTTCCCAAGATTCTATATTCAGTTATCAAGGTTTATTTTTTGCCGGAATCATTATCGGTTCTCTCGGCGCAGTCATGGATGTCAGCATGTCCATTGCTTCAGCCGTAAATGAATTGAAAGAAAAGACCTATTCGTTAAGTTCTTGCCAATTAATCAAAGCAGGTATGAATGTTGGAAAAGACACCATTGGTACCATGGCCAATACCTTGATCTTGGCTTATACAGGTGGTTCCATCTATATGCTGCTCCTCTTATCTGCCGAGAATATATCGTTGCATCAGCTTATCAACCGGGAAATCATTGCTTCGGAAATCTTAAGGTCTATGGCCGGAAGCATCGGCCTTACGATTACGGTTCCAATAACTGCGATTGTTGCCGGCCTCCTTTTTCAACGGCAACATCCCTGACCAGACTTTCCTATGAAGGATGGCAGCTATGAGGAACACAATTCTATCTTGACGTGACTATCTTGTCGATAACCCTGTCGGCAGACTGGGGCACGGTTTTGCTAATGCAGAAAGATCATCGTTCTGTTCTTGCCATGGCTTTTGGCACTGTACATGGCCTCGTCCGCTTGGGTGATCAGCTCTTTGACCGGAGCCCGGCCTTCCGCCAGGCCGATGCTGAGGGATATGGTCAAATCCCCGTAGTGCTCCGGCAAGATCAAACCATTCACCTTGTTCCTGATTTCCTCCGCCGTCAGGTAAGCTTCATTCTTCCCGGGATTTGCAAAGATCACCACGAACTCATCCCCGCCGAACCGGATGACTTGTGCTTCGCTCCCTATGCTGCACCTGATGCATTCCGCCACGGATTTCAGGATACTGTCCCCGGCCAGGTGTCCGTAAAGATCATTGATAGATTTAAAATTGTCAATATCGATAAACAGCAAAGCCGTATTGCCCAAATCCGGATTTTCTGCCTCATCATAGTCCAGCATATACTGCTTATTGAAAAAGCCGGTCTGCGGATCGATTGAAGACCGTTTCATCAGCAGCTCTTTTTCCTGCTTCTGCTTCAGCTTGGCAGAGGTTATATCGTTGACTACCAGGAGCTTGGTTGAATCCCGATCATCCGGGTCTATGGGATGCTGGGTCATTGTGAGATATTTTTCTCCGCTTTCCAACACAATGGTTATCTCCTGCTGTTTATAATTCGTGTCAAAATCGTAGGTTTTGATCAGCTGCGTTATCTTATCCCCCGGCTCGATAGCCTTATTCTCCAGAATTTCTTTGGCCAGGTTGTTGATGCTGACGATGGTTAAATGCCGGTTGACGATGAGGATGCCTTCGCCGGAATTTAAAAACAACCTTCTGTACACATAGTCGGACTGTATATTCAGGAATTTGAACTTGATGATGGAGCGGAAAATATAAACAATAAAAATAAGAATAGCAAAATACATGAGAGAAAGATTGCTCTCCAGCCCAAAGTAAGCAGGCAGGATGTATTCGGAAACTATGCTGATCAGACAGGCCAGTCCGGTCCCGCTCAAGACAAATCTCAATTGGGTTCTTAATTTGGCGTCCCGCGTCATTTTATAGTGCCGCACAATAAGAATCAGGGCGAACACAGCCGGCAGACTGAACAAGGCGGACATGACCGGCGCGACGACCGGGTCGGTCAGCCGCCAGAAAGTCGGATCCGCATAATCGATGGGAAACAGGTACCTGGCCAGAATGGTGAGGGTGTTGATGGTCACCGACATATAAAATACCCCGTCCAGCTTCCTGCCGATAAACCGGTAGATAAACAGCAAGAAAGCAACCGCCATGTTGAGCATGCTGTAAAAATAGATCGTTTTCAGCACAAGCCCCAGGGTGGAAATATCGTCGCCGGCGATGCTTATGCTCAGAACCATCCAGAGGATAACCACGGTTAAGAAGCCCAAAAAGGACTCATTGACTTTATCCTTGCTTTTATTCAGATACACAAAAGTCCAAATAAATATCATAATCCCATAAACGATGGAAAAGGTAATATACTGCACGTTGCGCCCCACTTCTTTCCGCCAGGTGTCCGGGGTATTAGCCTAAACGGCCCTACACCTAATTATATGGATTTTGGCGGGCAAATCCAGAGGAAAAAAAGTACGGCGGCGGGGTCCCCTTTGCGGCAGAAGGTGGGGTGTTTGCGGTACCGGTGTATATGAAGCTGGACTAAAGGCTGTTCTCTGTGGTTTCCACCGTTAAAATCCGACAGTTTGCAAAATTACGAAGCCTGCTTCCTGATTTTTAAAAAGGGCGGATTTTCAACATGGCTTCCGACAGATCCTTCACAATGTCCTGCCAGTGGCTGACCGGCTCCTGCCGGAGCTCCTCCCGCACCCTCTCTTCCAGCCCGGTCAGCCGCTCCTCCCAATCGGTTTTGACCTGCCGGACCGCTTCCGCCACCCGGCCCGCATGGTTATGCTGTTCCAGGATCTCCTTTGCGATGGCCCGGCTGATTCCGGCCTCCAGGCTTTGTTCCAGATTCTCCCGCAGGACGGATTCGGGTGGTATCACCTTTCCTTTGTCGTAACGCTGCAGCTTCTCCTCCAGCCAAGCCAGAAACTGGGGGGTGCTCATAGCATTCAGTTCCACCCTGTTCCTCTGCAGCCAGCCCTCCCACTGAGGCTCAATATAGCTGGCCACCCCTCTTCTGCGTCCTGATCTTTCCACCTTTTCCACTTCCAGTTCCATAGCCACAGCTTCTTCGGGCTCCAGCCCCAAATTAATGATCTTTACCTTTCTGCCGGGCCGGGCTCCCGTTTCGTTTTGCAGAGTTTCATAGATGGTGGTGCCATAGGCGTCCGCGTCATGAATGCAGAAAAAGATGATCTCCTCCTCGGCATGTTCCCCCAGGGCATCCAGCAGGTCCCGGACCGCCCGGCTGGCATACCCTTTGCTGGTGAGCAGGGCCATGTCGTATTTTTCCGGTATTTTTCTTTCCTTGAGCACATTGAAGAAACCCTCTTTTTCGATATAGAGAACTTTGTTGAACGTCCAAAGGGGCTTGCGGTAATTCTCCACCGCAATAGTGCCGATGGAGATATCCTCGCCGCGATGGGGATGATAGAGGGTTCCCCGCTCATCCCGGTACATGAGGGGGATGTCGCCGTGCCGTGCCTCATAGCCCCCCACCAGGTCCCGGCAGAAATAGTTGTAATCCGGCTCTCTGCCGGTCTCCCGGATTACATAGGGCCTTACGGCATAATAAAGCTGACGCAGGCTGAAGCGGTACTCGCCGTTGCCGCTGGCTTTGGCAATGGCCTGCTCCAGGCAATCCGCCACGATCTCCTTATGGGATCTCTTTTTGCCTGCGGGCAGCCCCGTCAGGGTTTTCCCGGCCCGGCGGACGGCCCGGGCGGCTGTCTCCTCGATGACATCCTCCACGACGGAAAGATCCGGCTCCTTCCCATCCGTCACCAGCGGCATATAGGGGGTCATGATATTGAGCAGAAGCCGGACGGGCTTGCTCCGAAAAGAGAGGTACAGCCCGCAGCCCAACAGTCCCAGTTCATGCTTCTCCCGGTCGTAGAGACTGACTCCGCCCGTGATGGGGGATTTGTTGAGCAAAACCGTTATGTCGGGGCTGGAAGAGGCTTCGGCGTAGACTTCGACCGCAAAGGGGATTTCCGCTCTATGTTCCCCCTTGGCACTCTCCACATAAAAGACGCCCTCCCCTTTGCTGTAACTGCTCCATTCCTCCCGCTCCCCGATCCGCCCCAATCTCGCCGGCCTGACATTTTTGACCGCCGTTCTCATTTCCCCCAGCAACCCTTCCGTCTCGGCAAAGGTCAGGTCCCCGGCGGGAGTTTTGGGATAGAGGGCGGCGATTTTCCCCCCTTTGCCCCCGGTGCAGCCGTCAATTGCTGGATAAGCTCCCGGACGGTGCCGCCGAAGGCCTGGAACAGCTCGAAGAAATTCTCGCTGGTATACCACCAGGGGGAGGTCCTTCCCCGGTAGCTCTCCCCGCCGGCATAGCGGACCGCCGTCTGCGCCCAGCTTGAGTTGATAGGCAGTCTGCCCAGTTGGAAGCTGATCTTGGTGCCCATTTCCTGAGCATCGCCCAGGTTCTCGGGCCGGGCCGTCCCATCGGGCTGAAAATGAATCCGGTAACGCCTGCCCCTTGTGGAAACATACAACTCCCCCCCTGAAGCGGCCACCGCGCCGGCCACCACCCGCAGACCGTTCCCCAGCGCTCCCCGGGTGGGCAGCCTCAGGTATTTGGAGGATCTTAAGGGCCTGTTGATGGAAAAAAGTGCGGGGTCCAGCCCAGGCCCCTGATCCCTGACATAAAAAAAACCGTCTTCAAAACCGATCTCACACTGGCCGCACACATCCAGGGCATTATCCGCCAGTTCCTTGCAGACCAGCATGGACAATTTGCTTTTGGGCACTCCCGCCTTTTGGGTCAGTGTCTCCATATTCCGGAACAGTTTCCAGTCTTCACGCTCGAAAAGCATATCCTGCACTCATCTCCCTGCATAAATAAGGATGTCGGCAATTTATGGAATATGATATGCTTCTACCCCCGCAAAGGGGAACCCCTGCAGCACGAAAAGACGCCCGCCTTTCCTGTACAGGAAAAGCCGGGCGTCCTGAGTACAACGGTTCCATCAACAAGATGAGGCGATTAATATAAATGAAACTACCACATATAATGCGGTAGTTTAAAAAGCAGCCTAAAATCTTTTGGGTTCAACGGACAATTCCTTCCCATGAAAAGTGGCGGGCTATATGTCGCACAGCTCCTTTAAAAACGGCGGCACATGGGTGTTGAAGATATGCACCACGGTCTCAACCGGCACAATCATGCCGTCTCTCCCCCACTTTGTGGTGAGGGAGGCCAGCGCCCGGATGGTATAGTCAAGTTCAAGCAGCTCCGTTTCCGTCCAGTGGTGATGTTTGCGGAACGCAACATTGCGCTTCACCGCAGAATATCCTCCCCTGTAGCCGTATTCCAGGATCGAATTGTTGTCGTTTTCCCAGTAGATTTTGCTGAAAAGAATCTTATGCTGCAGAATGTTCTCAAACATAATACGATGGCCCTCGTCCCAGGTAAGGCCGTCACCGATCTTATAAAGGGAATGCTCCATCATGTCGTCCCATATCCACTGCGGAACAGAATAGATATCACAGAAATAAGAATAAAAGGTTGACCTCGGTATGCCGCTCAAGCGGCAAACATCCATCACCTTAATCTCCGAAAGGCTACTTGTCTGAAGTAATCTTTCCAGAGTTTTTTCCAGAGTACTGCAGAGCTTCATCTGTCCTTCCCGCTGCCTTACCCCACTAAGATTCACCTCCAGTTGTGGATGCTTCTATACCTACAGAGGCATCCGGACATTTGATTTTATGTACATTTTATCACAAATTTTTGAAAATGTGAATCCATTTAGAGCATCCCAGCAAACCTGGCTTGGCCTTCCCTGGACAGTTTTCAGTATCTGTCCAGAGCCAATGACTTTATAGACAAAACAGCGGAACTGTACGATGAAATTTCCGGCAATGATTTGTAAAATGAAATCGCGCAATTATATTATCAATCGTTGGGAGGAGAAAAACAATGAGCACCACTATCTCACGCAGGGACTTTTTTAAGACTGCCGCTTTAGGAGCAGCCGGCATCGGCCTCATGGGACTGACAGGCTGTGACACATCCGTCAATGAGACTCCCGGGGCGGACCTCACATCACCGGAAGGCTCCGCCGCGCTTCCCGGCTCTTTCACCCTTGAAGAGTTTAAGGATTCACTGGTACAGCTTGACTCCATTACCAGTTTTGTTGGCGAGGTTACAGTAGACATCGTCGTTGTCGGCGCCGGTGCAGCCGGTGTACCGGCGGCAGTCACCGCCGCTGAGGGAGGCAATTCCGTCGCCGTGCTGCAGAAGCAGAGTACGGTCGTCTCTCAAGGCAACTGCGGTTCCGGTCTTATTATCGACAAAAGTGACACCGAGGGGCTCCTGCGTTATGTCCAGCAGACCAACAGTCTGAACAGCTGGCGCTCCGACCCTGAGCTTCTTAAGGCCTACGTTATGCATTCCGGCGAGGCCGTGCAATGGGTATACGACCGCGCCCGCCTGACCGGCACTTCTGCCGGCAAGCCCAATGACAAAGGACTCTTCGCTTACCTGGACACCAGCCAGGATTTCACCGGCGAATGGACCGACCATCGTTACAGCAAGTTCGACTACGGTACGGCTAAAGCCCATATGTATGCCCCCTGGATGGGACCGAAACCCAATAATATCGGCACGTACCTGAGCTACGTGCTTGACGAGGCCGCCCAGCAATATTCCGACCGCATGAAGATTTATTACAGCACTCCGGGGGTTCAGCTTATTGTGGATGCCGGCCGGGTGAAGGGTGTCGTTGGCAAGCTTGCCGACGGGACTTATGTAAAGTTTAATGCTAACAAAGCCGTTATCCTCGCCACCGGTGACTATCAAAACAACCCTGCCATGGTGAAGCACTGGTGCCCGGATGTGGAGAACTTCGACAAGAAACAGTTCCAGAAGACGGGGGACGGCCACCTCATGGCAGTCACCGCCGGAGCTGTCATGGAAAAACTCGGGCATACCAAAATGCTCCACGACTTTGACGCCGGCCTCATGTATGAGGAGCCCTTCCTTTCCGTCAACATGAAAGGCCAACGCTTCTGCAATGAGTTCATCGGTTTTGTCTATATGAACGACATGATGCTCCATCAGGATATGTACAAGGGGGGCAAGAACTACGACGATCCGGAGAAGGGTTCTCTCGGGTGGTATTGCCAAATCTACGACAGCGACTACATGAGCCATGAAGCTTTCGAATCCTTAGTCCCCCCTGCCGTCATGGAAAAATACATGCCGGAAATTACCGATGAACACTATGCCGCCTCCCATAATGGCACAGCCCGCACAGGCGTCTTCCCCCACCTGATCGACACCTGGCGTGCCGACAGCCTCGACGAGCTGGCCGACAAGCTCGGCATTGAGGATAAGCAAGCGTTCCTGGCCACTATCGAGCGCTACAACACGTTGTGCTCAAAGGGTGCGGATGAAGACTTCGGCAAAGATAAAAAGTGGATGAATGCTATTAAAAAACCTCCTTTTTATGGAATCCGGCGCCATCTGCGCGTCTCGGCCCTCTGCTCCGGTGTCTATATAAACGCCAACGGACAAACTCTCGATGAAAACAAAATGCCTGTCGAAGGCCTTTATTGTGCCGGCAACCTGGGCGGACAGTTCTACGGCGCGGCGGATTATCCCTTCCATGCTACAGGTCTCTCCATCGGGCGCTGCTTCACCTTTGGCCGTCTGGCCGCTAAGCACGCCGCCTCCCTTTCCGGCGGCAGTGGCAAGATCGCCGAGTCCGGCACCACCACCGTTGCCGCAAGCTCTGTCGGTTCTTCCGGCAATTGGAAGGACGGCACCTATCAGGGCAAGGGCTCCGGGGTCTTCGGAGACGATATTAAGGTGAGCGTCACCATCGCCAGCGGCAAGATCACCGCCATCACCGTAGACGAGCAGAAAGAAACCGAAACCATCGGCGGCGTGGCATTGCCCACGTATATCGAAGCGGTGATCGCCAACCAGTCCACCGGGATTGACGCGGTCTCCGGCGCTACTATGACACTAAAAGGCTTCACTGACGCAGTAAACGATGCCCTGGCCAAAGCATCCGCCTAATGACGTAAAGGCAAACCATTTCTTAGGATACAAAGACTGCCGCCTAAGCCTTAATAGGGCCTTGGCGGCAGTCTTTAATTCCTAATATTTGACTATACTCCCGCCTCTGGGGCAGCGTCTCCTGCAGTGCGAAAAGACGCCTGCCTTTCCTTGGCTTATCCACATTGATTTGTCAACTTATCTGATAAATTTCTGCTCCACCACATCATAGAGTCCCCGGGTGGTGATGCGGATCTCCGGGATCACCGGAAGGGCAATAAAGGACAGGGCGATAAAAGGATGGGTATGGGCCGGCACCCCCATCTCATGGGCATAACCGATCATTTGATTCAGAGTATTCTCTACAGCCTGATATCCGACATCGCTGATTAAACCCATAATAGGCAGGGGCAGGGTGGCCAGCACTCTTTGCCCGCGGATCATGGTATAGCCCCCCTGGACTCTCTGCAATTCCTGCAGGGCGAGCAGGATACTTTCGTCGTTGTCACCGATGGCCACCACATTGTGAGAATCGTGGGAAACGCTGGTGGCGATTGCTCCCTGCTGCAGATTAAAGCCAAGCACGGGAGCCACGGCGAAATGTCCCGTCCCTTTGTGGCGTTCCACCACAACCACCTTGTTGTATTGGGCATTGGGAACAAAGCAGCCGTCCTGGGCGGGCAGAACATTCCGCACATGCTTCGTAGTGATTTGACCTTCGATCATTTGAATCAGGGAAGATGGGGAGTCAGAGACAGCTAATTTCAGATCATCGGCACTGAGGGCGGGAAGGTGGACGGTCCGGCGCAGCTGCTCCGGACAGGGCTTAATTTCAATTTTCTTTTCCCGCTCCACTTTTTTCCCTTTGTGGTAGACCGAATGAACCACTACCTCTTCCAGGCTGTCCAGGATGACGAAATCCGCCTGATATCCCGGGGCAACTGCCCCCAGTTCCGTCAGGTTGTAGCATCTGGCTGTATTGATGGTGGCCATTTTAATGGCTTTAAGGGGCGGAAGGCCCAAGGCAATGCTCTTTTTAATGTTATAGCTGATATGGCCTTCCTTTTGGATATCGTTGATATGTTTGTCATCGGTACAGAAGGAAAAGTTCCCTGTATCCAGGTTATTTTCCTGAATCCCCCGGACAATGGCCTCCAGGTTTCTGGCACCGGAACCCTCGCGAATCAGGACCTGCATGCCGTTGCGTATTTCCTCCAGGGCATAGGCATAGTCGATGCATTCGTGGTCCGTTTTGATGCCGGCCAGGGCATAGGCCGCCAGTTGTTTGTCTTCCAGATAGGGAGCATGTCCGTCTTTGATGCGCTCCCGGAAAAGGCGGAGTTTCTTCACCATCTCCTCTTCCCCTTCGATCACAGACACATAATCCATCACCTCACCCAGACCCAGAACACGGGGGTTGGCCAGATAGGGCTCCATCTTTTCCGCTGAGAAAACACCGCCGTTTTCTTCAAAAGGCACCGCCGGAACACAGGAGGGCAGCATCAGAAAGACATTGGCCGCCAAACCTTCGGTCTGATCCAGCATATAATCCAGGCCCTCTTCACCGGCCACATTAACTACCTCATGGGGATCAATGATAAATGTGGTGGTTCCCCATTGGAGGGCGGAGTGAATGAGCTCCGGCGGCGCAACCAGGGTGCTCTCCAAATGGAGGTGGGCGTCGATGAAGCCCGGGCAGAGATACTTCCCGCTCAGATCCACTTCTTCCCGGCCCTGGTACTGCCCCACACCCACAATCACCCCGTCTTCAACGGCAACATCCCTGACCAGAATTTCCTCTGAGAACACATTGATGACCTGGGCGTTCTTCAGCACAAGCTGTGCCTTCTCCCGCCCCAGGGACTTTGGCTCCAGCTTTTTTAAATTCCTATCGTTCATAGACCATACCTCCTCATGCATTTCCCCTGATCGCTTATTTTCGATCCGATTCATTCCACCAAAGGCTTAAAGGATAATAAAAAAAGATTATAAAACATTTCAAACAGAATATAGCCGGCCCTTAAACATCGCCGGTTGCTTTCCATTCAAAATTTTCATAATCAACTATTTACGGTAGTTGGTAGAGACGTTCAACCCATTATGAACTTATATAAAAATTTTATTATTCAGTTCAGTTCGATTTTTTCCCGGACCTTTCTCTGGTTATGATCACGCTTGCCGCTGATTTTGTTCTACATTATAAGCAGTGAAAAGGTAAATGTCAAGGAAAGAAAGTCCATGTTATAATGAATGACAAGATACCTAAAGAATGATAGAAATCAGGAGGATGGATCATGAGCATTACCGTCAGAGAATTTACACCTGAAGATATTCCCGCTATGCTGCCCATTTGGAACGAAGTGGTAGCTACCGGGATTGCGTTCCCCCAGATGGAACCCCTTGACGAAACGAGCGGCCTGGAGTTTTTCGGCGGCCAATCCTTTACCGGGGTGGCCATCGAAGAAGCTACCGGCAACATGGTGGGATTGTATATCCTCCATCCGAACAATGTGGGCCGCTGCGGACATATCTGCAATGCCAGCTATGCCGTCAAAAGCGAAGAACGGGGAAAACGCATCGGCGAGATTTTGGTTAAGCATTGCCTCGCCAAGGCTAAGGAAATCGGGTTTCAGCTCCTGCAATTCAACGCCGTCGTCAGCACCAATACGGCAGCCCTGCAACTCTACGCTAAGCTGGGTTTCGTTCAGCTTGGGGTCATTCCCAAGGGCTTTCTCATGAAAGACGGAACCTATGAGGATATCATTCCACATTATTATCTGCTGTAAGCGAAATGGCTGTGGACCGGCGATTCATCCCGATGCCTAACAATAATGTCCACAAAGATGATGGTTGACTATCATTGATTCACATTATGCCTTATGGCATCCTCCACAAAGGCGCTTCTTTCCTTTTACTTGAACAACACTTTCGTATGCGTCCAAATGGTGCATCAATGCATCATTTGAACTCCCAAAAGCGGTTGAAAATTTTAAAAAAGCAGCGATTTTCTGTGATCGATAAAAATATTTCAGGCTAAAAGGGCAAGATAAAAAAATATAGTCAAAGAAGGTCAAAACCCCGCCTTGAAGCTCCTGCAGAAAAATTATATAAATAAATTGTAAAGGTCAGTTTTGGTCAGTTAACATAAGATAACTCAAGGAGGTGGGTTCTGTATGTTCTAGTTAACTATAAGGCTTTGGAGCCTTGCCTTACTCCTGCCATTGCTTAAATTCAAGTAAAAGTACAGACGGAGGTGTTGTTTATGTTTGATTTAGTTCCTTTTGAAGGAAGAAATTCAGGTTTGCCAAGGAAATCCCGCAATCTTTTTGACATTGACAGCATTTTCGAAAACTTTTTTAACGATACCCTATTCCCCGCCTTTTACAACCAAAGCGGTCAAATGCGGGTGGACATCAGGGAAAATGAGAAGGAATTCATTGTCGAAGCTGAACTTCCCGGTGTGAACAAAGAGAAAATCCATATTGATTGTACTGAGGATAAGCTTACTATAACCGTCCAGAAGACCGAAAGTACGGAAGAACAGAAGGATAACTACATCAGGAAAGAAAGAAAAGCCAGCTCCATGGCCAGGTCCTTTGCCATAGCCAATATCAGACATGAGGAAATAACGGCTAATATGAAAACGGCCTGCTCACCGTTACCTTGCCCAAGCATGAAAAGACTGCGCCCAAAGGCAAAAAAATTGATATCCAGTAGTTCCCCTTCAAAAAGAGCGCCGGACTTCCCCGGCGCTCTTTTTGTCTTCTATTCTGTTCCTGCTTTTAAAGCCTCACTCATGGAAACCGAGTGTACCTTCCTGGCACACAGCAGTTTGCTGAACTGATAAGTCAGCATAATCGCCCCAAAGCAAACAATCACATAGATTGGATTAATAACCGTCGGCAGCACCAAATTGATCATCCCGCCCACATAGCCGTAGATGGCACCCATGGAAGCCGCCATGGCCGGAATGCCGATCAGAAATCCGGCCACGATCACCAAGGTCGAGCTGTTCAGGATCAGAGCATTGATCTCACGGCGCCGGTAGCCAAAAATCTTAAATAACGAGATGGTATTCTTATTCTCCTCAATCGTGAGGGAGGTTACCAGATAGATGATAATCAAGCTCACCATACAGGCGATCAGAGTCATCATCCCTACCATGGAAAGCATTGGCCCCAGCAGCTCATCCATAGCGGCCGCAGTCTCACTTAAAGATTTTGTTCCTGCCAGCTGTTCATCAGGAACAGCTAATTTTTCAGTGCTCCAGAGTCCTGTATAGCTGTTGGCAGGCAATCCGAGCTGCCTGTTCAATGCCTCAACAGGCATAAAGATAAACTGCCCTGCGTAGGAATCGGCCACCGCGTCAATAGAGAAAACATAGGGCTGCCCATCCTGCTTGCTGATCAAGCTTACCCTGTCCCCCGCCTTGATTCCCAGCTTTTCCGCCAAAGGCTTGGTTATGTTGATCTGATCATTGGGAAGGGGCTGGCCCTTGCTGTCGGTCAGCGTTAAGAACGCGGAATCCGGCTCTACACCGGTCACATAAAATTCTATTTCTTCCTCGTCTTCAGGATAAAACCTCCCGGCGTTGAAAACTTCCGCCCCTGCCGGCGCTTGCCCGTAGTGCAGGTCCTTAAAGGCGTATTCATATTCGAACCGGTAAGTGCCTTCGGTACTGCTTTTGAACACATAATCCATGGAATTCATGATCGTAAAACCCAAGAGCATAAGGACCGAAGCGCTGATGACCCCCAAAAAAAGGAACAAAAGACGGGAAATGCTTCTCAGCTGCTCCCGCAGCTTGAATTTGGTGCCGAAGGTGAATCTCTCCAGCTTAAAGGCCCGCTCCAGAGCGTTCACTTTGGTTTTTTGTTCACTCCCTTTCATCAACTCCGCCGGGGAACGTCGCAATTCCAGGCGAATGACCAGGTAGCTGCTGAGGCCCAGAAACAGCACAGGCGTCAGTATGCCGATGAGGGCATGCCAAAGGTTCAGTTCAATACCTGCAACAGGAACATTGTAGTAAGAAACCATCCCTGTGATCGACGGTGCCACGGACAACAGGGCCAGCAAGCTTCCTGCCGCGCCTCCCGTAACGGCCAGCAGCAGGGGAATGGCCATATAGTGGCCCATCAGCTCACGCCGCCGGTAGCCCTGGGCGTACAGTGTCCCGATGATCACCCCTTCCCGGCGGATCATGCGCCAGATCATAATGCCGATAATCAGGCAGCACAGCAAAAACATCGCCGCCGGCACCGGAATGCTCATGGTTTTTAAACCGGTGATCGACGCCCAGGCCATCCTGGCCCGTTTATTGTTCATAATGTCAACCCATTCAGATTCTGTGACGCCTTCGGCATGCAAACGCTCCCGGAATTGCACTGCCTGCTGGTTCAGGCTCTGGGTTCTGTCCTGAAACCTGACAGAATAAAAGAGGGACCCGTTGCCGATATCCGCAAATTCCGCAGGGTCGATAACGCCCACACCGAAATTACTGGGGGATACCATGATATCGTAGACATTTTTTAAGGGATAGATATAGTGAGGCAAGGATACATAGCCCACCACCGTAAAGTTTTTACCGGCTGCCTTGATACTGCTTCCCAGTGAATAGCCGTTGGCTTTGGCAAAAGCAGGGTCAAGCAGGATTTCTCCCGGGCCGGCAAGCCCCCGCCCCTCGGTGACCGCCGGGATGTTCAGCTTTTCTGTTTTACTTAAGAGCCGCAGGGTCAGCGAATCCGAGAGGGCAGCGTCAAAACTCCTGTACTCCTCAATGACGGCATGAACCGCTCTCTCCAATTCCCCGCTGTCGGGAATGGCTTTGTCCGTTGCAAAGGACAGATCCTCCTGCTGATGTCCCTCTGTAAAGGTGGTGATCAGCGTATCAAGGTTCTGGGCTATGCCTGCCGCCACAACAAAGGTATAACTGCCAAGAACAATGAGCATAAGAACGCCCAGGTAGCGCAGTGGGTTTTCTTTCAAGATCCGCCAAACTCTCTTGTTCAGCGCCATTACCACTCAATCCTTTCCGCCGGAATAATTACCTGGTTGACTGCTGCTTCCGCGATTTCCCCGGATCTCAGTTTAAACACCCGGTTGGCCATTGCGGCAATCGCTTCATTATGAGTGATCATCAAAATGGTAGTTCCGTATTCTCTGTTCACCCGTTCCAAAAGCTGCAGAATGCTGCGGGAGGTCTGATAATCCAGAGCGCCGGTCGGCTCGTCGCACAGCAGGAGCTGCGGATTTTTGACAATAGCTCTGGCAATAGCGACTCTCTGCTGTTCACCACCGCTTAGTTCTCTGGGGAAACGCCGCTTTTTATCTGTCATTTCCACCGCCGCCAAGACCTCGTCAACGTTCAAGGGCGCTTTGCTGATGTTGGAGACGACTTCAATGTTTTCCCCCACGGTAAGGTTGGGGACCAAATTATAGAACTGGAAGACAAAGCCGATGTCTTCACGCCTGTAATCGGTCAGTTGGTCATCGTTCAAATGGTTGATCTCAACCCCGCCAACCATGACCTCCCCGCTGTCGCCGCGATCCACACCGCCAATGATATTCATCAAGGTCGATTTGCCTGAACCTGAGGGTCCGAGGATGACACCGATCTCCCCCTTTCCCAGCTTCATCCCGATTCCTTTCAAAACTTCATTGGTCATGGCGCCGGATGCGTAGCTTTTCTTTAGGTTCGAAACCTCAATAAACATGCTCCTGCTCCTCCTTCTTATAGAAACAGCGCTTCAATATATCGAAATACCCATCCCACTCCCGAAGCAGGTCAAGGCTCAGATCTTCAAAGGACTCGACCCGGTCCCTTTGCTGTTCGGCAAAACTTAAGATAGTCCAGGTAATAATATTGAGCATTTTTTCCCGCTCCATATCTTCACGAAATTTTGTCCAATCAATATTTTCATACCCTCTGCCCAGACCGTCGGCAATGAGATGCCTGCCCGTTTCAGCGATTTCCGCTTTCACTTCCCCTGCATCCTCATGGGCTGCGACTTTGAGAAAATTAATGGCATGGGGAAACTTTTTGTAAATCTTGAATTTAACCAGGCCGATTTTCCTCATTCTTTCAAAAAGATCGGTTTCCTGCCAATCCACCTCATCATAAATGCTTTCGATGACCTCTACCACATAGTCCAGCAGAAACAAATACAGCTCCTTTTTCGTGTTAAAATAGCTGAACAATGAGCCTTTGGAGATGTCTGCTTCTTTGGTCATCTCATTGGTCGATGCCTTTTCATAACCATTGCGGGCAAATTCTTTAAGGGCCGCATTAATGATACGTTCCCTTTTCTCCGCTTCTAAGCTATAGAATTTTGGATAAATGACAGCCACCTCATTTCTATCTAGTTCTATATTGAGATAAATCACAATGACCCAAGTGGTCATTTTTATAATACTGCAAAATGACCACTTGGGTCAAGATACTTCCGCGTGCAGCAAACCATTTCTGTTCGCCTTGAAAATACAAAAAAATGCCGCCTAAGCCTGACGAAGCTTTGGCGGCATTTTCTGATTCCCAACCACAGCACAGCGTTAATGCCGCAAAGGGTCCTTCATCTCTAAACCTTAATAAGACGCACCTTTATTTTACCCGCCTATTTACTCTTTATCAGCACATGGCAATCTTCCGCGTATCCATGCCTCTAAACGTTCACAATAGATCTTTGCAAAAAAAGCCGCTCGGGCCTGAAGGGCCTGGCGGCAGACTATAATTTCTATAATAAATTATGGTATTCTCTTCTTCCATCAACAATGGCGTATATAATTACTGCTTTTTCTTCCTGATCTATTTTGTAAAACACAAGATGTTTTTCAACTATTATTACTCTATAACCCTGCTTCCTCAAAGCCGAATATCTTGGTACACTTCCCGATTCCGGAAAATCTTGCAGCCGATTGATTGCTGTTTCTATTTTATCCAGATATTTGAGTGCCACATCCACATCTCCGGAATCATCTGCTATATAGAATATGATATTACGGAGCTGCTCTTCCGCCTTATCCGTCCGTAGGATTTGATACTTCATACATTCTTCCTCTCTAGCAAAGAGGCACGAAGTTCATCGAATGAATCCTTCATCAACGCTACACGGCCGGCTCTCACATCATCTTCCGCCTCTGCCAGCGTTTTCAACAGCTCCAATTCTGATTTCATCTGATAGTAGTCCTGCAACCCAAGAACCGCCGTATCCCCACGCCCGTTTACCGTAATAATAACGGCCTCCCTTGTTTCTTTACACTGCTTGGATATCTCACTATAATGATTTCTTAAATCTGCAGATGGCCGAATTACTTCCCTCATACGCTCACCTTCTTTTTCCATATATTTTATAGTCATATTATATCTTAGAACGACTATTTTGTCGATCACATGCTGCAGCGCTGTGATAAAGCGCTGTTCATATCAACAGCCGTAAGGCTGACAGTGCCGTCATGCAGATAATCAGATACCGGAAAAACCTCTCATTGATTTTTTTAATGACCCAAAGCCCCAAAGCCGCTCCTAAAGCGACCATCGGTACCATCACCCCTGCCAGTATGAAGGACTGCAGCTCCATATTATGCCAGGCAAATACCTGAACGGGCACCTTGATAGAATTAATAATGAAAAAAAACAAGGCATTGGTCCCCATAAAATCATTCTTGTGTAGTCCCAGGGCCAATAGATAGACGCTGAAAATCGGACCGGCCGCGTTGCCGATCATGGTAGCGAACCCGCTTAAAATTCCCGCCGTAATATAAAACCATGTCCCGGTAGGCACGGTAAAATTCTTTCCCATTTTTTCTGTGTACACTAAAATTCCCAGACAGAATAAAATAATCGTTCCGATCAAGATCACAAACACCTGATCAGCGATGACTCTGCCAACGACAGCACCAAGGAACAGACCGATCAAGGCCCAGGGCAGAGGTGCCAAAACCTTTTTCCAATCAATATTCCTGCGATAAGACCAGACAGCAAAAATATCTCCCACTAACAATATAGGGAGCAGAACCCCTGTCGAATCTTTCCCGCCAAAAACAGTAGCCAGAACAGGTATCACAAGCATGAGCACACCGCTGACACCTGTCTTGGAAAAGCCAACTAAAAAGGCCGTTAACATCACGACCATGCCTTGTATCCCGGTCAGGTCCAGCATATGTAGAACATAATCCATCTTATCCATCAAATTTCACTGCCAATTCAGCTAAGGCCTCATCGTGTAACCGATATACTGTCCATTCATCCATGGGAACCGCACCTAACTGTTTATAAAATTGAATGGACGGCTCATTCCAATCCAAGCACCACCATTCCAACCTTCCACAGTTTCTCTCTAAAGCCAGTTTAGCAAGGAAAGCAAGTATCATCTTGCCGATACCCTTTCCTCTCATGTCAGGCTTCACATATAAATCCTCCAGATAAATACCCGGTCTGCCCAGGAAGGTGGAAAAGTTATGGAAGAACAAGGCGAAAGCAACCGGTGTATTTTTGTATTCACCGATTACAACCTCAGCCATTTTGCGTTCAAATAGAGACTCTATTAATACTTCTTCTGTCGCTACAACCTCATGGGCCATTTTTTCATAGTCGGCTAATTCCCTTATCAATTCCAGAATTAGCGGAGCGTCATTGATTTCCGCAAATCTTAATTTAAAATCCTCTAACTTTGTATCCACTGTTATTTACCTTTCCTCTCCTATTAAAAAATCCCCAAATTAGTTATCACTAACCTATAAGTATAACCAGGCAGCTTAGCCATTGCATTTCTGAAAGCTGTCTTCCAAAGCAAGCTGTGCTGTAATCAGTCCGGTTATCGGCATCAGAACATTGTTTGTCAGCATACTTCACGACGATATTCGAAAGCGCGTCCTTACACCCATTTCTTTCCAGCCATATTTCTCCTCCATGGTTTTCGATGATTTTACATATGACTAAACCTGCCCATAATTTGATAAACGCGCTCACATTAAAAACCCCGTTGCCTTCCGGGGCAAGCCGGTAGGCAACGGGGCAGATATTCTGGAAATTACAGATTGAACTATCGAGTAATTCAGAGTATAATGATAGGTTGTGTAATTGGTGTGCCAATATCATAATTTATCATTAATAATATCTGTAGAAAGGTCGCTTTTATACATGAACAAACAAGCAAAAATAACCGCTGTAGTTCTAATGCTCGGTGCATTTATTTCCGTACTTAACCAAACTCTCATTAATCCTGCCTTACCGACGATTATGGAAGAACTCCACATTGAGGCAACGACAGCCCAGTGGCTCGTATCAGGATTTACCCTCGTCAACGCCATCGTTATCGCCATATCCGCATTTTTAATGGATAGATTCCGGACGAAACAACTCTTCCTCTCTATTTTTGTCCTGTTTCTCGCCGGGAGCCTGCTGGCCTCCTGGGGAGTGAATTTTACTGTTTTGCTCATAGGGCGTTTACTGCAAGCCATATGCGCGGGGATCATGATGCCGCTGTCCATGACCATAATACTTCTCTTGTTCCCCCACGAAAAACGCGGCTCAGCTATGGGCATGTACAGCTTGGTCATTATGGTTGCGCCTGCCATTGGACCTGTCTTGGCAGGAGTGCTTACCGATAAAGTCGGTTGGCGGATTATGTTCCTTGTCATGGCGGTGCTTGCAGGGGCGATAATATTGCTGGCCTCGCTGATCATGAAAAATTACGGTGATGTAAAACAAACAACCCTTGATAAACCATCCTTCACGATGGCTTCCCTTGGCTTATTGGCCTTATTGTACGGTTTTTCCCTGTTAGGGAATATATCCATGATTTTAACCGCTTCCGCTTTAGTTCTCGCTGGGGTCGTGATTCTGTTTCTGTTTGTCCGCAGGCAATTAAGCCTTACGCAACCCTTCTTGCAGATTAAAGTCCTTGGCAATGCTCAATACCGCAACGGTACGATAATTTTAATGCTTATCCAGGCTTCCCTCGCCGCAGCAACCATTACCTTGCCGATCTACATCCAAACCGTACGGGGAATGTCCGCCACCGTTTCGGGTATGGTCATGATGCCGGGCGCAATTTTGGGAGCTGTATTTGGTTATTTTGCAGGAAAGCTCTACGATGCCTTCGGCGCAAGATATGTCGGACTTTTCGGCGGGTTTTTGCTGCTTCTCGGTTCTTTAGGCATGGCATTATTTGATTTTGATACGACAATTGGGTTTATGACAGCCGCTTACACCTTACGCTCCGTCGGGCTTATGCTAGCCAACACTCCCATCAATATGTGGTCTATAAAGAAGCTGCCGGATGAAATTCTCCACCACGGGAACGCCGTCGGAATCACCCTTCGTCAAGTTGCCACAACCCTTTGCACTGCAGTCATGGTCTCCGTAATGTCGTTCGCCTCTTCGGTATATGCCGCAAAAGGGGAAATACAGTCACAGATGTACGGTATTAGCATGACTTACTGGTTAAGCGTCGTTATCGGGCTTGTTGCGCTTATTTTGGTAGCCGTCAAGGTAAAAAACAGAAAAAAAACCGTCGCAGCCGTCACCGAAGCCGTTTATGAACTTGATATAGCTATGAGAGCCGACCCTTACACGGTTTCCTGTGATGATAATCTGAAGCAGGTTGTCGAAAAGTTCATAGGTTACAAAACAAGCGGATTGCCGATTATTGATGCGCAGAAACACTTAATCGGATTTGTTTCGGACGGCGATGTTATGCGGTATTTCACCAAACAAGACCTACGATTTGTCGCCGAATTCTATTCAGCCGTTATTCCCGATACGGACACTCTTAACTCCAAAGCGAGAAAGCTGTTAAGCATGAATGTCATGGAGATCGCTTCCCCAAATGCTATTGCCGTTTCACATGACACACCGCTTCTTGAAGTCTGTGAGATATTCAGCAGACGTAAGATAAACAAACTTCCTGTAACTCAAAACGACATCCTCATTGGTACGATCAGCAGAGGCGATATTATGCGGGCTTTGATGACCCGGTTGCCATTGGGTGGCGAAGATTGCTTGTAACAGTTGCCCCGGATACACCGTCAACTGTAGTTGACTGAGCGCCGAAAACACAAAGGTATTGATAAACTCCTCATTCCAGAGTTTATCAATACCTTTGTGTTTTTCAATTACTTAACACCTGCCTGATTTTTAGCTCCTTGAACAGCGGCAACCAGTTTTTTCTCCAGTTTCTCACTATTTTTAGCTATACCAATAATAACCAAAGCCATGACCCCCCACCCCCACAACGGCATTGTGATATTAAAAGAACCCAGGGCTGAGGCGGCCAGTATTTCCCAAGGCCTTGTCAGCAGCATGATGACTACATATCTTCCTAAACTTATCTTGCTGAGTCCGGCTACAAAGCCCATCGCATCATCGGGGAAAAAGGGCAGAAATAAGAGTAATATGAGCAGCAGTTCCCCCTCCCTGGATGAAAAATACTGTTCGTACTTATCTAAAACTTTAGGACTTACAAACCTCTCCGCAAACGTTCTTCCGAATTTTTTACCAAGCATAAACACTATAGAAGAACCAATGATAATTGCCAGCATACTGATCAAAAATGAACCCATCATACCAAATACTGTTCCACCTACTACAGCACTTACATTGCTGGGTATTGGTGCAATAATAACCGATATTAATTGAAGAATAAAAAACACTAAATAAGCTTTTTCCCCGTACCCCTCAATATAGTTCTTAAATTCTTCAGCAGAGGACATGTAAGTTAAGATACCGCTTGATTTCATGTAAACAACTATCCCTATGAGTCCGGCAATCACTGCCAGCAAGTAAACACAAAATTTTATTCTATCCTTAGGTTTATTCATATAGCCCATTTAGCCTCCTTGTTTGCCTTTTCATACTGCCGATGGCTTCATTATGAGCTATAGAATTTAAGAATTAATAAAAAAAGTCTTAAGAAAACCTCAATTTATCCTTTAAGCAATTTTTATAACAAAAAATAACAACAAAAAACCGGCCGATAGATCTGCCGGAAAGACTTTTACTGTTATCCTATTACATCTCCATGGTCAGGCTCACTACAATAGGCGGCGCCGTTGCCTTGGAACCGTTTTCACCTGGAATATCTAAAAGTCTTGGTTCACTACCGCAGGCAATAATTACAGCCTTAGCTGTACCTTCTTTTTTGGGTTCGGATGTTCTTATCTCTTCAGCTTGGCTCTTCCGCCATAGCTTGCTGCCGTGAGTCCAGCAGGGCCACCGCCAATGACGACCAAATCATAGAATTCGTCATGTCTCCTATACTCATATTCCCCCCTTTAAAGCTCGTTTAGACTCATGCTTCAGTCACTTCGCTGATTTTATCAATCACCTTTTCTTCGTCAGCAGCGCCCGCTAATTTTCCTTGATATTCTCCTGCGGCGAAGAAAAGGATCTGAGGAACCCCTTTAAGCGAAAATCTTTGGTAGAGCGGTTTCTGCTCTTCCACGTCGACATAATAGAAACCAAACTTACCCTCATATGTAGGTTGCAGTTCTTCCAGAATCGGGACAACGCCTTGACAGACATGACATGTTTTTCTTGAAAATATAACCAGGCAAGCTTCCCCATTATTATAAATAACTTCTTCAAAATCATTTGCATCCAGATGTCTCAATGACATATCCTTCACTCCTTGTTAAAATTAATTTATAAAGCTTGAGCAAATCATCATGTATCCAGTACTTTTGCACTGGCTTCAATTAAACCATCTTCTTTCATAATAACCGAGTGTTTCTAATGCCTTATGATCATTTTGGGCTCTGTAATGCTCGGAAAGATTTTTAAATTTGACCCTATCTATAGGGGAAGGCATCCGGTTCAGAGCATTAATTATTTCCATGTAGTCTCTATTCAATAGTTTTTTTAAAAACACGTTGAAGTCATTTTTAGCTTCTCCTAATGTATATCTATAGTTATAAAAGTATTTTTTGTGGAAAATCGGACTTGGCCGGCAACCCTGTTCCTCTGTCTCTAAAGTAAAATTATAAATACTCTCATACTGAGCGTTGACTCTATATTTAAGTGTGCCATCCCCCCCTTGGTAGACATATCCGTAAAATGTCTTTTCCAGGATATCATTGACTACCAAGTCATCTTCCATTTGTTTTTTGATTTTATTTATCCACCTATTGAATTCATTTAGACTTCTCAGGCTAAGCAGCTTTTTCTTAAAGGCCATATCGACTAATCCTTCATAGACCAGCAGGATATCCCGATCATATAAATCCTCGACCTTTTCCTGCTCCTTCACCAGCAATTCATAGGCGGCATCATTGCCGTCGACCGCGGCCAATTCTCTCAGGGCTGCCAATAAAGGTTTTTGATAGTCCTGCTGGAGTTTTTTGGCTAAGCGGAATTTTACCTGTAGTGCTATATCTTCTTCATATCCGGAAGGAACCGGGCAGATTTCGGTATAAGAACTTGCCGGGGTCGGACACAAGCCCTGGTAGGCACTCATTGCCATAAATCTATAGATCTCATCCCGCTTACTGCTGATAAGATATTTCATTTGCTCATCTGTTCCCAGATAAGCTGCCCCATACATGGTAAACTCTTGATCAAGATACCCGAATTCCGCCATCTTCGAAAAGTCTTCAGCGATCTGCAAGTCTTTGTTTACGGCACTTCCGCTGTAAACAACATTTATTTGATCCATTCTAGCGGTCATTTATTTCACTCCCCAGCATTAAATCACGCACATTTGATTTTATATCCATATTAACACTGATTTTTTCACCGGCAACTTCTGACACTTTCACCGGATAACGCAAAAAATCGCTTAGCTTTTCCGTGTTAAATATTTCTTTTGTCTGCCCCTGGGTATAGCAATAGCCGTTGCGCAGCAATAAACACCGGTCAAAGACATCAATTATTTCATCAGTATAGTGAGTTACATAAACGATGGCGATGTCCGTATTCTCTGCTAAGTCCCGGACAGTGTTTAAGAGATGCTCGCGGGCGTAGACATCCAGGCCGGTACATGGCTCATCCAGAATCAATATTTCCGGGTTCGTAAACATGGCCCGGGCGATCAGGACATTTTGCCGTTCTCCTCTGGACATCATATCGAAGGATTGGTCGATTTTGTCTTTGAGGTGCAGTTCAGTTAGTAGTTTTCTCGCTTTGACAACATCCTCATCGTTAATTTCATAATGGGTGCCAAAAGTCCCAAACTTACCGGATAAGACGATATCCAGTGCTGATTCCTTGGCGTAGTACTTATCAAAAAACGAAGAACTTACCAGGCCGATACGCTTGCGAATCTCAAGGACATTTTCATTGGTATAGGGTTGTCCGAATACTTCTAAGAAGCCATGGGTAAAGGGCCGGAAACCGGCTAATATCGTTAACAGGGTCGTTTTACCGCTTCCGTTCATCCCAAAAACGGCCCAGTGTTCCCCGGGAAGAACATCCCAGTTTATATCCTGGACCAGGTATTTGCTGCCTACTTTATAGGATAGCTGTCTGAGTGAAATGATCGGCTCATTCAAGTTAAACCCACCTTACTTATTCAGAATCTCCACCAAATCAACAGCCTCAACCTGGGTGATATCAAAATCTTTGGCTTCTTTTTCAGTAAAGTTATTGACATCTTCGTCGTCCAAGACAATACATTCCCCCATGATATTTTGATTCATGGTGATGGGAACCTGAAAGCCGTCTTCATTTAGAATGCCAAGGTTTTTATCCTGCCAGGTCATAATTTCACAGACTTTGGCTATCGATCGTTGTTTTGTCCGTTCATTGTAATCCATATCCGGGTAAGCGTTGAAGCCCAGTTCCTCGACAAAATATTTGCCACTGGCATATATCTCCGGTTCCACCCCAAATTCGATTCGCCCGCACTCTTCACACATAATTTCCAGACGGGCTGCTTCCAGGTCATTGAAGATAATTCTTCGTAAGGAGAGCTTACTGCCGCAGTATTTGCATAAACAGCGTTTGCTCCGTTTCTTCAGGGATTCTATACGGGTTCCGGTGTTATGAGCATAGTTCATAATTCAATCACCTCATGAGTTCTTAAGAATTCAATAGAACACGCAGTGCTTCATTATCAAGCACTTTGTGTTCTATTGAAAAAATCAACTTGCTTTAAATGAAAATCAGCTTAATATTCTTGTTCCAGAATCTGATAAGCCGGAGCGCCTTCGCACTGTGCCGGCATTCTCACCCCTGCCAGAACAGCCAGGGTTGGCACAAAGTCAACCTGGCGGATGATCCGATCCGTGACAAATCCTTGTTTGACGCCTTTGCCTGCGATAAAGAATATCGGGGATACGGAGGTATCGGCTTCCCCTAAGGTTGTCGACAAGCAGTCGGCATGGTCATAGTTATAACCTTCAGCCAGCCAGTAGCAGATATCCCCGGCATGGGGGCCGCCTTGACCAAGAAGTACGGCATCCCGGTTTCTTAAGGCGACGGATACGACACGGTGCCCTGTCTTCTTGTCCTTATACCCGTATAAAGCCGTCATAATTTCTTCTTCCAACTCGTATTGGTCAGCCGGCTCAACTATACCATAGGGTTCCCGGCCTTTGAGGTTGATGTAAATGTGCTGTTCACGTACGGCAATGGCTTTGGTCTTCGACCAATCGATTTCCGGCAGTTCTTTGCCGTTTTCATCGGTCTTTAACACGGTAAACCCAAGTTCCTGCATTAAACGCACATTGACGCCGCCCAGCTCACCCAGCCATTGCATATCGTGCTTCGGAGACACTTGGGCATGATCGGAGAATACCGAGATCGTCCAGCCTTCATCAAACAGATGAATGAACTTGCCCAGATAGTAATCGACTTGCAGATAGATATCTTCGATGAATTTTTCATAATCTTCATGCGGCAATCTATTGAAGTCTTTTTCCGCCAAATGTTTAATAAACATATGGCATTGCAGATCGGGAGCATGGAAATGGGAGAATACAGCATCCAATTTTTCCGTTTCAATCAAGTGTAAAATCGCCGCCGCCTGCCAATCCGCTGTTGTGTACCAGTTGTCCAGCATGCAGTCCGTGATCATTTGTTTATCCTGGCAGCCCAGCATCGTGGTCGGGGTGGGATAGCCGACATTTTCAGTTACTTCTTTGAAGATTCGCTTGGGATGCCAGACACTGTCATTTTCCGTATCCATACCAGCGGATACCCACATAGTCAATTGGCTGCCGTCAGGTTTAATGGATAATAGCTTCATATTCCGGTTGGCGCGGAATCTTTTGCCGTCAGCTTTAACCGCTTCATCGATAACTTCTCTGGCCATAATACCCGGCTCCAGAACGACGAGCGGTTCGGCATCCTTCTTGCTCTTATAGACAGCAACGCGGTTGTAATCGCCGTTTGCACCTTTTAAGATTAAGCAGGGACGGCGGATTAAACCTTTAGAATACATAATGAAAAATTCTTTTGCGCCCTCAGGAGCGTGTTCCCAGCCACTGGGCTCTTTGATCGGCGATCTTACCGCATCGCTTGGTGCTTCAGTTATCGAGGTTGTTTGCATGGATTCATTGACAACTATTAAGCGCAGACCTGCCGACATGTCCGATTCGGCAATACTCGTATCGCTGATGCCCGCTTCTTTGCTGCTTTCAAGATCAAGATTCTCCACAACGCAAGGAGCAACAGAGTTGGTCGCTGCTCTGGTGGCAAAGGTCAGTTCCGGGATTTCAACATTGGCGCCCACAAAGAATTCCCCGTCAACTGTAGTCGTAGCCATCCCCACACTCCCGGGGGAAGTTCCGTCGACAACCATCAGATTCGGGTTATCCGAAGTCGGAGGCCAAGCGCTCCCCGGCCAATGCCAAACCAGAGTTTTCTTGCCTGCGTCGGCTAAAACATTCCAAAGGGGTTCAGCCGTGCAATTCCGGGAATCGAGATTATACTCTACATAATCCTTGGTTTTGGTATCAGGACTCCGCCAGAATCCGGTAATTCCATGAACATTGGCGTAACAGCCGGTAGCCAAAGTAGTCCACATTGGAGGGGTCACTGTCGGATGCCCGCCAAGCATGATCAGGTCTTTGCCTGAGGCACCTCTTTCGAGCATTTTCTTAATATTAGGCAGTTTTCCCTGTGCCAGATACTTGCTGGTCAGGCTGGGATCCATCCCGTCAACACCCAATAAAAGAAGCTTCTCTGTTGCCGCTTTTCTCTGCAACATTCTGTTCATCCCTTTCCTTCAAAGTAATTTTTATAGGCCTTAAGCAGGAACCCTATCCTGTATTAATTTTAGATCCAGATAAATTTGATGAACAGCAGCTTATTTTTCATTAAATCTTCTGCAACTAATAGTTGCATGGTTGACGAGAAATGGCCAGAAAAAGCAAAGACGCCCCATTTTATTTGAGGCGTCCCAATGGGCTGGTTCCAGCCCTGGAAAATCCCATCCCGTGATATCATTGGGGTGAGATTCCTATATTCTATCTGCACAGCTGGTCTGCTGCTTGCGTTTCTTGATCATTACTTCTCCAAAATTTGATATACTGGAGCCCCTTCACATTGGGCCGGCATATCAATATTCATAAGAGTTGCTACGGTAGGAGCTACATCGACCTCACGAATGACACGTTCTGTTTCACAACCCTTTTTAATTCCTGCACCTGCCGCTATAAAAATCGGCGATACAGATGTGCCGAAATATCCTTCCGTTGTAGATAAAGCATCACCATGTAAACGATTGAATCCTTCCTCCAGGAAATAGATAATATCTCCACATTCTGGACCACTCATACCCAAAACAGCTGCATCTTTATTGCGCAAAGCTATATTGACAATGCGCTTACCATCCAGGCGGTAGCTGTATAAGTCATCAATAATCTTTCTTTCCAACTCATATTTATCAGCAGGCTCCACGCTACCGTATGGGTTTCTCCCTTTCAAGTTAATATAAATATGGTTGCCGCGAGGTGCTACCGCTTTGGTCTTTGTCCAATCAATCCCACGAATATCGTTGCCATTAGCATCCTTTTTCATTACTGTATAGCCCAAATCGCGCAGAACCCCAATATTCATAACAAAACCTTCACCCAAGAAAGGCAGCTCATCCTCTTCACTGCACAAAAGGCCGTGGTCACTGGTGACAATAATCGCCCACCCCTTGTCAATCAGAGGCAAAAATTCCCCAATATATTCATCAACTTGGCAATAAATTTCTTCTAAAAACCCCTGATATACTTTTTCATCATTGTATCCGTACTTAGCTCTGGTCTTGGCCCATCTCCAGCAGGGATGACCAATATGATCGCAAGCATGATTATGTGTAAATACCGCTTCATATTCATTCGCTTCAATCAATCCCAACAAGGCCTTGGCCTGCCACTTATTAAATACATCCCAGCTTGGCAAAGAACGTCTGCTGATCATTTCCGGATAGCCACCGCCCAATGCTACAGCACATGGCACTAAACCTGCGATCTCAATCGTTTGTTGATATAATGACTGGGGCGACCAATTAAAATCTTTACGTCCAGTTTCAATATCTAAGGCACTGCCTGCTGATATCGTTACAAACTTACCCTCATGATCTATTCTTAAAATTGCAAAATGACGGGTTGTCTCCACCTTCTCTTCTCCAGTAATTACATCCGTGATGACCAGAGGATAAAATTCGCCTTCTTTTATGGCAACGAATGGTTTTTCATCTTTTTTACTCCCATATATTTCTACTTCGTTATATTCTCCGCCTTCATTCTTAAGCAGCAAAGCCGGGTATCGTTTCAAACCTTTAGATACAATTACAGTAAATTCTTTAGCACCATCCGGCAATTCATGCCCCCAATTTTTAGGCTCTTTAATTGGAGAGTCGAAATTAAAACAAGGTCTATCCGTTTCACCGTTTTCTTCCCCTTCCAGATGGTCAAGCAACAGCCAGGCATCAGGTGTCTTGCCTGAGGCAGCTTCTCGGGCAGTTTCCTGCCAATCTCCATCGCCAACTGAAACTTCCGTCATACTCTTTAACAAATCAGAACGGCTTTGGGGAGCAAAAGCTGCATTGGACTCCTTCATATCCTCGGTCATGACACATCCGGCTCCACCTTTTGACTCCACATGTAAACGATTGCGGATTTCTTTACATTCTGCCGAAGCATAGGTAATATGCTCATCCTCTACGACAGAAACACCGGCATTAGGTCCAAGCGGCACCAACCCGCCGACTATATGCAAATTATCACTATCACTAATAGGTGGCCACGAACAGGGCCAGGTCCAAACCAGAGTTTTCTTGTCGGCTTTAACTGTACATTCCCAAATCTGTTCAGCTTTCACCTGGGCCGAGTTAAAATTATTAACAATTTTACCAATATCCGATGGGTGGGAATTCCAATAGCATGTCACCCCATGAGTCATTGGATAGGCACCGGTTGATAAGGTCGTCCACATTGGCGGAGTAATGGTTGGCTGCGCGCCTAACATGACTAAATCCTTGCGGGCGCTGCCCAGTTCAATCATCTTTTTAAGATGAGGCAATTTCCCTTCATCAACCAAACGTTTGGTCATCTTCGGGTCCATGCCGTCAATACCAAGCACAATTACTTTTTTGCTGTTCATAATAAAGTCCTCCTGATAAGATTTTGTCAGGGCAACTATGACTATAGGACAAATTAGATGGCCTGTGTTTTATGCACAGGATTCAATTTCTCCAGAGAAGCCCCAGCGGTTTTTTCTCCAAGTACCAAAAAGATGAGAGCCGGAACAATAAAGAATAAGCCATTGACTAAGTTAGCCCCAAAGTATCCGTAGGTAAGGAATATTGGCGATGCCGAAACCATTGCCCAGGCGGAAATCATTCTCCCCAGGCCCAGGGCAATACCACCCGCGCTGGTTCTGACTTGCGTCGGATAGGATTCCGCCGTATAAGTCCAGGCCAGAGTCATGGCAGCCGACATAAGAAGGCCTTTCAAGACCATACATATGGCAATCGGCAAAACACTGCTGAAAAGCCCTTGAATTATAAATAGCCCGCCTATGACTATAAACCAGATGATGATCGGGATCTTTCTGCCCCCTTTGTCGGTAACCCGGGAAACAATAAGGTTGCCAATGGGTACCACCAAAGCTGCTACCATGTTGATGGTTAAGGCATCATTCAGGGAAAACCCCATTGTCGTATGCACAGCCTGATACAAGTTGGCGAGATAGAAGTTTCCCAGCGTAACGCCCGTTACGACAAATAGCAGGCCAACCGTCCGTTTGATATAAGCGCCGCTGAACATTACTTTGCAAGCTTCGATAATACCCGAATTTTTAGGCTTATCAGCCGCACCGACATTGGCAGGGAGCTTAGCTTCCGGCAAAATTTCTGCGAGAACTCTCTCAGCCTCCTCAATACGGCCCTTGGAAACCAACCAGCGCGGTGATTCCTTGATCCACGGAATCCCGAGCAGACAGACAACAATACCAACCCCGCCTAAGATAAAGATAAAGCGCCAGCCGTCCGGTGACATGGGCACAACGATTCTGGCCAAGATCGCCATTAAAGGTATTCCGGCTGTTCCGCCGGCAATTGCCAGCGCCTGATATTTTCCCCGTGATTCTGAGGGCATCATTTCCGAGATATAAGCCATAGCGATAGTTACCAAGGCAATCGTGCCTACTCCGGTTAAGGTGCGGAAAAAGGCAAAGGCCATATAATCGGTAAAAACAGCGTTGGCTAAAGAAGATATGGAAAAAATGAAACCATATAATAGTAAGGATTTCTTGCGTCCGATAATGTCTGCGGTCCACCCGCCAATGACTGCTCCTATGCACATCCCCAGCATATTGAGAGCACCTATGTTCGTAATTTGCTGCATATTCCAACCGTACTGGGCAATTAGTGAGGGAGCGGCAAAGCCGAAATTTGACACGTCCATTTGATCAAACACATAGAAAAATGCAGCTATAATGAGAAATCTTTTTTGAACTTTACTCAGCTTATGGCCATCGAAGTATGTCCTATTATCTGCTCCGCTTTGAACTGGATTTGTCATAATTTTGAGTACACCTCCAAAATTTATTGACCATACCGAAAGGTAATGATTGCTAATCTCAAAAATTATTAATAAAATGAAACATTATGATAAGATTAATTCCAGGGGAAGTTCAGATAATTTCTTATTTTTGCGATAAAAATTAAAATATCCTATTTAATTTTTTAACAATAGTTCAATACCTCCTATTAATTTAAATTATTTCTAAAATCAGCAACCATGTCGTTTTAATTATATAAATAAATTTTTTTTATCGGAAGCATCACATTTTCTTATGATTAATAGGTAACTTTTAGTTGCATCATCTTTGATGACCTTTATATTAAAACAGCAGCGTTGCCTAAAGCTAACAACCCCAAAAATGTCAAAGTCTAAACCAGCTCGAATTCAAGCAAAAACAACAAAAAACGACCATGTTCCTGATTAACTCTATCAATGCCAATAAAAAGTCCTTATAATAAGAGATAGGGCAGTCCTCGCCAAATCCCTGGCCTCGATTGTGAAATTCAAAACTAGCAACACATCGGCTCACTCTCTCACCAGTCATGCTCAACTTCAAGACTATACCCGCTTTACAAGAGATCTGTGCGAACATCCAGAGCGCCCCCTTGGTCAAGCCATCGGATTAGAAAGCATGAGCCACAGTCAGATTTCCCGAAGATTAAAGCGCTTGCCCTCTAACGTTTCAGAAATGCTCTTTAAAACTCACTTTACATGAAATCACTCAAAAGCAAGAGTATGGGAAGGGGAGGTCTAATTGCAAAATGCAGGTAGAATATTTTAAATATCTGGTAGATTTAGCAGAAACCAAATCGCTCAGCCAAACAGCGGAGAGATTCTTTATGACCCACCAGGCTATTAGTAAGGCAATAAAAAAAATTGAGCATGATTTTTCAGTCAATTTATTAATTCGCACAAAAAAAGGCATCGAACTAACTGATGCCGGTAAAATTTTCATTAATAAATCTTCGGAAATTTTAGAGAAATATAAAGAGCTCACTGAATTACTGGAACCATTTCAGATTGAAAAAAAACAATCAGTTCGCGGAGAATTTGCAATCCTGACTATTCCCAAATTTTTAGAGATTAATTTGCCTTCGATAATTACCAGTTTTTATTCAGGCTTTCCGGCTTTAAATATTTCATTTAAAACAGAATCTCATCAAAATATTTTGTTTGGCCATGAATATAATGATTCTACTATTGGACTAATTGCTATAATGGAAGAAGATTTGCAAAATGAATCTTTTAGCAAATCGATTGAGTCAAGAAATCTAAAAATAGAAGTTATCTCATCTTCTAAAAACATATTGATCATGCACAAGAACTCAAAATGGGTAGATCTTGATTCTAATAACATCAATATTAACTCAATCCCTAAAATCCATTTTGGATATAGTATTAAGTTACTGCCTGACAATTACAGGGGCAATTATATTGTATCTAATTTAGAATCTATGAGAAAGCTTGTATTAAATAAACAAGGTGTAGGAATTCTATCCGAATTTGAGTATAAAAACTTTTTTCATAAATCTGCTAATATCTTTACCATGCAAATAGATGAAACTATGGTAAGTCCCCTTGCCTATGCATACATTATCAAACAGCAAGACGCGATACCTCCTTATATGGAGAAATTTATTAACTTATTTAGAAAATTTCTTTCCTGACCCTTCTCTTGTAAGTTCATAGCCATAGCAAATCCATTATCCTTCGTTGGGGCTCTGGCAATGGGATTAAGCATAGCCGCTATAACCCTTTTGAGAAATAAATCAGGGTGTGTGGTAAACGTTTGTATCTAGACGTTTACCACATACCCTTGAACTTTAACCCCGAAATGTTCCAAAGGCCAATAGCGGAAAAGGGTTCTCCCCGTGATGCTGTCCATAGGCAAAAAGCCCCACTCCCGGGAGTCTTTGCTATCATTGCGGTTATCCCCCATCACAAAAACGTACCCTTCCGGAACCACCACCGGTTCCATAGTTTTAATCTGAGGTTCCGCCAGATAAGGCTCATCAATAGCCTGCCCGTTAATATAGGTCTGATGATTGCGGATTCCCACAGTATCCCCGGGCAGAGCGATCAGCCGCTTGATAAAATCATCGGAAGCATGGGCTTCGCTTGGCGGGTGGAAAACAATAATATCTCCTGGATGAAGCTCACCGAAATACTTGAAAAAGAATTTATCCACGATGAGCCGGTCCTGAAGCTGAATTGTCGGCAGCATGGAGCCGCTGGGAACATAACGCGGTTCGATGACAAAGGTGCGAATCAGCCAGGATAAAGCAAAAGCGATAACTATAACCACGACCCATTCCAGGATGTTGCGGACTGTGCTTTTGCCGGTGGGTTTGATATTTTTTGCGTTTTCCATGTTAGTCACCTCATTTTAGAAGCTGCTGCTCCAAAGTCGTTTTTAGCCACAATCACAAAGGTTCTCCGTTCGGCCACACAATCATTCACTCCATGTTCCCGCCCTTTCTTTAATCAGTCTAATGCCGGTATGCCGACGGGCGATGGGTGAGAACAGGCAGCCTGAAGTTAAACCGGGTCCCAACCCCCACTTCACTTTCCACCCATATTTCCCCTCCGTGGTTTTCGATGATCTTTTGACAGATGGCCAGGCCCAGTCCCGCGCCCCCGAAGCTCCTGGAGCGGGATTTTTCCGCCCGGTAAAATTGCTCAAACATATGGGGCAAATCTTCCGGGGCTATGCCTGTCCCATCATCCGTTACGGAAATATGCAAATCAGCCCCCTCCACTTTGGCTCCAATAGCTATCGTTCCTTTTTCCCCCAGATATCGTCTGGCGTTGCTGATTAAATTATCAAACACCTGGGCGACCTGGTCCGGATTGGCCTCAATGGGCACCGAGGGAAACGGTCTGGCCAGCAGCAGTTGAACCGGCTGATCAACAAATTCCAGTTCCACAGGGGCAAGGGTGGATTCCAGCATTTCCTTGGCATCCCAGAGGCAGAAAGCCCCTTGGGAATCGTCCATGTCCAGCTGGGAATACTCAAAGAGCCTTTCAATCAAAGTATCCAGCAGCGCGGTTTTATTCTTAAGCACACTCAGATAGCGGTTCAGTTTCTCCGGATCATGAACGGCTTTCGGCAAACCTTCCACATATCCCCTGATGGAGGACAACGGAGTTCTCAAATCATGAGAAATGCTGGCAATCAGCTCTTGGCGGGAATGATTCAAATGATTTTGCTGTTCCAGGGAAGTCTTTAAGTTCTGCCGCATCAGGTCAAAAGCCTCACATAAAGCTCCCATTTCGTTTTCCCTTTGATAAGGGATGGAAAAGTCCAGATTCCCCTCGGCAATATTTTTGGTAGCTTCCAGCAATTGTTGCAGTGGGAGCAGATAATTCCTGGTCAGATACCAGGATAAGACTGCAAAGTAAACCACAAAGGGTATCCCGATTATGACAATTCGTAAAGATATATCTTGCCTGCCGGCATCCAAATTACTGCCAACTGCCGCCGGAGTCATTAACACCGGAATCAAGAGGATAACAAAAAAGGACAGGATGAATTTTACCCGAATATCCAGCTTCATTTTGCCCCTCCGCTGAACTTGTAGCCCACGCCCCAAACGGTTTTGATAAAGTGGGATTGGCGGGGTCCGCTTCGATTTTTTCTCTCAGTTTCTTAATGTGGACGGTCACGGTATTTAAATCACCGCTTTCATTAAACCCCCAAACATTGGCAAAGATTTGCTCCCGGGTCAAGACCTGATTGGGGTGCAGGGCCAGAAACCGCAACAATTCGAATTCTTTGGTGGTCAGCTCCAGAGGACGGCCGGCCAAGACCGCCTCATACCCCTGCACATCAATTTCCAGACCGCTGTATGACAAGAGCCGGGTTTTGGGCTCGGGAACAGCGCTCATCTTGAATCTGCGCAATTGAGCCTTCACCCTGGCCACCACTTCACCGGGGCTGAAGGGCTTGACAATATAGTCGTCCGCCCCCAGTCCCAAGCCGAGGATTTTATCCACCTCGGCCTTTTTCGCGCTTAACATGATGATGGGGACATTGGATTCGGCGCGGATCCTCCGGCAGACCTCCATCCCATCAAGGCCGGGCATCATGATATCCAGAATCACCAGCTGGGGCTGGTTCATCCTGAACAGCTCCAGGGCCTCATGACCATCCCTGGCGACCAAAGCCTCATACTGTTCGTCGCTTAAAAAGTCTTTGACCAGTTCCGCAAGCTCTACCTCATCGTCGGCGATCAGAATTTTTTCTTTTGTCATCCAGACACCCCTCCCTTAGGTTAGCATGTCCTTTTTTCTAAATAGAACAAGCTCGCGACAAACAGGCAAAAAGACGTAATCGAGCTGCAGAATTTACATTCTTAATTATTACAGCCAAAAATAAACTACCACCTTGGCAAAAGTGAAAAATTACTATGTAATTTATGAAAATTTGATAAACTCGCGTTTGAACTAAGAGCACCGAACTGCTCGGTGCTCTTTCGCTCACATTAATTTTTCAAGATCTATTAAAAACCTTGGCGATTATTCATTTAAGTAGGTGCTCACCCTGTCCTGAATCAATTGGGCAGTCACTTCCGCTGTCTTCTGTCCTGTAAAGAAGGCCGCGGTTTCCTCCTGAACAATGGCAATAATCTTCTGATCCGTTCCGATGTAGACCTTCGCTTGACTGAGCAGGTTTTCCAGATAATCCACATCCTCCTGGGTGGGGGGCTGCAGTGTTATTGATTGACCGGGAATGCCGTCCTCCTTGATCATCATTTTCCCACCTCTTGTTTGGATAGCCTGGGTGAAATTCTGGGCAACCTGGAGAAGCACACTCTTATTAATCGGCATTCCTCCCTGAATCATCATCTCATCAGAGACCAAAAATTTCAAAAATTCCCAGGCCAGTTCCTGATGGTCCGATTGACTGCTGATCCCATACAGGGAGTCCGTGGCAAAGGACACGTTTCCGGGGGGCTTTAAAAGCTGAACACCCTCGCTGAAAATCGCTTTGGTCGTTTGCAGGGCCCAAAACCCTTGGAGAGAAGTGAAATTAAAAACAAGTTTACCCCGGGCGGCCATGTCCATAATGTTGGTCTGGGCCGTATCCGTATTCACCAGTTTGTGGTCAATCAGATAGTTACTTAAGGAAAGTAAATCAAGAAATTCCTGACCGGTAAAATTGGCAGTCTTCTTCTCCGGATCGACCAGTTTAGCATAGTTTTCTTTAACCAGCGTCTCAATCAGTCTTTTTTCATCCATCCCGGCCAAGGCATACATCTCCTGGGTTTCCCCGTTTTGGTTGTCGTTCATGATCTTTTCCGCCGTCTTGACAAAATCGTGCCAATCCCAGTTGCTATCGTCGATTGACACCTGAGAATCAGCCAGTAAGGTTTGATCGGCGGCAATCATATCGATGCTGATATTAACCGGCAGCCCATAGAGTTTTTCTTTATACTCTAAAGCCTTGAAAATATTCTGGTAGTATTTACTGCTGTCGAAGCTTTGATCCGACTGCATCAGTCCGCCCAAATCAACTAAAAGATTCTTATCCGCATAGGTCTGATAGGGCAGGTTATTTAATAAAATAATATCGCTGCCCTGGCCGGACATGAGCTGGGTATTCATAGCCGTGACATATTTTTCAATATCCCCGGACTCCGCCGCCCTGACACCTTCACCTCTTTCCGAAGTACTGGAGGTGTATTCTTTCACTTCCACCCTAACGCCGGGATGAAGTTCCGCAAACTTTTTTACTGCCGTATCCAGGTACGTATCTTTGCTCACCACCGCAATGGTCAGGGAATTAGGATCATTTGCTCCCCCGGCAGCCTGAGTATTGCCGCAGCCGGCAGTAAATACCCCTATGCCGAAGACCAGAACCAGGCTTAAAACAACTCCGCATTTATTTTTGATCATCAAAACACCCCTTTTCCTTTAATTATTCAAAATTCAGATATTCACCCCACTTTCCTGATCGAAAAAATGGGCCTTGGCCATATTAAACCCCACCCTGACTTCCTGTCCGGTTGCGGCGCGCAGCTCCGGACTCACCCTGACAACCACCTCTCTGCCGGCGATCCTTACATAATGGTAAGTTTCCGCCCCTCTTAATTCGCTGAACTCCAACCTCCCGGGCAAAGTACACTGAGGATGAAGGTCCAAAAAATCTCCGCTGCCCCAGAGATGCTCCGCTCTGATCCCCAGGACCACTTTCCGGTCCAGATACCCCTGCCCCTTTAACCTTTGTCCTACGGCAGCGGGAACAGGCAACAAGGCATCGGCCAGTTGGGCATAAATACAGCCCTTTTCCTCGATCATTAGAACTTCCAGAAAGTTCATCCCCGGGCTGCCGAGAAAACCGGCCACAAACACATTGACCGGATGGTCATAGATGGCCTGGGGGCTGTCGATTTGCTGGATCAGGCCGTCCTTCATCACCACGATTCTGGTGCCCATGGTCATGGCCTCGGTTTGATCATGGGTTACATAAACAAAGGTTGTCTGCAGATTTTTATGGAGCTTGGCAATTTCTATTCTCATCTGGGTTCTCAACTGGGCATCCAGGTTGGACAGCGGCTCATCCATCAGGAAGACCTTGGGTTTCCTGACAATGGCCCGCCCCAGGGCCACCCTTTGCCTTTGCCCGCCGGAAAGTTCCTTGGGTTTGCGTTGGAGAAGATCTTCAAGTCCCAGAATCCTGGCCGCTTCCTGCACATTTTCCCTGATCTCAGCCTTGGGCAGCTTTCTCAGCTTAAGCCCAAAGGCCATATTGTCATAGACCGACAGATGGGGATAAAGAGCATAATTTTGAAAAACCATGGCAATATCCCGGTCCTTGGCAGCCACGTCATTAACCAGCCGGTCATCAATATATAATTCACCGGCTGAAATTTCCTCCAGCCCGGCCACCATCCTTAAAACGGTTGTTTTGCCACAGCCGGAGGGACCTACCAGGATTAAGAATTCCTGATCCTTTATTTCCAGAGAGAAATCCCTGACTGCCGCAACCCCGCCGGGGTAGGTCTTAGCTAGATTTTTCAGATGTAAACCCGCCATCCGCTGCCCTCCTATCAATAAAAGTGACCACGGTTAAAAATACAGAGCTGAATATCAGCAACACCTCCCCGGTCTCAATCACAAGGGGCATTTTGATGAGCCATAGCAAGGCAGTGCCCAGGCTTAAGGCGGCCAGCAGGAAAATACTGCAGAACACTTCCACTTTGAGCAGTTTTTCCTGCAACAGCCGGGTCTGGTAAAGTCCCAGCAAAAACAGCGGCCAACCCAGAAAGATGTTTAAAAACAAATTCCAGTTACGGACGGTATTCAGGATATTCAACTGAACTTCTCCAGGCGGTGCTGCATAACCGGCGCTTTGCATCCCGGTTTCAATCCCCTTCTTAATGAGGTCGGCCCAAAATGAAACATCAATCAGTTCATTGGGGATGTTTTCCGGCGGAATATATAAGGTAAAGCTGATTGATTTCCATATCAGCAGCATCACGGCAGCAAGCGCTGATACCTCCGCCATACCGAGCATAAGGCTGGCGGCGTCCCCCTTGATCATCTCCCACCAATACTTATCCCGGAGTCTCAGGCGGCAGAAACGAGCAATACCCTTTATTTTTCGTCTGAGCAAGCTGAAAAGCATTACCATGGCCACCGTCCCCGCCAGGAAATTGCGCAGCAGGTTCCCTTGTTCCATCAGAAGACCGGCCAGATTATAATCGATGATTTTGTAGTTTGCCGGGTCCTGGCCGACGGAGGCCAGGGCCGTTGCCAAAACAGCGGTATTGCGGCCTGTGGTGCCGGCATCCTTGGTTGCCACTGCCAATGAGGTTATGCGGGCATCCGCTTCCAGTTCCAACAGTATTTTCGCCGGTATGTACACTGTGCCGTAGCCCCGGTCTGTCAGAGTCCCGATCAGGGAACGGTCCTTCCCGGCCACTCCGACTATTTTAAATTCCCGGCCATACAGTTCTATCTCCAGGCCCACCACATTGCCGTTCTGAAAAAGAGCCTGGGCCAGCTCTTCATCAATGACGGCCACCTGCTGGTTTTCCTGTTCGAAGCTCAAAAAACGGCCTGAGCGCAGGTTCATTTGCTGGAATTGAGCATATCGGTCATTCACCCCCAGCACCTGGGCCGGGCTCTGATTCTTTTGATAAGCGGCAGAAGTTGAAGCTTCCATGGCGTAAGCCAGATCGTAGTCCCGGAGGCTGTATTGGCTGAGCTGCCTCAGATCCTGCAGGGAAAAAGACCCTTCTTCCGGCTGATGGGAGTCGCCCAGCCAGGTGGCGGTGATTTTGCCGGTTTGGTGCGGGCCGCCAAGATCCGCCAATTGAGCGGGCAGGGATGGCCCCAGAAGGGTGCTCCAGGTTAAGACCAATAGTCCCAGGCCCAGAACAAGATAGGCCGGGTAGGCTGATTTATCCTGTTTCAATTGAGCCGGTTTCAATTTGCCCCCTCCTTCAGAACTCTGTCCCCGTCCTCCACCGGTTTATTGCTTTGCCACACCACTTCGCCCATCACCCCATCTGTAAGCGCGGACATTTCACGATCGCTGTCTTCCACATTGACGTTTACCTTTTGCAGATAGTTCTCCGTCCCTAAAGGCCCTTTTCTTGATTCCAGAACGAAGACATAGGAGCCGCTGCTGTCGTCATAAACCGCACTGTTCGGTACGAGGGTATCGTAAGGCTTGGTTTTTTTGCTTAAATAGATTTCGCCCTTTTCGCCGCCGGTCAGGCCTTCCAGAGAGACGTCGATCCACAGATCCTTCTCCTCCCCGTTATGCCGGCTGTTTTCCACTATCTTGTCGATTGTTCCCTCGGTTTTCTGATCCCCCAGGGAGAGAATATTCACACTCACCGTATCTCCGGGTTTGACATAATCAAGCAAATCCTTGTCAATGGACACGATCAGCCGGAACCCCTGCCCCAGGTCAGCCAATTTAAACAAAGGCAGGGAGCTATTGGTCATCGACCCGGTGGCAAAATTCAGTTCTGTGATCAGGCCGTCCACAGGCGCTGTATACACGCCGTTGTCGGCCACCTGTTGGGCCAGGGCAGCCACCTTTCTGGCGTGTATTTCCAGATTAAGCTGAATGTCCTCACAGTGTCTTTGCGCGTCCGCCAGGTTCTTGGCGGCGTTTTCCAGGTTTACCGCTGTTTCTGCTCCATGATCAAACAGGACCTTCAGCTTATCGTAGTCCCCTTGTTGTTGCGCCTGCTCTGCCTGGGCCCCGGCCAGGGACAACTGGAGCTGCCGGTAGCGGGCCTGTTCATCCTGATAATCCGACTTCAGACCGTCCACGTCCAGGATGATGATGGGCTGGCCTTTACTGACCCTGTCCCCCTGCTCCACCCTGACCTCCTTGACCCGCAAATTGGCATCTGCGTATTCCTCCCGGGTTGATTTGACCTCCACCGTCCCTTCCCCGAATATTTCTTTGATTAACGCCCCGTTGGTTGGCCGGACCGTTTGGACCCTGGGCAGAGCAAAGTTATTGATGGTATTGGAGAAGAACGTCAGCCCGATCATCGTCATCAGGAACAGCAGGCTCAACTTTCCGATCACCTTTTTTCTTTGCGCATCACCTGCGATTGCTTCATTCCCCAATTTCCCGTCTCCCTTCCTGGACTAGTGCAGCGGCGACACAATAGCCCTTGTCGAGTAAATGTGCAAGAATTTATAGAGCAAGGCCCTCCTTGCTCAGCCTTTGATTCCAGAAAGCCGGATTCCTTCCAGCAAGTATTTTTCGGCGTAGAGGAAGTTCAGCAGCATCGGCAGCATATATAAAACGGACGCGGCAAAGGCCAATCCTTTTTCACCGTCGATGATTCTGGAAAGGTAGAGGGAAAGAGGCTGTTTGGCCGCATCCTGTAAAAAAATCAAGGGCTGTTCCACCATGTTCCAGTTATCGATAAACACAAGGATGGCCATGGCTGCTATGCCGCCCCTGGACATGGGCAGGATGATTTTGAGGAAAACCTGTAGCTGGCTGGCTCCGTCCACCCGGGCCGCTTCAAGATAGGAGTCCGGTATTTGCTCCATATACTGTTTTAAGAGAAATACGCCAAAGGTGCTGAAGATGCCGGGCAGGATAATGGACCAGTGGCTGTTGAGCAGGCCCAGCTGGCCGGCCATTAAATAGTTGGGCACAAGTGTGACCTGGAACGGCATCAGCATCACGGTGATATACAAAAAAAACAGGAAATTCCTGCCCCTGAACTTCAGCTTGGCAAAGGCATAGGCCGCCAGGGTCGCCACAACCGTTTGCCCGATGACGATCGGAAAGGTGATCAACACGGAATTCCAGAACATGAACAGAAACTGGGTCTTTTTGATGAGTACGTTATAATACTGCTTCAGCACCACCACCTCGGGTATCAGCCGGAACTGGGCAAAGTGATTCCCGGTGTCATCCTGATAGCTGCTTAAATCTTTGTCCGTCACCGGGCCATAATGGTCGGCGATTTCCTGTTCACTCATCAGTGAATTGGTGACGGTTACAGCCAGGGGAAACATCAACAGGACAGCCAATACCAGCAAAATTGCAAAATGGAGCAGATTTCTGATCCGGTGGTTACGCTTCAAACACACACCCCCCTCTCGCCGGGTCTAATTAATCATATTGGTGATCTTTCTCTCCACGATAAAAAGCAGTAAAACGACGGCCACAATAAAGGCAGCCATAATGAAGGCCGCGGAAGTCAATTTCTGATAGTCCAGAGCCATGAACATATTGTTCATGTAGTGCTGCAGCATATAGATGCTGTTGTGGGGATAGTCTCCGGAGATAAGATACGTCTCCCGGAACACTTTAAAGGAATTGATCATCGAGATTACAAAAACAAAAAAAGTCGTGGGGGTCAAATAGATCAGGGTTATTCGAAAAAACTCCTGATAGCGGCTGGCCCCGTCGATCCTGGCCGCTTCGTAGTATTCAGCCGGTATATTCTGCAATCCGGCCAGAAACAGGATGACGCTGTAACCGATGTTTTTCCATAGATAAATCACCAGGACCACCACTCTGGACCAGTTGGTTTTCATCCAGTCCACGGGCGGGTAACCCAGGGCATGGATCAGGGAATTTAAAACACCGTTCAAATCAAAGAATACCTGCCAGACTAAAACCACCGAAGCTACGGGCACCACCAAAGGCGTGATCATAATGGTGCGGAACAGGTTCCGGCCCGGTAATTTTTGATTCAATAACATGGCCGCTCCCAGGGAGAGCATCAGATTAAGGGGTACACAGATTAAAGTAAACTTGGCTGTATTGGCCAGAGCTGCTAAAAAGCTGGGGTTTTTTAATAAAGCACCATAATTATGTAGTCCGACAAACGTACCGTTAAGGGGACTGTACACCAGGGAATAGTAAAAGCCGGTGACAAAGGGGAGCAAATAAAAAAGAGCAAAGCCCAGCAGGCTGGGCCCCAGGAAAAACCAGGCCAGGCCGCCATTATTCGTTTTTAATTTTCCAGTTCTCATCCTGACCACCCTAAACCAGCTGAGTCATTCTTTTTCTTTCCATGTCCGAGACCCCTTTCCGGAATATCAAAGCCCGTTCGCTTGGGCAAGTTCATCTTACCGAAATCAGGCAGGCGATGTTGGAATTTTAACTTAGCAAAATCTTAAGAAGTGCTTACGAAGTACTTATTCTTTTCTTAAGCTGATGATTTCCATAATAAAACAGCTCCTTATTCTGTACTTAACCACAGAACAAGGAGCTATATAGGACTTCCAGCTTATGGACTTCTTAAAATTTTCTTATTGTTATAATGGAATTTTTACTGTAAATGTCGTATTTTCCGGGTTGCTTTCCACAGAGATAGTGCCGTCGTGAGCCTTGACAATTTCTTGGGCAATAGCTAAACCCAGTCCTGCTCCGCCGGTGTTTGTGGAACGTGCGGAATCTAAGCGGTAAAATTTCTCAAAAATAGTTTCCAGCTTTTTCTGCGGGATGGGGTCTCCCTGATTCGTAAATGTTATCACCATAGTCTTGTCCTGGGGCCCGGCAGCAATGTCAATGACGCTGTTTTCATAGCTGTAAGCTATGGCGTTTTTCAGAATGTTATTGAATACACGGGCCAGTTTGTCGGCATCTCCCCATAGAGTGAGGCCATCAGGCACATTGACTGACACCTGCTTGGCCTGGGGAGCCAGCATGGGATAGAATTCATCGGCCAGCTGCTGGAGCATGAACTGTAAATTGATTTTTTCTTTATTCAAAACAATTGTTTGCAGATTAAATCTTGTGATCTCAAAAAACTCATTGATTAATTGTTCTAATCGATAAGCCTTTTCCAAGGTAATACCTACATATTTGGCCTTCTGTTCCGGAGGCATATCAGGTGCTTCATCGAGAAGACTTAAGTAGCCGATCACGGAGGTCAGAGGTGTCTTGATATCATGAGCCAAATAAACGACTAAATCATTTTTGCGCTGCTCGGCCTCCAGGGCGGCTTTCTTTTGTTTTTCCAGATTGTTTTTGATCTGATTCAGCTTATTTTCCATAAAATCCAATTCCGGTGATAAGGCTATTTCAGCAGCGGATTCCTCAACAAGTTTATCCATTCCGGCACTGACTTCATCAAAATATTTAGTAAACCAGGAAATCGATAAGTTAAGCAAAATAACTAAAAATATGAGAATCACAATAAAGGTAATCATTTCTATATTATTGTAAAATACAGACCGATAAATTAGTACAGCCACGTTTTCGCGCAAATCAAACGCAGTCATTAAAAAATGGACCATGCTGTCGCCAACACTGAAGTTTTTTTGAATGATAAAACGCAGGAAGATAACCGTTGCAGCCGTGGCAAAAACAATCAAGAGCATGCGAAGAAATAATTCCCTTTTTAACTTTGTATAATCATTCCTTCTTCTATCTCTCTCACTTTTCAATTTTATAGCCAACCCCCCATACCGTTTTGATATATTTAGGATGTTCCGTGCTGTCTTGCATTTTTTCCCTTAAATGCCGGATATGAACCATGACCGTATTATTGCTGTTGGTGAAATATTTGTCTCCCCATACCACATTGAACAATTCTTCCGAACTGACTACCCGGCCGCGGTTGGAGCAAAGAACCCAAAGAATGGAAAACTCCGTAGGCGTGAGGGATAGTTTTTTTTCATTCAAGGTACATTCATGGGTATCTATGTCTAAGACCAAGCCGGAAAAGGCAATCACGTGTTCCTCTTGGTTTGGCTCTGAAGAATTATATTTGGTAAATCTCCGCAGCTGCGCCTTGACGCGGGCAATCAGCTCCAAGGGACGGAAGGGCTTGGTGATATAGTCGTCCGCGCCTAAGGTCAGCCCGGTAATCTTATCGATTTCCTCTTCCTTGGCTGTCAGCATGATCACGGGAAAATTATGCTTTTCCCGGATTTGCCGGCAGATTGAAAAACCGTCTACATCAGGGAGCATGACATCCAAAATGGCGAGATCCAGTTTTTCCTTGGCAATACAGTCAAGGGCATCCTTGCCGTTATAAAATTTAAAGAGATTAAAGTTCTCATTTTTCAGATAAACTTCAACCAGATCGGCAATAGCTTGTTCATCATCAACAATCAAAATATTGGCAGCCAAAAGCGTCAACTTCTTTCTTTTAAGTATATAACCCCATATTATTATACCGCAAAGCCAAAAATCCATTTTGCAGCTTTTTGCTTATGAAAATCTTAAGATTTTCTGAATATCACAATACCGATAAGGGACAGCCCACCCTATCGGCAAACTGTCCCTTTGGCAATTTTCTTGTCCTGCTCAATTAGGTGATGGGGAAATTAAAAGGCCAACGAGACAAGCCGGTCGATCACTTCGGCAAAGGGCAAGCCTGCGGCCGCCATCATTCTCGGAAAACGACTGTATGAGGTCATGCCGGGCAAAGTATTAACCTCGTTGAGGATTACTGTTCCATCTTCTTTCAGGAACATATCCACCCGCGCCAGTCCCCTGCAGCCCAAAGCGCGATAGATAGCCTTTGCCGTCTCCTGAACGCGCGAGCGCGCCTCTGCCGAAAGGTCAGCGGGAACGATTAGTGTTGAGTTTTCGGAACCCTTTTCCGGCTCATTCTCCTGATGGATTCTGAAAAAACCGTGAGACAGACAAATCTGATCAACTTCGCCGGCAATCAAATCCAGGTCATTCCCAAATATCGCACAGCCTACCTCGCTGCCGACGACAGCCTCTTCAATCAGCACCTTCGAGTCATACTGTCTGGCGATTTCCACCGCACTCAGCAATTCTTCTTGGCGGCATACCTTAGTGACGCCGAAGGACGAACCCGAACGGGCCGGCTTGACATAAACGGGATAAGCAAGCCGGTGGGCATCAATAGTCTCCTTCGCCGTGACCGTCCGGAACTTTGGCGTCGCAACTCCTGCGTTTCCAGCGACGATATAAGCAAGGGATTTGTCCATACACAGAGCCGAACTTGGGATATCGCAGCCCACATAGGGGATGCCGGAGAGCTCCAACAACCCCTGTATCGCGCCATCCTCGCCAAATTTGCCATGCAGAACGGGAAACACCAGATCCAAAGGGATCCTTTGGTATTGTCCCTGCTCCAGAACAAGCAATCCCTGGACGCTTCTGTCCGGTGACAGGATAGCCGGACGGCAACTGCCCTTTTCCCAATTGGCCTCAGGGTAGTGGCAAAGCTGCCAAACCCCATCTTTCGTAATCCCAATATAGAAGGGTTCATACTTCTCGAGATCCAGGTTTTTGGCCACCTCCCCAGCAGATTTAACGGAGACGGGATGTTCTTCGGAACAGCCTCCGAAGATAATTGCCATTTTCAACTTACTCATAAGCTTTCTCCTTTCAAATTTCCTTTTCCGCTGCGATAGCAGTTCCTTCCGGAAGCGGATACCCGATTTCAAATACATCCGTATAAAGCATATTTTCGGAAATAACTTGCTTGGATTGGTTGTCGATCACCTGCCGGCAAACAGAAACCCGCTCAAATATTTTTCCCTCTTTTTGGAGAAAGCGCTTATCACGATTAACAACCTCGTAACTATACCCTTTAGCCTGATCCATAAAAATACGGCCATAGATGTAAGGCCCATCAATGGATAGTTCAATTTGGAAGGTAAGATTGGTATCGTTTTTGACCTTTAAATCCAACCACCCTTCGTGGATTGTCGCGTCCACACCATCCGGTTCATCCTCATCAGGAGAAGGAAAATCTTTAATCTCATGAGCATGCCGTTCGACAATCGTGAGAGGAGTATGCAGAAAGAGCCAAAACAGCAAATTGCTGAGATGACACAAACCGCCTCCCGGAACCGTAACCAATTCGTCATTGACCACGCATAGACCGTCCTTGTAGCGCTCATTTTTCTCGGCATATCTCACCCGCTGCCAAAATGAAAATGTTTCGCCAGGGCGGATCAATAGGCCATTGACGGGCTCCGCAGCAAGGCGCAGATTAAACACCTTGTTCTCCTGGTATTTCATATCCATGCCGGTATTTTCATTGAGAAGCTTCGACTTGGTTTCATAAATGCAAAAAGGCAAAAACTCTGGAGCCTTTGCTTTGGCATAGTGGTTCCGGTCAAGGTACATCTTGGTATAGAAGCATAATTTCCGTTGTGTCCTGCGGACCGGCAGCAGGAATGGAAATAACTGAGTCAATCTTTTTCTTTTCATGTCGAGACCCCTTTCAGGAATATGGTTTCACCACCCTACCGCCGTTTTAAGTACAGCTGGAAAGCCCTGTATAACAAAGGCTGCAGGGGGTAGTCCCAAGCACTGATCATTTCACAAGCCTCGCCTCCAAAGCCCAATTTAAATCGCAACAACCCAAATAGGGGGTCAGATTCATCCAGGGTAGGGCTGATGCCTCTAAAATCATAGGTGTGGGCCTTAAGCTGATAAGCATCTTGAATCATCCGCCACTGGATAGCATGATTAGGAGCCTTCTCCCGTTTTAGATTGCTGCTGGCCCCGTAAAGATACCATGAGTGGGCGTTGGAATGGACGGCTAAGGTAGCAGCCAATAATTCCTCTTCATCTTCCGCCAGATAAAGAACAATACGGTCTGCCGCTTCGGCCTTTAAGGACCGGTACAGATTGGAAAAGTAGGAGAAATTGCGCACCTTGAAGTGATCCCGTTCTGAAGTTATCTTCAGCAACTCATAAAAAGCCGCTAAATCCTGTTCTGTCCCGACCCGGACCTTAACGCCTAAACGCTCAGCCTTTTTAACGTTGCGCCTCCAGTTGGTATGAAAACTGGCGAAGACCTCCTCCAAGCCGCGCCCCTTTAAAGGCAGGCGGTATACATATTCGGGCTGGGTCGCGGCGAAACCCCTAGCACCCCGCTGCTTCTGCCAACCGATTTGCCGTAATTGCTGCTGCGCCTGTTGGGCCATTGCGCAGTCCTCATCCGGTGGCATATCACGCAAAACTTTACCTTTGCTGCCCTGTTCACGAGCTTGCTCTAAAAACTTTTTAATTGTAGGAGTATACCATTTTGCCTGGACCACTGGCGGATCGATTTTGATACTAAAAACCTGCTTGCTTTGCAAATAAGCCACAAAAGGTTCGAACCATTCCCTGAGGTTAGGGCTCTGCCAGTCAATAAGCGGGCCGCGGGGACAATACGCCAGGTACCGGTTAAGGCAGGGCATTTTCCGGTATAAGACCAAACCACACCCTGCCAATTTATTATCCGGGGTGAACCAGCCCAATAAATCGCTGGTCCACTCGGTTTTGACCTTGGCCCAGGAAGGATACTGCATAAAATTCCCTAAATCGGCTTGAGAAATGAATGAATAATAGGTCTCTTCACTTATTTTGTCAACTTTCAACATTAAAAAACACTCCATTATAAGCCGGGTTTTCTTTAATATTTTTCAGGCGAGAATTATTGGGTTGGCCGGACGGTCCCTACCGGAGCGGGAAACTACAGCAAGGCGCGGACGATCTCCTCCATATGCATGCCGCGGGAGCCTTTGACCAGAACTGCGTCACCAGGAGACAGAAAGGATTTCAATTCCGCTGCGGCCTGATGGTTATTGTCCAAAACGCGGCAATCGATCCCGGACCGGACGGAGCGGGCACCCTCGGCCACGGCTTTCGCCTCCGGACCGACAGTGAGTAAAATATCCACTCCGGTTTCCGCAGCGCGGACGCCGACTTCAAAATGCGCCTGCCGGGAATACTCCCCCAGTTCCAGCATATCCGCCAGCACGGCTACTCTGCGGCCGCCCCGGAACCCCGCAAGAACACTCAGGCTGCTTTTGGCCGCGCCGGGACTGGAGTTGTAGGAATCATCAATGACGGTGACCTCGTTGACATGGTAAATCTGCTGGCGCATGGCCAGGGGGCGGTAATCCCTGAGTGCGGCGGCGGCCCGGTCCAGGGGCACGCCCAGCCGCTCCGCCACCGCAAGAGCGGCCAGGGCATCCAGAACATGGTGCATTCCCAGTACCGGCAGGGTCACATCCACGCTCTCTCTTCCTGGAACAAGGCAGCGGAAAGCGGTGGTTTCCTCTTGAACCGTAACCCCCTCCGCGCGGAAATCACACCAGGGCAACCTGCCGTAAAAGACGGTCTCATACGCTGTCTTGCCGCGGAGCCCGCCCAGCATCGGATCGTCCCCGTTTAAAAACAGAACGGAACCCTGGGTGAACCGGTCGGTGATGTGCAGCTTCTCCCCCAGGATGTTCTCCTGGGTTTTGAGCTGGCCGATGTGAGTAATGCCGAGATTGGTCATGACGGCATAATTCGGCGCGGCGACCTGAGCCAGGCGCGCCATTTCGCCGAAATCGCTTATCCCCATCTCCACCACCGCCGCTTCGTGTTCCCTGGAAAACTGAAACATCATCAGTGGCAGCCCGATCTGGCTGTTATGGTTTCCTCCCGTCTTCATCACCTTGTATCCTGCGGAAAGTGCCAGCGCGGTCATTTCTTTCGTCGTTGTCTTCCCGGCGCTCCCCGTGATCCCAATGACAGGGATTGAAAATCTCTGCCGATAGGCGGCGGCAATATGCTGGAGCGCCAGCTGCGTCGAATCCACCGCGATCCAGGCTTCTTCCGCCTCCATCCGCGTATGCTCCTGGGTCAGTGCCGCGACTGCGCCCGAGGCGAATGCGGCGTGCAGAAAGGTGTGGGCATCCGCCTTTTCGCCTTTGAGGGGGACAAACAGGGAACCGTCGGTCACTTTCCGGCTGTCGGTCACCACCGAGGTCACCACCGTATCCAGGTCCCCGCAGAGTAATTTTCCGCCGCAGGCGGCGACGATTTCGCATACCGTCATTTCCATTGCAAAAGGCACCTCACAGTTCTCGTCGTTAAGATTGATATTTCCGGTTTTGCACTAGCGGAACAGCATGTTTTGCACTGTATGTATTCCGCCAGGTCTTATGCTCACTTCCGCCGGCATCCCCAAATGCCGCCGCACGCTGAGCTCCGGCTCAGCTAGGCGATGAGAAAATCAAAGTAAGTGTTGGGATAAGGTTCGTGTTTCAGGCTGTAATGCCACCACTCGCAAGCGTAGGAAACAAAACCGCTGGCCTCCATGATCGAACAAAGATATTGACGGTTTCTCGCTTCGGCTTGGCTGATTCCATGTGCGCCATGATGTGAGACTGAATCCATCAAATCAAAATCACCGCCCATGGGTACAAGTGTTCCGGAAGCTAAATGATAAAGGGTTAAATCAATGGCGCTGCCCCGGCTGTGGCCCGACTTGGCAGCCACATATCCTTTTTCGATGATCTCGGATCGGTCAATATTCGGATAGTGTTTCTGTTTCGTCCGGCCATCTTCCGGCTGTTTAGACCAGCGCAGAAAGCAATCTACGGCGCATTGAGGGCGGTAACCATCCCAAAGAAGCAAGCCAAAGCCCAAGGATGCGGCGTTTTCCCGTGCTTTTTCCAAGGCCGCGCACAACGCTCTCGTACCGACAATTCGATTGGCTGCATAGCCGTCCACCGGTTTGCCGGTAAAATTATCCCAGGTGGCGTATTTAGCATCCCAACGTATTCCTGATACAAACTCGTCCACAAAGACAAAATCACTTTTCATGGTCTTTCTCCTTTCAACGACACGATTCATCCTTGCATAGTTACATTTTTCTTTGCTTTTGTCCGAGACCCCCTTCCAGGAATATAAAAACCTGTCCGATTCGACATTTTTATCTTAGCGAAATCAGGCAGGCGATGTTGGAATTTTAACTTATGGATTTCTTAAGATTTCCTTATTTCCATATCCGGAGATTCAGATTAAGGAGAAAATCACCCTATCTTAAGGGTTTATTAAGATATTTCTTTTTTAAATACCCTATAATGAACCAAGTTAATTACAACGGAGGTGCATTAGTGAGCAATATGATTTTGATGTTTATTTTAAGGCTTATTATAGCGTCAATGACATGGTTCATCAGTACTTTGCCATTCTTGGTTCCCTATCATACCCTACTGACCTCTCAAAGCAAAAAGATGGGCTATACACTGTCAAAGGGGCATATGGCAATCGTTTGTATCTTTGTCTACTACCTTACCGGTGTGCTGAGTATTACTGGTATTCCTTCCCTAATGGATATTGTTCAAAACCGCTTTGGTATAGTAACATCAACGGGGTTGAATTTTCCACCGGATGAGATTAATTGGATGCCGTTTTTTTGGCTTACAGAGGGTGTTCGCCCCTATATAGAAAATATGTTGCTCTTCGTCCCTTTTGGATTTATACTGCCATTGATTTGGAAGAAGTATGAAGTGTTATGGAAAACAGCATTATCCGGTTTTGTATTCTCACTGATCATAGAATTGAGTCAATTGTTCAATAGCAGAATAACGGATCTTGATGATTTACTGATGAATACTCTCGGAGCGTTAATCGGATGGGGAATTTTCAGACTGCTGAAAAAACATCTGGCAAAATTACAGGACAAGGTTTCTGTCCAAAGTACCCAGATCAAAAAAATCCCCTTGCTCCTTCGCGAAGAGGCATGGTTTTATCTGGCCAGCGCCTTCGCCGGTATGTTCTTTGTGTATTATTCATTCTTCTGGTCTTTACTTAGACAAGTTATCTGAAGTAAGCAGATAATTTATCCCTTCTTGCTCTTGCGGAAAGGCGGCAGTCAAAGCTGTCCTTTGGCATGGAATGGATAGCAACTCTATGCCTAAGGTATCTACCACTGAAGCCAACAATGTGCTATACTCTTTTTAGATGAATACGAACCTTCGAGGTAGGGTGAAATTCCCGACCGGCGGTAATGATTGCCCGTGCAATTCAGCCCGCAACTCAGTGCAGCGCCAGTGCTGCACCGACTGACTTGGTGAGACTCCAAGGCCGACGGTATAGTCCGGATGGGAGAAGGTACAAACTAGCTTAGGACAAGTGGCCTTATGTTTGTTATGTTTGTATGTTTATGCCTCGAGGAACACGATTTCCTCGAGGCATTTTTGTTCTTTCCGATTCAGAGGGTTTTATTCTCACACATTCACTATTGGGGGATTTATCAATGCAGCAATCAAAGCAATCATCCAATCGGAGCATCTGGCTCATCGCCCTGGGGGCAGCCATGTGGGGCCTGGACGGGGTCTTCATCGTATCCTTATTGCAACATGTGTCATCTTCACAAATCGTCTGGTTGGAGCACCTGTTACTATTCTTATTTGCCGCACCTGTGCTCATCTGGAAGCGTCAGGAGCTGAAGCAACTCAATGGCGGAGACTGGCTGGCTGTCTTATTTATCGGCTGGGGCGGCTCAGCCTTGGCCTCCATTCTGTTCACCGCCGGATTTACTTATGGTAATCCCAATGTGGTCCTGCTCCTGCAGAAAGTTCAGCCCATCTTTGTTATTCTTCTCGCCTCCTGGATGCTTAAGGAACGGATGAGAAAAGATTTCTATGCCCTGTTTGTTGTGGCCCTGATCGGCGCCTACCTGCTTACTTTCGGCCTGCACCTGCCAACTTCCGAAGTCAGCTTAGCACAATTGCTCGGTTCCTTATGTGCCATCGGAGCAGCCGCTCTCTGGGGCGGATCCACCGTCATGGGCAAGCGTCTGATCGGAAAATTATCCTTCACCACCTTGACTGCCCTGAGATTTGCTGTCGCGCTGCCGCTCTTAACCGTCATTGTCCTGGTACAGCAACCCAACTGGGCCGATCTCGGTCAAAGTCTCCATCTGGCTCCGGTCTGGGCCAACCTGTTGTACCAGACCCTCGTGCCCAGCCTTTTAAGCCTCTTGCTCTATTACCGCGGCTTGAACGGCGTCCGGGCTTCCCATGCCACCATTGCCGAACTGGCTTTCCCGGCCACCGGCCTGCTCGTAAACTGGCTGATTCTCCACCAAACCATCGATTTGGGGCAATGGCTGGGCTTTGCCATCGTTTGGCTTGTCGTACTGCAACTGTCGCGGTTGCCTAATGATCCCAAGTCTGCGGTGAAAACTTCTGAAAGAGCCAACCTGGCAGGCCTATAGCACTTTATATCTTATGCCTTATGCCGAAGCCTGAGCTAAACAAATACCATTTCTTTAAGGATACAAAAACTGCCGCCTAAGCCTTGATGGGCTTTGGCGGCAGTTTTTAGTTTCTAAATTAAATTACGGTATCCACTCTTTCCCTCAACAATGACGTATCTAATTACTGCTGACGATAGAAAAGGTCATTGCTTGAAAAGCAGAGCGCAACCACGGCAACCACGTTGTACTACACAGCGCGGCCCACATCGTTTCCGGCCCGGATGGCCAAAGCGATGTTATAAGGCTCATTGCAGTCCCCGATAGCGTAAGTCTCCTTCACCGCAACACCGTCAAGCAAAGACTTGTTCGGCAGCAAGTCGGCGGCGTTGATGATCGAGTCGGCGGCGATCACGGTTTCCACTCCGTAGTCCGAGGCAATAGTAATCTTGCCGTCCCCGATTTCCTTGATCATGGATCCCGGATAGGCTTTGACACCCAGAGCATAGAGGGCTGTAGTCATAAAGCGCTGGGCGTGATGAGACTGTTGCTTGTCGAGATCCTCGTTGGGATTCGGTGTCACAATGGTGACCTTCTTCTTGCGCACCGTCAGCCACAAAGCGGCGTCAAAGGCCTGAGCATTGGAACCGAATACCACCACGTTTTCACCGGTGTTGTTGCCCATGAATCGGTCATAATCGATAGTCGGCACACTGCCGCCGCTTACGCCCACCTCGCCCGGCAAGGAGCCGACGGCAAGGATTACGGCATCGGGGGCTTCGCCGGCGATCAGGGCGGCGTCGACTTCCTTGCTCAAAACGACGGTTACGCCGTTAAGCTCCAACTGACTGGCCAGGTAAGCCTTAAGGTCCCCGAGGTTTTCGTGAGGTCCTTTGACCATACCGGCAAAAGTGAGCTTGCCGCCGAGGACACCGGTCTTTTCATAGAGAGTGACTTGGTGGCCGCGAGCGGCTGCGATGCGGGCGGCTTCCATACCAGCCGGGCCGCCGCCAATGACCATGACCTTCTTCGGCACTGCAGCCGGTTGGAGCTCATAGGTCTTCGGACCTTTGTCGGTCATTACCCGTTGCGTCAGGGCGTTAACGCGGCAATAACCCATCTGGCGGTTCATCTCGTTGGAGCCAATGTGGCAGTGCAGGCAGCGGGTGCAGGGGGCGATTTCATCGCTGCGTCCCTCCTTCAGTTTGTTGACGTATTCGGTGTCAACGGTAAGGGGGCGGTTCATAAGATAGAAGTCGACTTTGCCCTCGGCCAAGGCCTTCTCGAAGTAATCCGGGGCGTGGGCAGGATCCATGTAGGTAACGGTGCCGCAAGGAATCTTCAGCGCTTCTTTGTAACGCCCGACAATGTCGATCAGCATGCCGGCGCCGCTGTGGTTGGCAATCAGCTGGCCTTGCCAATGCCTGGAGAAATCCCACTGGGTGCCGTAACCGGTGGCGCCCTCAATTCCGTTCAAAATAAAGTAAAGGTCGCTGCCGAATTGACAAGGGTGATTGTCGAGAGGGCCTAAGCGCAGGTGCATGGCATCGCAGCCGGCGGCCTCGATCAACTTGGCCAGGCCGATGCCTTCTTCAATCGTCGTTACTTTATTGTGTGGCGCAGTCACCGCATTGTCTAACGTCGCCAGGGTGGCGTTGTTGGTAAGGTTGTCATTTTCCTCGATGCAGTCGATCAAGACTTGAACAACAAAGTCGTTGCCGCAGGCTTGTTTAATTTTTTGGATGCATTCGGTCACGAAGCGCGCCCGGTTTTCCAGGCTGCCTGGGCCGTATTCATCCGTGCGGGCATTGTGGAAACGGGAAAGGAAATGCTCGCCGAGGTTAAAGCCGGCGGCGTTGATCTCGAAAGCAGCAAAGCCCATTTGCTTGATCTGCCGAGCGGTGCTCACATAGCGGGCCTGGAATGCAATAATGTCTTCTTTCGTCATGTCGTTAACCGGCTTCAGCGGAAACCCGTACGTCTGATAACCGAGCTTAGCGCCGTATTTGCCGCACTCGGCGACGAGCTTTCTGCCGAATTCAATTGCTGCCGCAGACACCGGGCTGCCGTCGGAAGGCGGCTCTAAGGCGGCAACCATTTCCACCCAGATGAGCTCAACGCCGCCCTTGGCGAACTGCACGTAGTACTGGAGGAGCTCGTCGGTAAGCCCGGCCAGGTAAGTGGCCGAGCCGGCGGCGGACTTGACCATGCGGTGGTTGAGGTTAAGCGGGCCGATCTTCAGCGGCGAAAACAGGGTCTTGAAATCGGTGGTGTTTTGACGGTAGTCATAATCCTGCGGATTGAGATAGGCCGCCGCAATCAGTTCACTTGCAGCTGCAGCTCCGGCCACGCTTCCCGGGGCACCTTCCGCGGGGCTGCCGGAGCCGGAACCGCTGCCTGCCGGCGCGGCGGGCGAGCACCCGCTAAGGCCTGCTCCCGCGGCAACCACACCGGCCACTCCGACACCTTTCAGAAATTGACGTCTTGATAAACTCATAATTCTTTCTCCCTTCTAAGATGACGTCTGCCAACCTCGATGGTTATTTGCCCATAGCGTACTTAGCCGCGTTGGCACCGGCCAGCCGGCCGGAGGTTAACGCCCAGCTCTGGGCCTGACCGCCGTATGGGGTGTAAGGAACGTCGCTGGAGAACAGAACACCCATGGAGTCCTGACCCACGGCATAGAGATTCCTGATGGGGGAACCGTCGGCCTGCAGCACGTTCATAGCGTCGTCCACGTTCAAGCCGCCGCAGGTGGCGTAGGCGTAACCGGAGCAGATCACTGCGTAGTAAGGTCCCCCGGCGCCGTTCAAGCTGCCTTTCAGGGCGGCCCCATCGCAGCCGATGGCCTTGGCCAGGTCGTCGGCGCTTTCCGCGACGAGGACGTTCTTATAGTCGGCTCCCACCTTGAGGATTTCATCGATATTAGCGATGGGCTTGCCCGCCTCCACGGTTCCCCCCTGATCCATGAACATGGACTTATTGACCTTGGCCAGGCCCTTGGTCTTGATCTCCTCGATCTGAGCGGCGGTGTAGATATTATAGTACCGATACTGGGGTGCCAGGCAGATCTCCTCTCTCGTGTTCCACAGCTTCCCTGTCCCATCCACGGCCAGAGCGTCAGTGGCGATAGCCAGAGAAGTGAGAACCTGCTTCCCATCGGCATCCAGATCGTTGTTCTTAATGAGATTGGCCACCTGGTTGATGTGCACCATAGGGGGAATATCGGGATTCATAAGCGCACCGCCGGCAGAGAGGCCAAGTTTGATGCCGTCGCCGTCGTCCACCGTCATGGCGACAGTGTTGGCAGGGCCATCCAGGTATTCGTTCATCATGTCAGTATTGCCAATAAAGCCGCCGGTGGCCAAAATGACGGTCTTGCCATAGATCTCATAAATGGTGCCGTCGTGGTAGACGGCCTTCACCCCGGCCACCTTGTCGCCGTCCATCAGCAGTTCCTGAGCAGTGAGTTCCAGCATATATTCGGCGGCAGGATTCTTATCCTGGGCCTTTTTGACCGCGTTTTCGAACATATAGGTCTTGTTGGTACCGAAACGGTTCTTGGTTTCACCGCCATAGTAGCACCAAATTTTCCAGTCAGGATAGGGGCTGAGGATAAAGCTGCTCATGGGGGAGAACTGGAAGCCCCAGTCCATGATCATCCAATCCAGGGTCTCACCAGACTCGTCGATGGCCATACGGATCATCTCCGGCTTGGCGTCGGCGCCGCAATAGTCGTTCCAGGCCTTGTAAAGGGCGTCGGCGTCGATGTACTCTTTGCCGCCGAACTCCTCATCCATCTTAACCTTGGAGTTTGCGGCCATGGGACCGCTGGTGGTGGCGCTCTGTCCGCCCAGCTTAGCCGTGGTCTCAATGCCGAAAACCTTGGCCCCCGCTTGGGCAGCGGACAGGAAGGAGGTGATGCCGGAGCCACCCATGCCTACGACAATGACATCGTAGCCCTCCTTTTTCACAATCTTGGTGGACTTCGCTACTTCGCCGTACCACTCAGAGCTCCTACCGCCGGCGGCCTCAATGGCCTGCTCCACACAGCCGCGCACGCCGTTGGAGGAGAGGGTAGCTCCACTGATGCCATCCACCGCCAGAGATTGGGCCTCCAGAATCCGGGGAATATAATTGTCAAGAATGGTATAGAAAATCTCGCCGGTGTAGGTCTCTTGCTCCTCTACAACTTTGATGTCCGTAATGGCGTTATCCTTGAAAGTCACATCCGCCTTAATCATTCCCGTCCAACTGAAACCGGGGGCTTGACCGCTGTAAGTACCGTCGGCTACAGAGGTCTTCTGGTTGGGATCCTCCCCTTTGGCCTGGGCCACGCAGTTCGCCGCGGCGGCCAGAACGGCCTTGCTTGTGTAGCTCGCGCCGCTTATGCCGTCGATGTCAGCAGACTGCGCCTCCATGAGCATCCCGGGAAACTCTTCGATGGCTTTGCCGCCGACGGCGGGAGTCTCGTCAGCTCCCTCAATCTTAACGTCGGTGATGGCATTAGCATCAAACGTCATGGTGACGGAGACCTTGCCGCCGAATCCCGCTGCCTGGGCAGTATAGGTGCCAGGGGTATAAATTCCTGCTTTCGTTCCTGTTTTAACTCCGGAGCCGGAACAGCCGGTCAGTACCAGACTCAGTACCAACAAGCAGACCAAGAGTGTGCAGCAATACTTTTTCATTCCTTTCATTCTCCCTTTCCTTCCATTCTTCTCCTTCTTGATTTGATAATCGAGCTTATAAAAAGATACAGCTTATACCAGAAATCACTTTCATACATTCGCAATCATCCGGGAATTCCTTCCTCTCTCGATCCGATGTTCTCCTGGATTGTTAAATGCAAAGCTGTACCACTATATAAATCATAAACTTGGGGGTTACACAGGAGTCAACACTATTTGTGAAAGTATTTATATTTAATTGTACTCTTTTTAACAATATTGTATGATAAAGTTACACCCTTAGATTTCTTTAAAGCAAGGAGAGAATAGTCATGAAATATCGTATAGGCGAATTTTCTAAGCTGCTAGGGGTTACAGTGGATACGCTGAAACATTACGAATCATTGCAAATCATTGAACCGCTTAAGGATGAGAAAAACAATTATCGTTACTTTGACGATTATGATGCCAGAACCATTATTAAGAGCAGAACTCTGAGAAGCCTGAACTTACCTTTAGACGATGTGGCAAAACTCATGGAAAGTGATTCGACGGCAGATGTCATTGAGAAAATGGAAGAATCAAAACAGGCTTTAAAGGAACAAATTCATAAAAACACTCTGCTTCTGAATAAAATGACAGAGGTTCAGAACGAAATAATCGCCATTAATTCATCATTGCATAAATTTAAACTTAAGTCCCTGCCTGGGCTGTATCGCCTGCAGCATACGGATAAAGATAAATTGTTAAACCATAGCTGCATCGAAAATGCTGTAAGTAGTTGGATGAACGCCTTACCATATACATTTTCTAGTTTTAGGATTAAAACGGCAGAATTTTTATCCGGGCCGAATAGTTATGACTATAACTGGGGGCAGGCTATTTGGGAAAATGAATTAGAGTATGTTGATCTGGAAATCAATGAGGATATTGAATATATACCCCCGCAGACTTACTTATCTACGGTATTATCCAGCACGAATCGTGAATATTTCCTAAGTAATTCAAGAACCTTGATCATGAATCATATCGATGAACATCTCTATGCCATTATTAAGGGAGATATTGTCGGCAAGTTGATTTTTACATCGATAAAAAAAGGGCTACGCATCTCCTATATTGAAATATACATCCCTGTCCAGGGAGCTGGTTTACCCATGACCTAAAAACCTTGTCCTCCGTATCCAGGTTCCATCTCCGTTGTCCGCGCAATCAATGGTGGGCTTTAGCTATTATCTGCTGATAAATGAAAAGGAAAAAGACGTGAAAGTACCCTCTCACGTCCAAACATATCTTCAGCTGCACCCTGGTGACCCGCTTATTAGATACTGCTCCAATAGGCAGCAGCCTCCAAATAAAGCCGGAGTATTTTCCGTGCCGAACTATATTCCTGCTTTGGTCATAGCTTCCGTCAATGCAGCTTTAAATGCGTCGCTGGTAACGGTTGCGCCTGATACGCCATCGATTTTCGGCCCCTGAGCGGTAAGGGCCTGTTCTACAAGCTTATTCAGAGCCGCACCGCCGATGTTTTCTGTTTCGCTGTGCTCTAATACATCAATAGAGGTTATCTTTCCATCATTTACAGTCATTTTTACGGTTACGTCTCCGCCGATACCGTTTCCGGTTCCTATAAATTCATTAGCGGCCGTAGTATGATCAGCCTCTGCGGCAGTATTGAAATTGACAGGAGTACCGGTTATTGCGGATTCACGCAGGTTGTCTGTTTTGGCGGCGGCTGCATTGGCACCGGAGATACGGCCAAAGGAAATGCATTCAGCCAGATTGCCGGCGCCTTGATAAATGTCACCCCAGATTGAACCGCACTCACCGGCGCTGTAGAGGTGAGGAATAGGTTTACCGGCAACATTCATAATTTCTCCTTTTGCACTCCGCCGCGGGCCGCCTTGTGTATTGGTGTAAGTAGGATAAACTTCAAACCCGTAGTAAGGACCTTTCCCGCTGAAAGGAACAAGGTATTCGGCTTTCTTGTGAAATACAACATCCTGGCCTTTGGCACAAAATTCATTGTATTGTGTGACCGTAGAAGATAGACTGCCCTCGGGCAGCCCCAATTTGGCCGCAAGTTCATCAAGGGTGTCCGCCGTGATAATCGTACCGTCCTTCACCTTGTCTTGATTATCCCACACTTTATAGATGGTTTTATTGATGGCGGTGCTGTCAAAGACGCAATACGCCGGCAGAGACACAGGCATTCTGAGTTTCATGCCATGGAAATGAATAAAGCCGTGTCCGGGAATCGTGCCTTCATCCACAAAGCGGGTACCGTCCGCACCGACAATGATGCTTGCTGTCCCACAGGTAAACGCGGTTGAGAGGAGCGGATGATATCCCATCATAGCGTAGCCTAAAGCACGCTTGGTGGTCGGATCGATCGCATTGAGGTCGGGACCGGCAATGTTGCTCATGTGCCAAAGGTCTGCGCCGATATCCATAGCCATCTTGATTCCGTCGCCGGTATTGTAAAGACCACCCTTGGCGTATGCGTAGGGCAATTGATGGTAATCCTGGATCATCTGAATGTTATTCTCAAAACCGCCGGTGCAGAGAACGATACCGTTGAGAGCGCGGATATTGTATTCCTGACCGTTTACGGAAGTCCTGACGCCATGGACAATTCCGGTCTCAGGATCCTGTATAAAAGCCTGTGCAGGAACCTCAAACCATACGTCAATTGAATCACTCTTAAGCCCATAGTTACGGACAAAGTTAAATAATTTACCATCATGGATAGTAGCGTCAATAGACCAGCAGTCCATCAGGTCATACCCCGGAATATCAGTGAATTCACCGATAGCATCAGCAAAATGCAAAGCATTTGCGCCGTGTTTGATCATCCAGTCCTGGTTGGTAATGATCATATCCGTAAATGCTTCAAGGATATCGTCGCCCGGGGTATTGTACATCCCGCGGATAGTTTGAAAATACTTGATTGCACCGTCACGGTTTTCGGGTTTGACGTAGAGAACACCTTGGCCGGCATATTTGCTGTTGCCCCCGTCTTCACCCTTGGACGCTTTCTCCATGATTAAAACTTTTGCCCCTTGGTCAGCGGCTGCCATAGCAGCTGCACCCCCTGCTAAACCGAGCCCGAGCACGATGACATCATATTCGGCATTCCATGATATTGTTTTTTCGAAGGGAAGAGAAGCCGTGCCGGCAGCGCTCCCCGACACTGCTGAAGTACCGCACCCGACAAGGCCGACAGTAGCCATCCCTAATGCGCCGGTGGCGGCTCCCTTCAGAAAGTTTCTGCGTGACATGTGATTTTTCATCTTTTATCCTCCCTATAGTTTGCGTTCCGGCAACCATATATCGTTACCAATTTCACTATCAATATAACTTATTATCATTTGCCGAAGTAGCAGATTTGTGCTAATAGGGTTACAACCTAAAGGTTACTACTAAACTGAAGGTTGAGAAGCTATTTGTAAACCGTAGCTCTGGTAACCCGCTTGCCGATTGATTTACTCATTTTTCTGGCGTATTATAAAAAAGAGCATTACTGATATCTAATCTAAATAGGCCTTATAAATACAAAAGACCGGCTCATCACCAATCTTTGTAAACAGTTCATCTAAACTTGAAGGTTAATAATTGTCGGAGGATGCAAAAATGAACAATGAACATTTGCGTTCCTTTATTTCGATTGTTGACAAAGGGAGTATTAACAAAGCAGCTGAGGCTAAATACATATCTCCCCAGGCATTACTCAAGCAAATCAATGCACTTGAGCGTGATACCGGTCTGCAATTGCTGATTCGGACGCCAAAGGGAATCATTCCCACATCAGTGGGCAGAGAGTTTTACAAAGGCGCTCAACAGATGCTGGCCTTGTCTCAGCAAGTTTTATCGCACTGTAAAGAAATTGACGGGAACGATGTGGCTATTCGCATATTGCAGGTACCGTTTTCTTTGTCCATGCACAAAGTCTACAGTGTTTTTGCCGAACGCCATCCGAAAATCCAACAGCAATTTATCACCTCCAGCAATAAGACTAATATTGAAAATGTCCTCTCCGGCGTCGCTGATATTTCTGAATGGGCACATTTACCCCAGGCATCTTTACACGGCTTGGAATTTATTCCCCTGGTGCGCCAACATAGAGTTTGCCTGCTGGCCAAAACACACCCTTATGCTGCCAAAAACATGATCCGCCTGTCGGAATTAGCGGATCAACGAGTTGTTGTGAACAATCTTAGCTGGATGCCTGAATTAGCAGCGGCTATGGAACAGGAAGTTCCCGGTTTTAAATTCATTGAAATCTCATGTGAAATCGAGAGCGTATTTAACGTTTGCTTTGCAAATGGCATTTACCTTATACCCCATTGCTATACCTCCTATTTTGCCCCACTTGTATCGGTTCCTCTTGATGTGCCTTTCCAGTGGGATTTTGGGCTTATCTGGCGTAAAAGCCCCTCGGCTGCTGTTGAGAAATTTATTAAAGTCGCCAAAGAAGTTTGCCAGAATGAATGATACTATTCGTCATTCATATTTTCCTTTTGGCGCTTATTAAGCAGCTTATTAAGGCTGCCCCGCTACAGATAAATGGCAAAGTAAAGAACCCCCATTTTGTAATAATAAAACCGCCCATCATGGAGCCGAGGGTAATCCCAATATATAAGGCTGTGTTATTTAAGGCAAGGGCCATACCACGAGTTTCTGGAAATTCTTCCGCCAAACGGGCTTGGTATGAAGTAAAGGAAGCATATCCAATCAGTGCCCACAAAAACAACAAAAAATAAACCAAAGTTCCCGATGTAAAGAAAAAACCCAATAAAGCAAGTATGCCAATCAGCATGGCAGTACTGAATATGGAAACCTTTTTAGCACCAATTTTATCTGTAACTCTTCCACTGGACAGACTGCCAACCACAGCTCCTATGCCATAGGCAGTAATTGAAGCCGCAAGTTCACTTGGAGAAAAATGGTTCTCTAAAACTAATCCCGTGCCGAGAAATACATAAAGAGCATACATGGCAATTGCCCAAAAAGCAGTGACACTTACAGCAGAAATAATTTTTATGGCACTTCCTTTTGTCTGTGCTTCTAGTGGATGTGCTTTATTTATTGATGCCCAGGCTCTGACGTTTAAGATTGACAGTAAAGCAGCAATTATCGTTAAACTAATAAAAACAGAACGCCACCCCAGAAATTGTCCCAACAGAGTTCCGATCGGTGCTCCTGCCCATAAAGCCGTAAGATGTCCTGATACGACAATAGAAAGCCATACTCCCCTACGTTCAGGTAATGCTGTATCGCCAATAATTGCATAGACTAAAGGGGTTATTGACGCAACAGATAAACCAGCAAAAATACGGCTGGTTATTAGCATGGCCAACGATTGAGAAATGGCTGTCAAAAAATTGGCTATGCCAAAGGATAATAAACCGCAAACAATCAAAAGACGGCGGCCTTTGCGGTCTGAAAGCCATCCAAAAAGCGGGGCACTCATGGCATACATTAGTGAAAATACAGTAACCAGCCATCCTGCAACAGCAGGAGTTATTTCATATTCCTGAGCAATAGACGGTAACAAGGGAGATATTACAAACAAATCAGTACCAATGATAAATAAGGTAAGCCACCCTGTAAAAAGATAAATGGCTTCTTTTAAGCTAATTCGAATATTAATCACCCATAAACACTATATTGGCATATAGTTTATTTATGAATATATCTTAGGATAGCGTAAGCCAAATTCGACACTGGTGACGAATTTGCATGACCCGGCCCGTCAGGAAATGAAAAAATCTCCACTTCATCAAGTAGGTGGAGATTTTTTCATACACCTTAGCCGGGAGATTGGCTGCAGAAGATTTTGGCTTAGACACTTTCCTGGGGAATTGGCACGCTTTTGGGAAGCTTTTTCATCTCGAAAAGGATAACGGTGGAGGTAATCAGGACCGCTAAACTATCAGCGATGGGAGCTGTTCTCCATACCCCTTCGATTCCCCAAAAATTCGGCAGAATCAGCAGCAGCGGAATGAAGAGCAGCACCTGCCGGGATAAGTTGAGCAAGGTGGATTGAAGCGGCTTGCCCACAGCCTGAAAATAACTGGAGCAGAGAATTTGAATTCCGATCAGGGGCAAAAGCGCAAAGAAGACCAACATGGCATGAACGGTAAGCTGGGTAAGAGCCACATCATCTTTGCTGAAAAGACCGATAATTTGATAGGGCCAGATCCGGATTACCACATAGCCGACGACGGCCAGGATGGTGCTGAAAAGAACGGATTTCTTCAAGGTTTCTTTGATCCGGTCATACTGCTTGGCCCCGTAGTTAAAGCCGATAAGCGGCTGAGCACCCTGGCTGATGCCGACGATGGGCATAAAGATGATGGTAGAGATGCTCATGATGATTCCTACTGCCGAAAGGGCTAAATCACCGCCGTAGACCATCAGGGTCTTATTTAAAATCGTTTGCTGAATACTGTTGGCAATTTGCATAGCGAAAGGAGCAAAGCCGATCACCAGAATGCCGAAAACGATAGATGGCTGGGGTTTAAGGTTTCTAAGGTGAATTTTGATCGTGCTCCGGTTAGTAAAGTAATACCCCAGGACAAAAAGCGCTGAGACGGTTTGACTGCAGACGGAAGCCAAAGCTGAGCCCTTGATCCCCAAGCCCAATTTGAAAATGAACGTATAATTCAAAATGACATTCAAGACTGCACCGATGATCTGAGTGAGCATAGCATAGCGGGGATTTCCTTCCGCCCGAATAAAGTTATTCATGCCAAAGGCAATAGAACCGGAGACTGAACCCAGCATAATAATATGGGTAAAATCCCGGGCATAAGGCAGCACTTCCGCACTGGCGCCGAACAATTTCAAAATCGGGTCGGTAAATATGAGATAAACAATGGTGAGTAGCAAGGGCAGCAGAATAAGCAGCCCGGTAGCATTGCCGGCAATCTTTTCTGCTTCTTCTTTTTTCTGTTCGCCCAGTCGGATGGAGATCAGGGCCGTGGCGCCAATAGCGATCAGCATCGAAGTAGCCATATTGATAATCATAATCGGAAAGGCCACCGTGGTGGCGGCAATTCCGATATAGCCGACGCCCTGACCGACAAAGATCCGATCCACGATATTGTATAAGGCATTAACCAGCATGCCGATAATCGCCGGCAAAGAGAACTTCCAAAGAAGTTTGTCGATTTTTTCATCACGCATTTCCATATTTCTATTCATTATCTGTCCCCTCTAAACTCTTTTTATTATTCTAAACTATATTGGTACCTGACAAGTTCCTATAACCTATCGGCATATACTTGTCGCAACAAGGATTTGTCGAAAAAATATTAAATCAAAGCATTTTTAAGTTTGTTATTGGACCGATTTAAGATAAATGCCTTTGAATTATCAGGTCCGGAAGTTATTATTATTACACCACCCCGATATAATTGTCAAGACAATTATATCGGGTAACTTTTAATTTCTACCTTTTTCCGTCAGCAAAACCAGGTTGGTGTGGTAACCTTTATCTTCCCAAGCAGTTGTGTTTATGTCTTGTTTTTTACCTCACTGAAACATACTTGCTATCTTCTATATAAAATCTCCAGGGATAATCTTTAGCTTCCTCAGCGTAATCAATTCCCACCCGTTTAGCAGTTACTATGCTCAAGCTTTCCTGGTTTCCCTCTTCCACATATAATTTACTGCCGCACAAATCTTCTCCATTTAAGCTTTTATCAATTGATAAGGCCCTGCATAACTTCCCCGGTCCATTCGTCAGCCCAAGTATTTGGCTCTTGTTTAGCTGATGATATGACTTTTTAAACCGATTTTGGGCCATTAGCTCAAATCCTTCCCTTGGTTCAGCCGCCCTGATCAAAACAGCTTGCGGGTTTCCTTCTTCTCTGGTAACCACATTAAAGCAATAGTGCATACCGTAGACAATAAATACATAAGAAAACCCTGGCCCGCCATACATCACCTCTACTCTTGGCGTTCTTTTTCCGCTATAGGAATGTGCCGCTTTATCTTCAATACCTCTATAGGCTTCTGTCTCAACAATTCTTGCCGAAACTTTTTGCCCTCCTATTTCGTGTACGAGGACCTTCCCCAGCAGTTCTCTGGCGACGATCAATGAATCTCTATTATAGAATTCTCTGCCTAATCGTTTCATCATATCTTCCTCTCTGCTTTTTTACCCGATTTGCCCCGGGCAATCAATCTTATTAAGAAGATTTAGAGTTTCTGCCCATCAAGGATAAACAAAGATGCCTCCTGCCCCATTAATTTAGCTCCGGTATAAAAAGTCCTGGTTTGAATCTTCCTGTAGCCTATTTCAGCCATGAGCTCAGCCAGCTCTGCTTGCTCAAATCCGTTATGAACCTGATCGGAAACTACTTTTTCATTTTTATCAAAATCCACGATCAATAAGTGTCCGCCTTCTTTTAGTACCTCATACAATCTTGATAAAACCAATCCAACATCAGGGATATGAAGCAACACCTGAGCCATAAAAATATAGTCGGCGTGCAAGCCCGCAAAGCTGTCTTTTTCAAAGTCAAAGCATAATGTGGTTGCTTTCTGTAGATTAGAACTGGCTATTTTCTGCTTAATTTGTTCAATCATGCCTTGTGATGTATCCAGAAAAAGCATCGAATCAAACTCATTCAATAAGTTCATGCCCACAAGGCCGGTTCCACACCCAAAATCAATAGCATTTTTGCTTTTAGCCTCAACGAGATATTCACGAATAGCATCTGATGATACCTTGGCAATTTCGACTCTTTCAGGTGTGTCATATCTATCAGCTATCATTTCAAACTTATCCGTATTCCCCATGATCACCTCTCCAATCTACTTTGGCAAATTGTTGTTGCTATATTAAACAGCCTTTTGAAACATTCAGACCCTCAGGCAGCCACGAAATGCCCTGCTGCTATAGAAGGAGGGTGCACTGTTATGATAAACGAAGACATGGTCGTAGCGACGGTCAGCAAAGATAGCTCCGCCGAGCTTTCTAATGTCGGAAGGTGTCTTCAGCCAGCTGGACGTCTTCAGATCGAAATTGCCGTGTCTCTGCAACTCTTTGTATTGTTCTTCCGTTAGCAGCTCAATGCCCATGGCCGCTGCCATATCAACGGCATTGCCCTCCGGAAATATTCCTTTCTTGTTTCTCTCTTCCTGGCCTTTACCGTCATAACAAATATTCCTGCGTCCGCTTGGCGTTTCCGGTGAACAATCGTAAAAAATGTATTCACCCGTCACTCCATCCTGAGCAACGACATCGGGTTCACCCCCGGTTCTTTCCATTTCACTGAGTGACCAAAGTTTTTCCCCACTCTCTTCCAACCTTGCCTGCACTACAGCCCATTCAAGGCCGTTATGCCGGTTCATATTTTCCTCAAAGCGTTTCTTTAGTAGTCCGATTAATTCGCTGTTTGTCACTGCTATCCCTCCATCTTCATCTCATTATCTAATTCCGTACTATGGTTTGTATTTTTTTCGATTGCTGATTTTTCATGCCCATGATAGTGGTGTGGGTGTGATAAACTGGACACTAAGTAGCTCCCACATACCCTGAAGAGGTAAAAATATGTACGGTAAGATAGATTATTTTATCAATTTTTGATAAGCTTCTTAGGTAACGCTTATCGACTATTATTTTGTTCCTTGGAGGTTTTAGCTTTGAGATTAATTACAGTACTATTCATAGCCCTGGCTATGCTACTAAACTTCGCAGTACCTGTCTTCGGCTCTCCAGATAAAGTTCCGGTTCCGGAAATAAGCAGCGAAGGTGCCATTTTAATTGATATTACCACAGGCCAGACCCTATTTGCCAAAAATCCCGATCATCCTTATGAACCGGCCAGCACTACCAAAATTATGAGCGCTCTCATTGCTCTGGAAAAAGGAAATCTAAATGATCTGGTGACCGCCGGTCCCTCCGTGCTGGATCAGGAATTGACCCAGGGAACACGTATCTATCTGGAACCAGGTGAGCAAGTGACCCTGGAAAATCTTCTCTATGCTTTGTTGCTTAACTCTGCTAACGACGCAGCGGTGGCAATTGCGGAGCATATTGGCGGCGATATCCAAGGCTTCACAGATTTGATGAACGCTAAGGCCAAAGAAATCGGAGCATTAAACACCTCTTTTAAGAATCCCAGCGGTTTAAGCGCGGACGGTCATCTAACTACAGCCCGGGATCTGGCAATGATTGCCCGTTTTGCTTATCAAAATCCTGTTTTCAGAGATTACGTCAAGACGAAGACAAAGATTATCCCTAGAAACAGAGAAAATATTCCCACGGAAATGTATAACATCAATGAGTTTATATGGACCGAGCCTACCGTAACCGGTATGAAAACCGGTTATACCTCTTCAGCCGGCAATACCTACGTCGCCACTGCTGAGAGAGATGGACGTGCCTTACTTGGCGTTGTTTTAAAGTCGCCAAGCAAGACAAGTATCTATACGGATATGAGAAAACTTTTTGAATATGGTTTTACCAACTTTGAAAATGTAGTCTATAAGCCCAAAGGCACAGCGCTTTCCAGTCTAATGGTAGGTGATACCCCCGTTAATCTCATTCTTACCGACGAGATAATCCATACCAGGGAGATTGGCAGTACCGCCCCCCCGGATATATCCCTTCATGTACTGCCGATTGCTTCCGAGCTCAAAGAAATAATGAAAGATCAGGTTCTAACCAGCGTCCAAACCGTAGAGGAGGATAGGGTTCTTAATTCCTTTGCCTTAATGGCCGACAGCAGCGTTATACCCCCGCAGCCGTCCAGTGAAAGTAAAAAGTCCTTAAACTGGGTGGCGCCAATTAGCTTAATCTTATTATTATTTCTCTATATGGTATATAGGAGAGTATCCTATCTAAGAAGACATCGAAGCATCGAGCGGAAAATGACAGCCGGAAGATACCGGGACAGGGATCTCTTTTAAGGATAGTGTTTAAAGGCAGCGGATTCGCTGCCTTTTTCAGCACTGTTCACATGAATTCACCCTTTTGGGGGACACTATGGCTATATGGCAATTTCTACAGGGAGGTACACTATGGAGAATCAGCAAACAAACCAGAAATCCTTAGATCTTGATGCCGCTCGGGTCAGTCATAACAAGGGGTATCTCACTACCAACCAGGGGGTCGGGGTTAGCAATACGGATGACTCTCTCAAAGCAGGCAAACGGGGCCCTACCCTCATGGAGGATTTTATCTTTCGGGAAAAGGTTACCCATTTTGACCATGAACGGATTCCCGAGCGGGTTGTTCACGCCCGGGGCTCAGGTGCCCATGGTTACTTCCAGGTTTACGAGAACCTGTCTCATCTGACCAAGGCTCATTTTCTCAGCGATCCCAATCTGATTACACCGGTCTTCGTCCGTTTTTCCACCGTTGCAGGATTTCGCGGCTCCTCGGATACCGTGCGGGATGTCCGTGGTTTTGCGGTTAAATTCTACACACAGGAAGGCAATTATGATATCGTGGGCAACAACATGCCGGTATTCTTTATCCAGGATGCTATTAAGTTCCCCGATCTCATCCATTCCCTAAAACCTGAGCCCAACAATGAGATGCCCCAGGCGGCCTCAGCCCACGACACCTTCTGGGACTTTGTGGTGAATACTCCGGAGACCATGCACAATGTCATGTGGCTGATGTCTCCCCGCGCTGTTCCCAAAAGTTTTCGCATGATGGAAGGCTTTGGCATCAACACCTTCCGTCTGGTCAACGCCAAAGGTGAATTTAAATTTGTAAAATTTCACTGGAAGCCTGTTCTGGGTGTCCATTCCCTGGTCTGGGATGAAGCCCAGAAGGTGGCCGGCAAGGATCCTGATTTCAACCGCAGGGACCTTTGGGAGACTATTGCACAGGGCCAGACCGTCGAATTTGAACTCGGCATTCAGGTGCTGAAACCGGATGATGAGTTCAGGTTTGATTTCGATATTCTGGATCCCACCAAGCTTTGGCCTGAGGAATTAATCCCCGTTCAGAAAATCGGCAAGATGACACTGAACCAGAACCCGGACAATTTTTTCGCCGAAACGGAACAGGTGGCTTTTTGTCCGGCCAATGTGGTACCCGGCATTGATTTCAGCAATGATCCTTTGCTCCAGGGTCGGTTGTTCTCCTATCTGGACACTCAGCTCTCCCGTCTGGGAGGTCCCAACTTCCACCAGCTTCCCATTAACCGCCCGCTGCCCAAGGTAAACAACAACCAACGGGACGGCATGCACCGCATGACCATTGACGAGGGGCAGACCAGCTACTACCCCAACTCCCTGAATAAGGGTGAGCCTCACGCCGCCCGCGCTGGGGAAAGTCACTTCGAACACTATCAGGAAAAAGTCGATGGCCATGTTATCCGGGAGCGCAGCGAGAGCTTCCGGGATCACTACACCCAACCGGCTATGTTTTGGAACAGTATGTCCGACTGGGAAAGACAACACATCATCGATGCTTTCCGGTTCGAGCTGGGCAAATGCAAGCATAAGCATACCCACCAAAAGCTTGTGGATATGCTGGGCAACGTGGATCCGCAGCTGGCCCAAAAGGTGGCGGAGGGCTTAGGGGCCACACCTCCAGCCAACGGGGCCAATCCCACCACGGCTTCTTCCCCCGCTCTCAGTATGGCTAATACCGCCAAGAGCCCGAAAACCAGAAAAGTGGCTGTCCTCCTTGAAAGCGGTTTCGATAAAGCTCAGTTTGATGCTCTTACCGCTACCCTTATTGCCGACGGTGCTTGTTTTGATGTGGTGTCCTGTAAGCTGGGACCGGTTACTGCCGGTGATAACTGCAAGGTAGAAGGCAACCAGACTTACGCTACCACAGCTTCTGTCTTTTACGATGCCGTTTATATCCCCGGCGGTTCCCACACTGAGGCCCTCAAAGGCTCGGCGGATGTGCAGGGTTTCCTCTTGGACACCTTTAACCATTATAAGACCATTGGTCTGAGCGGTGAGGCGTCGGCTCTGCTGGACCTGTTGCCTTCCGGACAAAAGCCGGCGCCAGGTGTCGTCTGCGAACCGGCCGCGGCCGGGAACATGGAAGTCTACGCCAATAACTTCCTGGCAGCACTCACAACGGGACGTCATTTCGAGCGGAATGTCCACTAAAATAATCCAAAAGGGACCCCAGTGCTCTATCAGATAAGACAATCTGAAGACGCTGCGGTCCCTTTTTTTTGCTCCGCTCCCCGCGGCATGTCAATCCATCCGCCATGTTGAGGCACTGTTATAATCTCCTCTTCGCCTGAATAAAGTGTATCATAATCAACATGGGAAAGGGAACATGGCGATGAATGATAACAACACCAACACATGTCGGTACAGGGTGGATGTGCCGTATCCGCCGGTGCGGGTGGCCGGCCTAAATCCCGTTTATGCCTGTGAAATGCTTGGTAACATGGGGGACGCCGTTTCCGAAATGAGCGATGTTACTCGGTATTTCTATATCTCCGTTGTGACGAAACCCCAGTATAGTTGGATCTCAGGCTGCTTTCGCGATATCAGCATCGTTGAAATGCACCATCTCAATATATTCGCCGAGCTCGCCCTGCTGCTGGGAGCGGACCCACGGCTTTGGAGCTGCCGGGATTGTATGCAATGGTGGTCCCCTTCCTATATCGGTTATCCTCACGGGGTGCGTGCTCTGATCGCTGAATCAATCCAAGCAGAGGAAGCAGCCATCCGCAAATATTCCCATCAGGCGGATACCATCTGCGATATGAATATTGTGGCCATCTTACGCCGCATCATCCAGGACGAGGTGCACCATCTCCAGATTTTCAGAGAGATGTACCAGCAGGTTTAACAAACACTATCCTCTATATCTTCGTATTCTATGGCAAACAGCCTTTCATCACTCAAATCCTCCATTTGGGCTAATCTATTATAGCCCACATTTTATCTGCTGCCTGAAAACCGTTTCGTTTTGATCATTTATTCATATTAAAAAGAATCTGTTATATAGTGCTAAGGAAGATGAGTCTTTCAGTATTATGAATTCGGATCGGAGGTCCAGCCTTTCATACTATCTTTAATATCAAAAACCAAACCTTTGTTCCTTATAAAGACTACGTTTTCATCAGGATATGTCGCAATATCATCCTTTTCACGAGTACCTGCATCAAGTATCTGCAGAATCTCCGAACCATTGTTAATGAATTGATGGGCGATCTCCTGACCGGCAGGTTTGGAAATGACATCACCCGTTTTAATGGACACCTCTTCCCCATTCATCCTCAATAGACCACTCCCCTGCATGATGAGAAAAAACTCCTCTTGCTTTGAATGGGAATGATATTTTACGCTCTTGCCGCCTGGTTTTACATAGTCGATGTTGACATAGATTTTTTCACATCCCAAAGCGTTACCGATTAATAAGGTTTGCATTTTTGATTGAAAATCCGGATCATCGATATGCTCCCTGGGCATGTTATCAATGTTTAATATTTTCTTCATGCAGAGTCCTCCATTTTTTTACCCGTATTGTATCGTATTTGCTTCATACCATGACCTCGTTTTCTCAGGCAAACCGCTTCAGTAATCGGTGGAGTAGATATCCGCCCAAGCCAGTGTGTCATACCGCCCGAACAGCATAGCGATGTGTACATCGCCGGTAAAAATATCCACATTATGCAGGGTGGAGGCAAATCGGTAGTCGCGGGTAAAATAGCTGTCCGGCGCGCCAGGTAGCTGGCCCTCTTCCTGGCCTGAAGGAAATTTTTTGATCACGTCTTCATAAGCGTCCCCCAGCTTGATGTCACGGAACATCACATCGAGATAGTCGCGGATGTTGATCGCCATAAGATATTGGTTTTTATCATCGCTCTTTTCTTTGGGAAGAGTGCGGAATGTATAGCTCCAGCCGTCGGCATTGACCAGGGTATAATCGGCATAGCTGTCTTCACGGTACTCATAGGCCCCTTCGGGCAGATTGAGCAGCTTTTTCGCCTCGTCCAGGGTCATGCCAATGGCAAGCCCGTGAAAGGATTTTAGTTCATCGCGGCTTACCTTTTTTAAGTAGTCCGTCTCCTGGGGCGGTGGGGCAAATGGTCCTTCACGGGGTATCAGGGTAAATTCGCTGAACTTTAAATAATACGACTCTCCCTCCGGGACTTCGGTGAAAGTCGCCTTCACATCCTGCGTATGGTAGACCTCCATTCCCTGATCCCCTTCAAGAATCCTGCGATCTAGGTCGGGCGGCACGCGGTCCGTCTGGATTTGATACACTTTGAAAACAGCATCATAACTGCCGTTGCCGTTATCGGTAAGCTGCTTTAAAAACAGCCGGTGCACCCGGATCACATCCTCAATCACACTGCCCATCTGAACATCTCCGCTGGCCGTCACACCGGAGATCCCTGTGCTGTATCTTTTCGGCTTGATCCCGAAATACTTCATCAAGACATCATCGACCTGCTTCTGCGTGCGGATATTAGCCGGCTTTCCCTCTGCCGGCCTGGTATTCATGAAGGCAAAATATAGCACATCATCCTGCAGCGTATTTTCATTGACGGTAAATACTCTGTTATTTACCAGAGTGTGGTGCTCCACAAAATAGTCGTAGTATTTTTTTACAACAGGGGTTGCCGGCTTCGTTGCCTCGTTTTCCGTCCCGTCAGACATAGGGGTATCCTGTGCCGGTGCTGAAACACCAGGCGTTTCGGAAGGTGGAGGAGTATTGTCCGTCTGCTCCCCGGACAGAGCCGGGTTTGTGCAGGCGGACAGCAGCATGGCTATCAGCAAGAATGCACACCCATACCATGCTTTGCTTTTCTTGTTTTTGATGCTATTCCATTTTTTTACCGCAGTCATACCCATTGCCTCTCCTTGATAGCGTTTATTTCAAATCAAAACGCCCCATGATTCGGGCAGTTTACCAAGGTCGCCTTGCATCTGATTATGAATATTTTACCATAAAGAAGGGTGTCTATATATCTTTTTAGCAGCTCAAACTAAGGAAAGTTTAGTTATATTGTTTATCAATACCGGAGTTGCATCTTCATCAGCAATAAATCAAAGCGTAATATAAACAAGTAATAAGGCGTATGGCGATAAAGACTATGCTGCGGGACAGCTTCAGCTCTCTGAAAATAATACTGATCAAAATTTCAAATTATCCCGTTTCTTTTTTAATGGAAGTGGTTTTAACTTGCTCTGCTTTATTGCGGATCTTGCGATCCCGCTTGAACTTTAGCGTTACAGAACCTACACCTTGAATCGGTGTAGAGGTACCTTCAAGGGTCCAGCCGAAGTTTGCGTAACCATCGGCGTGCGATTTCCTCGATTGTTAAAGTTGAATCCATTGTTGTACTTTCATGCTCACTGCATGCAATCACACTGTTCTATTTTTTCTCTCCATTTTTTGCTCATAGACATTACTCCAGACTATCGCCGTTTCTGAGTTTTACCCGCATTCTATTGATGATTCGGTCCATGTTCTCGAGTTCTTTCAAAATTTCTTTGTCCATTGCACTGGTTTCCGTAATCTTTTCTATTCCACCGTTTTTTATGTTGATTCGTTTGTTTGCCGACAAAGCTAAGCTCGGATCGTGAGTCGCGATAATAACAATCTTTTCCGCATCAATAAGCAGATGTATTGCTCTTTTCCTATCAATTCCTGCATTTTCAATTTCATCGATCAAAACAATAGGACTGCTGCTGAGCAGCGCAGTATCGGCAATCATCAATGCCCTCGCTTGACCGCCGCTCAATGCGACGACAGGGGTATCCATGTCAAACGTTTCACCTGACAGGTCATTTGCAGCCCATATAATATCTCCCACTAATGTACTGCGATTTTCAATCATACGCCCTTCGGCATGAAGTTCCAGAAACTCTTTGACAGTCAGATCCATGACAAAATTCATATTTTGCGATAATTGAGCTACCAATTTATTGCTGATCGAAAACCTATTGCTGTAATCTGGACGCTCGCCGTTAATGAGCAATGTTCTTCGGCTCGGCGTATCCTTATTGGCCATCCACTCAATATCCGCCAGTAATCTGCTTTTACCCGATCCTGTGGGACCAACTATAGAAACGATTTCGCCTTTATGCACTGTGAACTCCTTGAAACTTTCCGGATTTCCGCTTTTGTCCGTCCCCGGCAAAATAGTTAATGATGTTACCGTATTTTTAGTCGGATCTATTAATCGCTGCCCGGCAAAGGCAAGAAAATTCGCCTTCATTTGCTCTTTACTTAGAGCCGATACTTTAAGCTGCATGGGATTCAAACGATTTAGATATTCCTCAAAGGAATATTCTTTAAAACCAAATGTATTTAGTTTGTTTTCGTTAAAAAACGACACAACAAAAGGATATTTCATCTCCAAATCAGTTATTTTCATGCTTAAAAGCTCTTTTATGTCCAACATTATCATCACCTGATTTTCTCTTACTTACATGCTCCACTTCTTTAGTATCTTCGCGGAGTTTCCTTCAAATCTCCAAGTCTTTTTTTCCCAAAACAAAAAGAACAAAGGGCCGCCGGCATATCATACCGGAGCTCTTTACCTTTTAGAGTAGCGATATTCTCGTTACGATCGTAAATTAAAGTGCTTAATTCAAACGCCCCCTGACCATTCAAACCATTCACATGGATAATCGTTGCAGCTGGATTCACGGCATTTACTTTGGACGCAAACACCTCTCTCTCGGCTTGTGATACAACATCACCTTTTGTTATGACAATGACATCAGCTGTTGTCAGCATCGGACCGATCTTTTTGGGGGTGTTGATCCCACTTAGATTATCAACTACGCAAATAGCTTTTACCCCCACAATAAAAGGTGAACATCTGTTGCAGAGTCCCGCACTTTCGGTTATCAGCAAATCAAATTTTGCAGAAACTCCCCATTTTACGAAATCTTCAATCGTGTTGGCGAAATAATGATCAGGGCAAAGGGAGTTGGAAAGAGCCTTTTTGACTTTTATATTCTCTCTTTCGTATAAGATGTCATCATCGGTATATAGACAGTCAAACTTTAATAAGCCAACAGATAATAATCTCTGCTTTAATGCTTCGATAGTTTTGATAATGACTGATGTCTTCCCGGACGACGGCGGTCCGGCAAACGTCACTAAATTCATATAGAGTTAGCTCCTTTCCCAAGCGAAAATAAACGACGGTATAGGATTCGGTAGTATTGTCATTATGCAATGCTTTTTCTTTTCGCCGCTGATTAATCAGAAATGCCATAACCCATTGACGGCTATGGCATTCCTGTTCATAAGGGAGAAAAATATTACAGCTATTTCCCTTCCTCTGCCAAGTCAAGTTTCTTAAGCGGAAAGCTTACAAGTAAGGCGATTACAGCAAATGCTGCCGCAAGACCACAAGCAATTTTGATACCGCTGACCATGCCGGCCATGGTGATCACCAGCGTGTAGATGGCAATGCTGATTGAACCGCCAAGGTTTTGCCCAAGCTGGACCATTGAATTGCCCAGCTGGCGAATTTCAGGCCTGATTTGAATCTGCGGTGCGGCGGCGGGAATGACACCACCGGAAGCACCATAAAAGCCGGCCAGAAACATTAAGCCAAGGACCACGAAAATGGGCGTCGACGGTGTCAGGACGAAAATAAAGGCCAAGGAAACGCCAATTCTGATAACCTGTGCAAAAATGGAAACATTGCGCGCATTCCCCGCTTTGCCGATCATCCGGCCGTAAATCGGCCCCAGAAACAACCCGGGAATCGAATAGATCGTAATGACCAGACCGGCGTAGGTCGGAGGGAGTTTCATCACATTGATGACGTAAGCGGGGAGGAAGAAGTAAAGGGCCATAGTGGAAAGATTACAGAAAAAGTTATTCAGCGTCAGGCAAAGGGTGTTTTGATCCTTGAGCACCGGAGCCGGGATGAACGCTTCAGTTCCTTTTTTCCGGATGATAACGATGAGCCAAACCAGACCGAACGCAGCAACCGCGAACAGGAGCGAGTTGGCAGGGCTGCCGAAAGGCGCATAATTGGTGATTGAAAGAGCCAGGATCAGGCCGGTAAGAAACAGAACGGTGGCAATGGCACCGGGCAGATCAAAGGTCCCTGTTCTGGCGATAGACTTACCTTCCTCTTTGGTAATTTTTGCTCCGGCCAAAACCAGCAGCGCCCCCAGCAGGAACAGCGGACCAATGATAAAGTTCACAACACGCCAGCTTGCCGTTTGAATGATAATACCGGTCAGGGTCGGCCCGATCAGCATGCCAATGGCCTGCATCGTTCCTACCGCTCCCAGATACACTCCGGCCTGTTTCATATCGTACATATCCCTGATAATGGAGAAGCCGAGAACATAAATCGCCGGGCTGTAGCAGCCAATCAGGAAGGAAGGAATAACGATAGCCCACATGCTGTTGACAAGACCGCGGGAAAAGACGATAACGGCGGTGATTAAATAGGAAACCCAGATCAATGTACGTTTTTCTGCCGGGAACCTGGCGCCGAGATAGCCGTATAAAGGCATCAGGGCCACGCTGCACACACCGAGAAGGGTTTGAGCCAGTGAAAAGATCGATTCCCCGCCTATTTCCTTGGCTGCGGCGGGGAGCATTGTTGAGCCGCCGGAAGACATCATGATAGCGGCAATCATGGCAATGTACACCCCAATAACCGTCATGATCTTCTTTCCCGGATTAACCGCTTGGTATGGATTCATTAAAAATTCTTCCTTTCCAAACTTTTTACTCTTTTAGGTTGAGAGCAAATACCTGGGCGTTATCGGACACTGTTCTGAAAAGAGCTTACAGGGAAGACGGCAATCAGTACCTGACAACCACCTTCTGTGCCTCTTGGGGATTGCCGGCGACTTTAAGCGCATTAACGATGTCTTCCTGCTTATACTGGTGTGACACAAGCACAGAAAGGTCAAATTTACCGGACTTCATCATCTCCAGGACATCGACGGAAAGTTCTTCGTATGATCCATTGCCGCTGCCGCTGATATACCAGTTGTTGAAGCAGAGCTTTAAGAAGTCAAAGGTAATCGGATGATGATGCACGCCTACTACGGACAAGAAGGCGTTTCTGCCGGCCAGCTGACCAAAGTAAGCAAAGCTCTCATCAACACCCAGAGCGTCGACATACAGATGGGCACCGCAGACCTCGCCGCTATAGCATCGCTGTGATCCGAACTCGGCGATGGCCTTGGCTTTGAGGTCTTCCTTTTGCGGGTTGCAGGTAAGGAGATCGAATTTCCGCGCGTTTTCCAGTCGATATTCGGAAATATCAACAATCATAACCTTATCGCAGCCGTACCACTTGAACATAATGGCGGCGGCCATACCTATAATACCGGCGCCGAAGACAATGGCGGTTTTACCGGGGCCCGGGTTGGTATTCTTGGCACCCCGGGTACCGACAACAAAGGGCTCAAGGAGGACAGAAGACAGCAGGGGAATCGTTTTGTCAAGCTTAATGGCACTGTAGTTGAGTTCGAATTGGGGAATATGAATGTATTCGGAAAACCCGCCCACCGTTGCCATCCGCATTCTGTCCCGCTTAGCCTGACCCATGTTCGGAAAGACATAAGCGCCAACGTTGACATCCTTAACATTTTTGCCGGTTTCCACCACTTCACTGACCATCTCATGACCAAACTCCGAATCCTTCCAAATCATATTGGCATCGCCGCCCTCCTTAAAAGCGGCGACATCAGAACCGCAAATGCCGGCTATGACGTTTTTGACGATAATATCATCATCCCCGCACTGCGGATAGGGCAGCTCTTTAAACTCAACAGTTCCTATACCTTTGTAGATTGCCGCCTTAAACGTTTCAGGTTTCATTCCCTATGCACCCCCAATAAGTATTTCTTACGGAATTAGTTTCTTCATTCTCATGTGAGCCGCGCAGGCCCCGTCGATCAGGATATCTATCCCTGATACAAATGACGCATCTTCGCTCAGAAGAAAGTCGACAACAGCCGCCATTTCCATGGTAGTGCCCATTCTTTTGGATGGAGTAAGCACATTGATCATATTCCACATTCTGTTATCAGGCTTATTCATGCTCTTCGCAAGCTCGATGCTGTTATTCACCGTATCGGCGATTCCCGGCGAAACAGAGTTGACTCTGATTCCGTCTCCGCCGAAAAGCACAGCATACTTCTGAGCCATATACATCGTGCCTTTTTTAGCCAGAGAATAGGCTAAACCGGGGGCAACAGCCTCCCCTCTGGCCATCACGACAGGCTCAACTGTCTTCCACATGGTTTCGGGGTCTGTATCCGCGTTCCACAAGGCATCATTACATGGATCAAGCATCTCTCTCGGCAGCTGATAGGGAGAAGATGAAGCAAACAGCACAAATGCTGTGCCCGGTCCCATATGGGGTTTGAATAACTTCATGGCTGCGACCTGAGCGAGCACATCCACCTCAAAAATGGCCTTCCAATCGCCGCAAGCCGGAGTCAAGCCCGCCACAAGAACAACCCCTTCAATTGTACCCACCGCCAAAGCGGCCTCCAAAATGCCCTTTACATCCTCAGGTTTTCTGATATCAACAACCATGGATGCGACGTCAATGCCCTTGGCTTTCAGGGTTGCGGTTCCTTCCCTGACATCGCTTTCCGCAAAACCGGACATCACAACTTTGCCCTTTTTAGACAGGCGTTCAGATACGGCTAATCCGATACCCCGTTCCCCGCCAATGACTACGTACACTTTGTGATCCATGCTTTACTTCCCTCTTTCTATTTTTCAACTATCCCGTTACACTCCAGCGGTTTAGATCCGGGAAAATAGGCGTTCCCCATATCTCATCCCAGCCAGGAAACGCCCATGGCCCCATTCATGAGCTAGATAGGATTATAAGCAGAATTTGTCGATTTTCTTACTGATTCTCAGCTGAAGAATATCTCCGGGGACTCCTTCCGTCTCACGCCATGCAAACCATTGCGAACCGATAAGGGTTTTGCACATACCGTACCACATGGACAGGTAGGCATGGGTCAGCATGGGGTGACGGCGTTCCAGGTTAGCCAGCGTGATATCGTAAACCGCTTCGTTCTCATCAAAGGCCGCCACAGTATAGGGAACCCGCAGAACCTGCAGCATAACTTCGATATACCCGCCAAGCACGCGTGCGCCATCCACGTCATTGGGAACGCCGAGCCAATCCCGGAGCCCTTTAATGGCGAAGAATTCACCGAAGGCCATCTTGCCGGCGGCATTAAAGACGCACTCTACAATAAAGGCCACCTGCTCTTGTGTGATCTCGTTGGCCGCGATCATCGGGTTCAGTGTGTTCATAACATAGTCGGCCCCGAGGGGATGCATCACACCTGGATACTGCTCAGCAGCTGTCATCTCCATGTTTAAGCCATTGCGGTATTTATAATCGCATTCCGCACGGAACTGCTGGGGCTCTTTCAGCATTTGGTCTTCGGGAGTGTACTTGATCTGATCCGCAGTAGCGATCGGACCAAACTTTTCCCAGGTATCATGTTCCGGCATCGGGTATTTTTCACGGCTCTCGGCAACGATGCGGCAGTGCAGATCGCCGCAGCCTTTGGCCTCAACCATGTGGTAATCCAGTTGATGTCCTCCGAAAGCTGCGCCGATTCCATCCAGGACATGGGTTGAAGCGCGGCAAATCTCCGAACCGAGAATATCCCAGGGGCATTCGTCAAGTTCCTTCTCGCAGCGATATTGGCCAAAGTCGTTGAGACGTCCGGGCATACAGAGACGCTCATCCCCTGAATCCCCATACATGGAGGCCAGAAATCCCCCCGCCATAAAGGGATGAATGCTGTGATTTTCGGCATGAATTTTCCCATAAGGGCTTGACATGACTCTGTAGATATTATTATAGTTGGCATCGCAGAGCGCTTTGCAGCGCTTTTCATAATCCGGAATGACAATACGCAGAACGTTGAAAAAGGCTTGATCCATAACCGCGATGTGCCGGCAGGCATAATGATAGGCATCATGAAATGAGATGAGTTTCTCCCAGGGGGTTTTGATCGCCGGATGATCGGGAAGAGCGCCTTTACCAACATGGCTGGGGATCCGTGTCGCATATTTACTCATAATCATTCTCCTTTTAGGTTCAGTTTTAATAACGGTGACTTCTTTTCATTGCCGAATCAGCAAAATACTTTATCCGTTAAGGTTGCTTCAAATCCGTTAATGATTACCTTATCGCCGATGTTGGCTTTGCCGCTGTCAACTAAGGCATAGCCGATGTTTTTGCCGACGGTATAACCGTAGGTCAGCTTTCTCACTCTTCCCACTTCTTCACCGTCAAGGAGAATCGGTGCGCCGGAGCTGCCCAGACTCCTGGTTTCAATATGCATATCCTCTTCATCGACCGTGAAGCCCAGCATCCGCCGTTTGGGCCCTTCTTCCTTCACTTTGACCAGGGCTTCCTTGCCGATAAAATCCTTATTCCAGTCTATGCCGCGTTCCAAACCCACTTCCAGAGGATTGGTCCCGTTGAGATCACACATAAGGTAGAAGCCCTTTTCCGCCGGAAGGGTCCAGACCATAAGCTGAAACTCCGTGACCCGCACTGCGCCAAAGGCTTTACCGCACTCTTCGAGTTTGGCTTCTACCAACGCCGCCTTTTCCGGGGCGATATAGATTTCATAGCCCACTTTTTCCCCTGCAAAACCGGCTCTGTTGACCTTAACCAGGACATCACCGATTTTATTGTCGCGGATCGTAAAAAATTTCTGATCATCAATTTTTTCTGCCAGGAAGCAGTTTAACAGCTCCTTGGACAGAGGGCCCTGAACGGCATACATGGCCCAAGCGCCGGTTATATTCCTGTACTCTACTTTGCTCTCCCCTTTATAGGCATCGAGCCATTTAACCAATTTATTCACATAAAGGGTTGAAATCCAATATTTGTTCTCTTCCAGGCGGAACACAACCACGTCGTCAATGATCACTCCGTCTTCGTTTAAAATGGTTGTGTAGCGTTCGCTGCCAACTTTTAACGTCGCGATGGGATTGGCATGAATTCTGTCCAGAAAAGCCGTTGCGTCTTCTCCGGTTACTTCCAGCAATTGATGGGTAAAGTGGTACCATCCCACCTTGTTCCTGACCGCTTCATGCTGCTCTCTTTTCGCAGCATCGTCCTTGTACACGTTCTTAAACATGTTCCTTCACTTCCCTTTCTTGATTCAGTTTGAAATCATCATGGGCGCTAGCGGTTCCGCGCGAAAACCAACTAATTGAAGATTACGACAATTCTTCTAATCTGCAAATCCTATAGTTGACATGTCTTTTGCGTGTGAAGTTCCTATACTTTATAGGATTTATCCTTGCCGGTAATTCATATAAAATAATAAGTACAGACTGAAGTAAGGATAAATGTGTTTTCTACCTTTTAAGAAAATAGAGAGAATTCGCTAACAACGATGATTGTTTTATCCTTCTCATTACCCTATACTTAATTTTGATATCTTCCACATAAAAAGTGGCCTATGCTTTGGAGTTGCTATCGTAGACCCTACAAACTACAACAGGTGCGGAGGGAACTGTTCTATGAAACTCAACACCGATATCCTTTTTGATAACCTCAATCAATCCATTATGCTGGAGAGCTATGGGCCCAAAAAGATAGAACTCACCCTGGGGCGGCCAAAGCTCTATAATGGTGCGAGCCACGAATTCAAAGCAAACCATATCTATATATCCCATGTTGAACAACTCCCGCCCGCTCCGGTTTTGGGCAATGGAGTTGTTATCCTATGCGTTGGAGGAACTCCTCCTCCACCCTATTTGAACGATAAATGTGTGTGCTTTATCACCCGGGATCATACCGACTTGTTTACTGCATTTGATCTGGTGCAGCAGATATTCGATAAATACGACGAGTGGGATACCGGATTAAGGAACGCTTTAAACACTTCCGCAAGTATTAAAGAGATGGTCAGGATCAGCTTCCCTATCTTTGAGAATCCTATCATTGTTATCGACGCCAACTTTCGCGTTCAAGCCTATAGCAGTATTATTGATACCCGGGATGATCTGGCCATTTATCGCCCTGACGAAAACGGCAACATCAGGATGAATGCCATGAGCGAGCACATCAATACCTATGGCAACAGCATGAATGTGGATAAGCCGTTTTTAATGATGGCCAGAAATGTTCCGCTCTTCACCATGAACCTTTTTGAAAAGAAAATTTATATCGGCAACCTGACGATTCCTTTTGTCTTGCGCCAACATCGTCAGAGCGATATTGTACTAGCTCAATATCTGGCAAAATTTATCGAGAGTTCATTTAAAAAATATTCCACGATCTTAAGCGGCAGCCACATCAATATTCTCAGGGGCATCCTGCAGGATTTGCTCAGCTGTTTGCAGGTCGATTCGACAAGGATGCGGTACTTGTCGGGCAACTTCAACGGGCATTATATCTGTATTGCTATGAAACTTGGCTACCGCTCACATAAAGTACCCGTGGAATACCTCTGCAACATTATCGAAGACTCCTTCCCCGGCTGCGTAGCTTTTGAATATGAATCCGTCATCGTTACCTTTTTTGATGTAAAAAAAATCCCTTGCGATGAAAGAACGCTGACCGATAAGGTAAAAGAGCTGTTGCAGGATATGGATCTAATCGCCGGAGCCAGCTACTCATTTACCAATCTTTCTATGGCACGCCTTTATTACCGACAGGCGTGCGTTGCCCTTGAAATGGGGTCGGCCACCCATCCGGAGCTTTGCTATTACCCATTTCACGATTACGTGTTGCACTATATGATCTCCCACTGTATGGGGGAATTCCCTCCGGAACTTTTACTGACCAAAGGGCTTCGCCAACTTCAGGTTCATGATCTGACATCTCAGGTCAATTATGTGCAAACCCTCCGCATCTATTTGAATAACAATATGAATTTGGCGAAAACCGCCGATGATCTCTTCGTTCACCGCAGCACCCTTCTGACGCGGCTGAAACGCATCGAAAGTTTGTTGCAAACAGATTTAAAGGATTCCGACCAGAGGCTTCGCCTGCTGATCTCATTGAAAATCATGGAGGCCAACGAAAAGGTCACCACCACGTGCAATGACCCTGGAGAGTTTGTTAATCATGAACTTACTCTGGCAGAGCCGAGAAAATTTCAGATATTGGAAAGCATTTATAAATAGGGATTTAAAGCATAGCACAACCAGTTGGGAAGGATACCTGAGCCAAGTGTCGTCTGCGCGTTGTCCGGGAACATGGAAAGCTATGCCGAGCGAAATACTCACTAAAATAATCTAAAAGGGACCTGGTGTTCTATCAGAAAGATAATCTGAAGACGCTACCGGGGTCCCTTATTTGATAAATTCACCAGCACACTAATATAACTGAATATATTCTGGATAATATTAGCACCTGGTTGAGAGTAGAAAGTGGACAGCAGCGTTTACTGCTCTGTGTGGGAGTAATGAACGGTTATATTAATGAGTTGCAGAACTGCTGATCGATAAGAAGCTAGGTATTGCCTTTGCTAGTCGCTATGCATCACATAGAGTCCGATACGTGCACAATAAATGAAAAAAGAACCTACTGATTGTAAGTTCTCGTTAATAAACGCTGGATTATAAATTGCTCTTGTTGTTTATTAGCCTTATTGCTTTGAATCATCTCATGCACTCAAACGCCTTTTCCTTACTCACAAATGACCGGATTGGAATAACCCTTTGCTATCAGGAAAGATTGCCAATAATCTTATCGAGAACGTTGATACATGTTTCAATTTCTTCTCGGGTAATGCCCCGTGTCACTTCTTCATTTGTTTTTTTGCCCAAAAACATAAGCATTTCCCTCATATTTCTGCCGCCTTCTGTCAGATAAATTAGATTAGTACGGCGATCGTTAGGATGAGGGATTCGGAGCACCAGATTGTTTTTTTCCATCGTATTAATGATTCGCGAAATGCTGGGCTCATCTTTTCCAGTGGCCTCGGATAGGCTGCACTGGGTCTGCCCATCCTCACGATACAGGTAAAGAAGGAGCTTCCACTGCTCCGTACTGATCACAATATCTTTATCTTTAAAATTCTTGGCTAGTTGTCGGGTGATCAGGAGTGCCGACTTATTGGCCTTATAGTCAAAAGATCCACGGGTATATTCATCAAAAGATATCATAGTATTCAACATCACCTTGTTCAATCTCTATTGTTAACGTTCTTTAAGACCTTAATGGTCAGATATACTTTAAAAACAAAGAACACTTTTATGATAAATATATTTTATTAATAATTTCTCTTTTTATTTTCTGTTTCTGCATAATTTTTATATTCAATGAAAGCATTAAATGTGGTATTACTACTTAAAAATTTATCACTTTTTTATCTTCTCCGCAAGTTCAAAACGTTCAATGTAATAACTTTTACCGTCATAAGGATTGAGCCCCCGTGCCCTGCAACGTTTCCATGATTCAAGTATCATCGGCCGGATAATATCCGGGTCGCACGCCCGTTTGCCTAGGTAGAATTATTTCCAGCCTATTGCAGCTTTTCATAGGTTTCTTTTAGAAGCAAAGCATCTCTCTCTAAAAGAGGCCCTTCAGCTATGATACATCCCCTGACACCATAATCTTTTATAGCCCTTAGACATTCCTGATAATTAAAGTCACTTTCCAGTAATGGAGCATGACTTCTCTCCCCTTTCGCTGTGTATCTTATTCCACCCATATGGATATGTAAATCCTCCAGGGCCGTTCTGCCTAAATGATCAAGGACGTGCTTAAGAACACCGGCAAAATCATCATAACCCTTAAGGCCGCCGTTTGATCTCGCGTGAATATGAGCAAAATCAAGGCAAAGCTTACATGAGGGCACCTCTTGACAAAGAGAAACCAGCTCTTCCAGCGTTCCGAACTGAGAACCTTTTCCGGTTGTCTCAAGCCTGTAATCTATGCCACAACTCGAAAGCCTCATTAAATTGCTTTTAATTGCAGCGTAAGCAGCTTCCTTGGAGTCACTCATGTAGAATCCCGGATGGAATACCAAACTCCTTCCTCTAACCTTTGCTAAGCCTTCTGCAGCATCAATTATTCTGGTGATTGATTGATTTCGTTTAGCGATATCATTGGAATTTAAGTTGATATAATGAGAAGCGTGGGCTGAAAGGTAAAAGCCTTCCTTTCGCTTTGCCTCAAGGATAGCCCCTTTGTTGTTATCCGTCACATTGACACTGCGAACAAACAGCAGTTCCATGGCATCCAGCCCTATAGACTTTAAATAATGTATGCCAGTTGCATAATTAAACCTTTTAGTCCCGTCACCTAGGGGCAAACCGGAAATACCAAATAATAATTTTTCCATACTGATTCACAATAATCCGGGTTCTATTTATTCAATAAAACCCGGATTCCTTTCAAATGTCAGCGGCCGTCTTTTCTACGAGCTGTAATAGTTTCCCCACCAATACCCCAATTATCAGTATTGACCTCATCGATGACCACGACTGTTGTATTAGGGTTTTTGCCCAACACATCCACAAGCAGCTGGGTAGCTCCTTTGATAAGCAATGCTTTCTTTTCCGGAGTGACGTTTTCATTGGTGATTCTGATATTTACATAGGGCATAATAATTGCTCCTCTCCATTTCCTAATTACATAATGTATCCGAACTGTTCTAACTAAGGTCTTTTTCGCTTATCACCTCCTTTACTCCTCCCTAAATAAAGCGGGTCAAAAAGTTGATACTAATCAACAGAACAGTTGAACCAACGAGGAATAGAAATATCCTATCATGTTTGTTTCCGCTGAATTTCATCACCGCACCTCATTGATCCACCGGGTTTTGTGCCGAACACCCATGGTTTAATTTTGCTCCAAATTTCCTTTTAAAATCAATCAAATGATGTCTTAATCTCAAAATAATTCTATTGACAATCATTCCCGGACAAAAAAAGCGGCACCAGAATCTCCGTATCAACAATGAGGAAAACAAGACGACCACTAAAACCAGCCACTCGGTGATATTTCCCTGCATTCCGAATAGGGTGGCAAAAGGTTCATAACCGGCCAATCCCGGCGCCTGATAGACTACAGCGCCCAATAAGGCAATATAGATTAAAACATATCTGACCAGGGCCACCTTTTCTTCTACCCCCCGGCTGCAGCAAATAACCTCTTTGCTTACCAATACTTTGGCCATTAACTCTTGCAGGGCACCGAAGGGACAAAGCCAGAAGCAGTATAGGTTCTTTCCAATCAGAAAAGTTAATATCGGAATAACGATTAAAAATATATACCAAACCAGGTTCTGCTGAATTGAAGGAAGATACCCCATTAATAAGGAGGCCAGATTTGCAAGTGAGATAGGGGTGTTGTATTGGAAGCCAATCAGCACCAGACTTCCTGCCATGGTTAGCCAGCGGATTCTATCACTTTTCAGCGCTATCCCCACAAGCATCAGGATAACTAAGGCCATAACAGAGCCTTCCCTCACTCCCAAAACCCATGCCGCCTCTTCATCTTCCACATCCAGCCCCAATTGATTTCTGGCTACCTCATGACTGCCGATTGAAATCGCTTCGGCAATGCCCCGGGAGCTAAAAGTTGCTCCCGATATGGCATTGATGTCCTGTTTGATCGATAGGGGATCGGTTATTTTTCTATCTTCGAATTGCTTGAGAAAACCACGTTTCTTAATCACTCTAATATAGGAAGGTGTATCCTTGTGTTCAATAATAGCTGTACCCATAATAATCCCATGGGGGTTAATTCCTGTGGCGATGACCATGGGTCCGCCATATGAACTCCCCTTTGCGATGACAACATAGCCTTTGACCTCTTCTTCTCCATGGGGGCCCTGACTTACTCCTTTTAATGTAAGGGGGGAAGACGCAATCTTCAGAAAGGACTGCGCCTCGGGCAGGACCTCTTCAGCTTGCAACAGCACAGCCTCGCCTGGCCTGACCCAGCTTAATCCTATAAAAACAGCTAATAGTAAGGATAGAGTCATGATAAGCGCTTTTTTCTCTATTTTCATACCCTAGTAGTCACTCCCGGCCGGGTCGATTATATACTCCAGATAGGCAATGCCGACAATACGATAACGGCCCGCAGGGTTGCCCCTCCGATCAGTGTGCCCACCTCACTTAACAAACCTAAGATCTTGCCACCCCTTTCATTTTGCCTTTTCTTTGGGTAGACGTTGTTGAAAAGCGGAAAAGCCAATCCGACAGCAATTAGCAGAATCCAAAAATAAGCGGCTAGTCTTCCGGCGACAACTATTTGGGCAGAATCGGCAGCGACCGGACCTTTAGCACCTGAAAAAGAGAGCAGCAGCAAAGTCGCTAAGATCACCAATTCCACCAAGAGGAGGATGATGTTTATCCTGGTTACCGCAGTCCCCCCTTGCTGAACGGGTTTTTCGATGATGCGGGCCAGCAGGGATGAAGAGGCCAATCCCATAGTCAGAGCAGACACTACAAATAATCCCGGTACGAGGATCGTGTTCCAGAAGGGTTGAGCAAAAAGAACGGAAAGCTGCCCCCCGGTGTATACCGCTGTTACCACTGCCAGTATTGCTCCCGCTCCTGAGACCATTGCCGGAACTTGCTTGTTTTCACGTTTATGATAAGAACTCCAAAAAGCCAGGACCATAAACATGATTAAGAGATAGACCCCCCAAGTCATCACCGACGTAGGATTACCGATCATGGTTAAAATTCCAGTGATGCTGACACCCAGATTCATGGAGAAAAGGAACAGCCCAACGGCCAGGCAGGGACCTGAGATAAAATAACCGGCCCGCTCCAAATTACTCCCTTTGCCAAATAAGCCTTTTTCCGCTGCAAAAGATGTCAGATAAGCACCCGAGCCAAGACCGCCAAAGAACAGGAAGCCGATGATAAGCCAGCCCCAATTTCCCACTGATTTCCCCCCTATCTTAAAAAACCCTCACGGCGCACAGGACGATGGTTGCCCTCAGTGTCAGCCCTCCGATGAGCACCGCAAAGTCAGTTGATAGAACATTAAAGAATGAAGCCAGCTTTCTTTGCCGTTCTTTGGCTGAGACAATATAATAGACCAAAGGAAAAACTAAACCGATGGCCACCACCAGCAGCCAGAATGGCAGGGCTAAAGAACCGCTGGTAAGCATGTGTGCAGAAGCAGCAGCGCCAGCCCCTTTTACACCTGTTAAAGCAAGTGCCAGCAGCATCATGATCAGAATCGACTCTAAACCAAGCAATACCAGATGAACCTTGTTCGTCTTTGCTTCACTTGGCTGCTCCCCTCCCTGCTTCCCCTTGTTTTCCAGGAAATGCGCGCACAATGCGGTAGCGGCAAGACCTGTCGATAAAGCAGAAACAACAAATAATACAGGAAGAAGCAATGTGTTCCAGAAGGGCACCGATGTAACCACAGCCAGTAAAACCCCGGTATAGGCTCCGGTTCCTAACGCAAGAATTGCCCCAAAGAGCGACAGCATTGCCGGCATTTTTCTGTTCTTCCCCGCGTAATAAGCAGAAAGAAAGCCCACCAGAATGAACAGCGATAATATATAAATCCCCCAGGTCATGACCGAAGTAATGTTGGCGAACATTCTTAAAACACCGAGCGGATCAGAAAATGCTATACCCAGATCCAAAAACAACAACAAACTTCCGATGACAATACAAGGCCCGGACAAAAAGTAGCCCGCTCTGTCCAGTTTGCTGTTTTCCCCCAACCAGCCTTTTTGAGCTGCAAAAGACGTTAAATAAGCCCCTGCTCCTAACCCGCCTAAAAACAAGTAAATGATAATTTTCCAGCCCCAATGATACATATGATCCTTATCCTCCATTCCGCCGCTTAGCTCTGGCAATATACATTGAGTTCCCGTTGAATCCGCTGGATCTGTTCCTTGTCTTCTTCAATATAGTTCTCGGTAAAGACAGCAATACTTCTCCAGAATTCGTTCTGAGACGATTTCAGGATATCCTGACAGAATTGGGGTAACCACTTTCGCAGGTGAAGATCCATGAATTGTTCCTGAGCGGATAAAATCCTCTTTAACTTCTCGAAATTCCCCTTCCGAAAAGCCTGCAAAGCCTCTTCACTCAGGGCATACATAAACTCCAGCTCTACCCCAATCTGATCATCAGGTTCCTTATAGACCCCGCTTCTTTCATAACCGTTCTCTCTGTAAAACCTCTTGACCTTCATGGTAACATCCTGCATCATGAGCCGGTTGGAGTTGCGGTATACCGATTCATAAGGAGGAGCCTCCAAGTGATAAGGTCCCACAAAGAGCCTGGTAAACTCTATCGTTGCCTCATGATAGACCTTTTCCAGCTCTGCAGAAGATAGGGATGACAGACCTTTTCTGAGTCGCGCTTCTGCACAGTCTGGGGCCATTGCTTCACCACGTTCCGGCTCTGACCAGGAGATCATGTCCGCGAAAAGTTCTTCCGGGCATTCCCACATAAATAGACTTCGCAATAGATCAAACATAACACATCGATAAGCCAACATTTCCTGCATTTCGTTATTACCCAGACTACTCAAAACGTCCCATCCCTTCGCGTCCAAATCTTAAGCGCACTCTACTGCTTTATCTTCACAAAACGCATGGATGGATTGGTGGCAAAGGCCTGGAAACCGATGGCTTCCTTAACCGCTCCTTCAGCATCGAGCTTATCGATATCCTCTATTTTTAAGACCTGAACCGGGCACCCCCGGACACACATGGGTTGCTCCCCTGCGTCAATCAAGTCATAACAGCCTGTGCATTTTTCTGTTTTTTTGGTATAGGGATTCATCTTTGGTGCCTGATACGGGCAAGCATAGATGCAATATCCGCACCCCACGCATTTATCGTGGTCCTGAATCACCAGCCCATCTTCCCGTTTGGTATAGGCTTTGGTAGGACATACTGAAGCACATTGAGGTTCCGCACAATGCATACAGGAATGGGAAAGATAACGCTCCACCATTCTTCCGTTGATCTCAACCTCAAAGCTATCCAAAGTTCTCCAGCTTACACCTACATCCACTTGGTTCTTAACCATACATGCCGTTTCACAGGAATGGCATCCTACGCAATAATTCTGATTGTAAAGAAATGCTTTCTGACCAGCCATCGTTCAGGACTCCTTTCACATCAATCAAGCTTTCGTGATTTGCACTAAATTTGTATTATAGGTGGAGATTCCGTCTAAATCGCCAATCGCATCGGGAGCTAAACTATTGATCGTGTTGCCATCCGTATACTTATTCCAATAGCTCTTGAAGCTCACCGCCACGCCTGCTTTAACTGCACTATTGCTGACCTTCGCTTTCAGCTTGACCTGCCCCCTGTCATTTTGAATCAGACAATAATCACCATCTTTAATTCCCCTGTCTTCGGCGTCCTTGGCATTGACCGTGACAAAAGGCTCACCCAGATTTTCCTGGATATAGGGGACATTATGCCATTGTGAGCTCAGCAATTGGGGTGAAGCCGGGGTCAAGAGATTAATGGGATATTTTGAAAATAAGGCCGGAGAACCGTCCTGACTCTCCTCTTCCGGCAGATACTCCGCCACCGGATGCAATCCTGCTTTGGTGATATTCTCAGAGTAAAATTCGATTTTCCCCGAGGGCGTCTTAAATTTGCGATCACTGAAAACATTCCCGAAATCCACCTTAATCCAGTGATTTTTCCTCAGATTCTCATAGGTAATGTCTTTAAAGATGGGCTTGTCCAGAATCCCCTTCTTAATGATATCGGTGGATGTTTCATTGAAGCATTCATCAGTGAACCCCATGTGTTTGGCCAGCTCATTAAACATCTGCACATTGGATTTGGATTCTCCCATGGGCTCCAGCCCTTGTTCGCTGTAGCGGACATACCAACCGAGGTAATCGGCAATAACGTCCTCAAATTCAATAAAATGAGCAGCGGGAAGGATAATATCGGCATAGTCCGCCGTATCCGTCATAAATACTTCGTGAACCACTGTGAATAAATCTTCTCTCGCCAATCCTTTCTTGATCAAGTTCACATTGGGAGCCGAAGGAATCGGATTGCCGCCGAAGCAGATCAATACTTTCACCGGATTCTCCTTCGTGGTGGGAAGCTCTCCGGCAATCGCCTTGCCTAATTCATTCATATTAATGGTCCGCATCTTGCGGGGGGCTAAGTCCGGACGTTTCGTGTAACTGTTGTCAAAAGGATAATGATTGTAGTTAACATAGCTGAATCCCCCACCCTCGACACCGACAACTCCCATCAGGGCAGGAAGAAACGAAATGGCTCTGACCATCCCCCCGCCATGGGTCCGCCTTTCAAAACCAAAGCCCATTCTAATGATCGAGGGCTTAGCCTGGGTATACATCTTCACAAATTCCCTTATTCCCTCTTCGGTAACTTCACATAGTTGAGCCACCTTGCTGGGCGGATAGTTCTGGACTTGTTTTTTAAGTTCCTCGAAACCCATCGTATAGTTTTCCACAAAGTCCTTGTCATAAAGGTTCTCATTGATGATGATATGCTGGACACCCAGAGCAAAGGCGGCATCGGTTCCCGGTTTAAGCTGAATAAATAAATCCGCTTGGGAGGCCAGGGGATGGCGATGGGGATTAACCACAATGAGTTTGGCCCCATTATCCCGCGCTTGTTGAATGAATTTCACGGAATGGACATTGGTGTAGGATTCATTGGTTCCCCAGGTAACATAGCACTTTGTTTTAGCAAAGGTTTCCGGATCGATGGATGAGAAATCGCCATAAGTGTAGGGCAGCGCCGCCTTGCCACCGGTATTGCATACCGTTCTGGTGATATTGGTCGCTCCGATCTTATTGAAAAACCGCCAGGGAACACCATGCTGATGAACAAACCCGATGGTCCCCGAAAAATTATAGGGCATGATCGATTCTGAACCATATTGGTCGATGGCTTCCTTAAGTTTTTGGACGATCGTAGCATAGGCTTCATTCCAGGTAATCTTTTCCCATTTTCCTTCCCCTTTTTTACCGGCACGCTTCAGGGGATGCAAAATACGATCAGGATGATAAAGCACATTGATGTGGGTTTGCCCCTTGACACAAGGTGTCCCTGCGGTTATGGGATTCTTAGGGTCGCCGACAATCCTGACGATCCGCCCATCAACCTTCTCCCCAATCAAAGAACAGGTATCATAGCAGTTGCGGGGACAGGTATGGGTGGTCAAGGTTTTTTCTCCGGTCTGAACACCGATTACACTCTTGCTGCCCGAATTTTTGTCCGTACATGCAGTCAGGCCAAATAACCCCATACTTAGACCCAAAGCTGTTGAACCCTTTAAGAAACTGCGGCGGCTAAACCCTTGGCTATCCTTTGCATCCGTCATTTAAGTACCTCCTTTTTAACAAAACAACTTTGAACTTTATTCGACTCATTAATTCGTTAATTTCTTAACAATGGCCTATGTCATTAACTCCAAATATCGGGGGGATTCGTTGTGAAAATACACATTATCCCTTTCTCCATGTTTTGAGTTAGCATAGATTGCGGCATATAGAGAAACCATTACTCCCCTATATGCCGCGTTAGTTCAGATGCCTATACTAAAATGCCGGCTAAGTCCTCGCCCTGAGTCAAAAACTCCTGCAAGAGTTCACGATCCCAGAGGAGAATTCCCCAAATCAGTTCGATCAATCCCCCATAGTAGCCTACACTGCCATTTTGTTTCGCATCCTTGCAAAGCCCGGGAATCCAGGAAAGCAAGTGCTCATCTATAAAGGAGGCCTGCCGGCCAATTCTCGTCTTTTGCTCCTTCCATTCCTGTACATCCTGCACATTCTCACTCATAAGAGCTAAGGCAAGCAATTCAATCCCAATATGATCTTCAGGCTGGTGATTTTTCTCTACCATTTCCAAGCCGTTGTCCGCAAGGATTTTTCTGACTTCATACGTTGTTCTTGAAAACAGCAGCTGCCCTTCCGTCCGATACACGGACTCCCACGGCGGGGCTTTAGGCCGGCCAGGCCCCAAAAAGAGGATGGTGTATTCCACCATAACTTCTTGCCGGGCTTCATTTGGCGCCATAATCTTAAGACCTTCCGTACACTTTCTTAGTTGCCCCAATCCGGACTCCATCTGCCGATTAGCCGGCTCTAAAGGGAAACTTTCCCATACCTTTCCCTCAAAGGTCTTCGTCGTTGATGCTGAGAGGGGCTCCAACAGGCAATTGCCCAGAAACTTATACAGCTCGGTTCGCAACTTCCAAACTTCAGGCCAGGTATACATCATGACCAACCCTCCTCCTTTCTGACCATTTTCTCTTCCTTCCCTTCAACAGGTTATTTGTTCTCCGCTGCTTGTCCTGGCTTCACCATCGGTATGAAGTCGGTGCTTCCTGAAAGGAACCGGTTGCTGAGGTAGGTGAAGAGCAAGGCACCCATGGACAGCATGCCGATGATGATGGCTAATTCAACCCAGGTTGGCGCATAACTGCCCTGAAGGGACCACATATCCCCCATAGTTTCAGTAAATTTCCCATAGGTAACACCGGGAGCCCCTTGAACATTAGGATGGATAAACGAGGAAAACAGCAGCCAGACGCGTTTGCAAAATACTCCTAAAATCACGATTACCGAAGCAAACATAACATAATTCGTATTCTCTCTGTTCTTCTTAAATACCAGAATCATAAAGGGCAGGATAAAGCCAAGAATGATTTCCCCCCAGAAAAACGGAGCAGCTAACCCGCTGGTCATTTCCCTTAATACCACCATGGCCGACTCTTCTCCCGGATAAAGCATCGTCAGAACTTCCGAGAAGACGAAAAAAGCATCAACGACCACACAGGTAACGAGGAGGCCGGCTAACGTCCCAATCAGTTTTTTCTCAACTTCAAACATTTTTAACCTGTTCAAGGCCAACAAGGCGATAATCAATAACGCCAGTCCGGAATCCAAGGCCGAGGCAACGAATAGAGGTGCCATCAGAGCACTGTGCCAGCCTGCACGGGCTATCTGCAAACCAAAAATCCAAGCTGTGACGGAGTGGACCAGCACTGCCGTCGGCAGGGCGATTCTGGAAATAATCTTTAACTTCCTTTCATCGGGCTCCGATCGGCTCATGAAATAGAGGTAGACCAGATTCAGCGCCAGGTACAAGGTGATGACCACAACATCCCACATCAAAGGAGAACGGAATTGAGGATGCAGGATTAAATTGTAAATCCGCCATGGGCTGCCAAGATCCACAATAATAAACGCTCCGGCGATAATAATACAGACCGTAGAAAGAATGACCGCCGGTTTCGCTACAACTTTAAAGGACGGAATATTGAATACCGTTGCCGAAGAAGACACAATCAGACCCCCGGCGGAAAGACCCACAAAGAGCATGAACATGGCGATATAGGATCCCCAGGAAACAACATTATTCATTCCTGTTACCCCAAGTCCATTGGCCAGCTGGAAAGCCCAAGCTCCTAACCCCATAAGGGTTAACAGCCCCAAGACAACCATTCCGATAGTTAGGTTTCCCTTTTTATCCATCACATTACACCTTCCTTCTAGCCCAAATAATATACTTGCGGCTTCGTCCCTTTTTCCGATAAAAGTTGCTGTCCATTCCTCTCCCGAATCAAACGGGAAACTTCACTTTCCGGATCATTCAAATCACCGAATTTCCGAGCTCTGGTCGGGCAACACTTTACGCACATGGGTTCTAATCCTGTGTCGGTACGTTCCTTGCACATTGAGCATTTTTCCATGACACCTACTTTACGAATCGGCACGTCTTTATCCCCATAATTAAAGCCAGGGTCACGCACCGGTTCCTCCCAGTTAAATACCCGGGCATTATAGGGGCAGGCAGCCATGCAGAAGCGGCAGCCAATGCATCTGTCGTAATTAATCACTACCCTGCCCAGCTCATCTTTGTAAGTAGCACCTACCGGACAAACCTTAACACACGCTGCATTTTCGCAATGCTGGCAGGCAATCGGGAGGAAGCTCTTTTGCAAATTTGGGTATACTCCTGCGCTGGTATCATACTCTTCCCCGCCTTCTGTGAGCACACGGTTCCATAACATACCCATGGGGACATTATTCTGCATCTTGCACGCGTTTGCACATGTTGTGCATCCCGTGCAGCGTTTTGAATCAATCACCATGCCTAATTTTTTTGCCATCTTTCTTCACCCCCTAAGCTTTCTTCACTTCAACCAAAGTATCATAAAACGGAAAGATCGGTCCGTATTTTCGCTTAAATCCACGGGGATTAAAGGCATCATTGATTACATTATTCATATCTCCTTCAGGCATATCTTTAGACCACCAGCCTTCTTCCATCCTGACTGCCCCTGGCCGCAGATCATCCATAATCTTGCAGCGGGCTTTCAATTTACCCCGGTCATTGAACACCTCAACGAGGTCTCCATTTGCCAATCCCCTGCTCTTGGCGTCAAAGGGGTTGAGTTCCAGCCTTGGCTCAGGGCAAAACTGCCTAATCCAGGAAACTCTCATGAACTGGGAATGAACATGGAACCGGGAACGATACTGAGCAAATTGCAGCGGATACTTTTGCCTTAACTCAGAGTTCATTTCCGCAGGTTCTTCATAGGCCGGTAAAGCTTGGTCGAATTCGATCATTTTTTCATTGTAAATCTCCAGTTTAGTAGATGGCGTCTTATATATCTGATCCTTGGAAGCTATATAAGGTTCTGTCGGGCAATTCAAACGCATAATGAAATGATTTGCTTTAAGCGTTTCGATCGTGATTCCTTCCAGGAAAGGATGGGGAGAACTCAGCTGGGCTCTTATATAATCTTCCGGAGTTTTGGGCATGTATTCTGCAAATCCTAATCTGGCAGCCAATAACTGTTCGATCTCAAAATCGCTCTTGCTTGCAAAGAGGGGTTCGATTACTTTTTCGGAAAGAAGAGCATGATTTCTGTTCAATTGGAAGCGAGTGATCTCATAGTTACTCTCAAAACAGCTGCCGATAGGCAGTACAATATCGGAGTAAGCTACGCTGAGATTGTCCCATACATCGACCGTAACTATAAATTCTAATTGTTCTTTGAACCATTTTTCGGCTTGATGGAAATTAGGAAAATGCTGCTGGAAGCTGTTCCCAAGGTTGAGAACGGCTTTTACAGAATTCGGACGAGAACGCATGAGGGCAGTAGGCATTTCCATTACACCGGTCTTGAACTGAGGCGGCAACGGCCATGGGGCAAGCGGTGTAACATATGCCCAGCTGATTCTATGGAATAGGCAATTGCCCACACCGCCGCCTGTTCGCCCGAAATTACCGGTCAGGGCCCCGAGGATAGCTCCGGCATGCCCGAAAATATCACTATTGGAAATCTTCTCTGCGCCGCCAAAGCCCCAGGCCAGACGTGCCGGACCGCCTGTAGCATATTGCCGGGTTAAGTCTATGATGGTCTGTTCCGGTATTTCTGTAGTCTCAGCAGCCCAGGCCGGTGTGTATTGCCTTGTTTGTTCCTTTAATGCAGAGAATACAGTCTTGATCTGCATCCCGCCGACAGTGAATTCTCCTTCCAATTTAGGTTGAATTCCAGCGGCGTTATAAGGCTGCAGCGAATCGCTAACCTCATCCCACACCATGAACGGATTCTGATCAGGCCCGTCGGCAGAGTCGTTTTGCCTTAGCAATTTTTGATTATCCGCTCTGATTAAGAACGGCGCAGACGTATTCTTCTGCAGGAAGTCGGCTTGATACCAGCCATTGGCAAGGATAAGGTTAATCATACCCAGAAGCAGAGCCGGATCGGAACCAGGCTTGATCGGAATCCATTGATCGGCTTTTGACGCTGTAGTACTGTAATTGGGGTCTATGACAATAAGTTTGGCGCCTGCTTCCTTCGCTTCAAAAACGAATTGGGAATCAGTTACCGTCGTTTCAAAAATATTGACGCCTATCATAATGATCGTCTTGGAATTGACCAGGTCTGTAATCTCATGATGAGAATAACCAAAAGGTGCTGTGCCTGTTACTTCCTCATATCCACTGGCTATTCCGGTATCAATCGAAGTTTCGAGGGCAATTGGCATTCCTAACAAGGATGATAAAAGCGGCATTGCATATTCCTGATTTGCCGAAATCATTTTCAAAATGGATTTGCCTCCATATTGGCTGTGCAATTCTTTAAATTTGTCGGCAACCGTTGTAATAGCCTCATCCCAGGAGATGGGAACAAATCTGCCTTCCCCCCTTTCCCCTACTCTTTTCAAAGGAGTTTGGAGACGGTCAGGGCTATACACCCGCTGCAGTTCGCTCAGCCCACGTGTACAGAGCACGGAATACCGGTGATCCGGCCAATCATTCGGTTCAATCTTTACCAGCTTGCCGTCCCGCACTGTGCATTTATACGCACATCGGCCACCACAGCCCGGAGGGTGGTACGTATAGGCTATCCTTTCTTCAGAATCGCTTGCCGCAGTGGCGGGGCGCAGCCATCTGTCGGCAAAGAGCAAGCTGCCGGACAATCCCAGTGCTGCTGTTCCAACTGCACCGCCCTTAATGAAGTTACGTCTCGAAATGTTCATATGATTTTCCTTTCTTTTCGGTATTAAGTATTAAAACTTTCGCTAAAGCTATTTCGTTTTTATACTTTCTTTCTCTTCTGTAGGAAAATCCATGAATTGCCTCTTTTATTTGTAAAAAGCACAGTAGCTCCCTCGTTAATTCTCCCCTCGTTACAACCTGTGTGGAAATTGATATTTTAAAGGTATCCGCATTGTGATAAATCACATTATCACATTCTTGGCTTCTGAAAGGGTGAATTCGCCAGCAAATTCTGATAGAATGAGGTGAATTTTCAATATCTTCCCCAAATAAATGGAGGTATCAATAAGATGGCTCAGACCTACTGCAATGTCTGCACTGCTGATTGTCCCGCCTCATGCCGCCTCCTGACCGATGTCGCCGACAGTCGGATTATCAACATAAAAGGTGATCCCCGGGATCCCTATACCCGGGGGAAAATCTGTGCCAAAGGCTATGCACTGAAAGAGCTTGTCTATTCTCCCGACCGGGTTCTTTATCCCCTTAAGCAGCAAGGAAAAGGGAGTGGAAATTGGCAGAGGATTTCCTGGGAACAGGCTTTCCTGGAAATTGGCAACAAACTGGTTGGAATAGCGCAAGACTATGGCAGCTTATTGCCGGTCAGTATGAATAAATTCTTGGGAACTACCGGCCTTTTAAGCCAGAGTGTAGAAGGTTTTTTCAGCTCCTTGGGGCCGATCACCGCCCTTATGGGCAATCCCTGTGTATCTGCCGGGACCGACGCTTTTATTCTGAATTATGGTGCTCTAAAAAAACCCCTTCCTGAAGATATGCAGAACTCCCGGCTCATTCTCATTTGGGGGGGGAATCCGGCCTGGACGGCCATCCACCAGATGCGTTATATTTTTGAAGCTCAGGACCAAGGAGCCATCGTTGTTGTGATCGATCCCATCTTCACCTCTACAGCTGCCCGCAGCGATATTTATTATCAGATACGCCCGGGAGCAGATGGCGATCTGGCTTTGGGGCTGGCCAAGATCTTAGTTGAGGAAAATCTGATCGACCATGGGTTTTTAAATAACTTCACCTTCGGCTGGCCTGAATACCGTGATTATTTGGAAACCGTCGATCTCAATCAGGTTTCATCTTCTACGGGTATTCCCCTCACCGAACTGTACGAGCTGGCACGTTTGTATGGTACCATCAAACCTGCTACGATCAGGTTGGGGCCTGGCATTCAACGGGGTCCCTCCGGCGGACAAAACGCCAGAATAATTGACTGCCTGGCCGCCTTAACCGGCAACATCGGTATTTCCGGCGGCAATGTGCATTATACTTCCTATGAACAGTTACTCCATGCCGGTAAGTACGGTCAGCTTCGTTTGCCTTATGGAGCAAGGCAGCGTTTATCTGAAAGTAAAACTGACAATCGAATTCTGGGGACCGATTGGTATACTCATCTGGATACCCTTGATCCTCCTTTAAAATTCCTGTGGGTTGCCGGGCGAAACCCGGTGGCCCAAGACCCCGACTCGGCACAAATTATCCAGGCCATGAAAACTATTGATACTGTGGTTGTCGCTGAGCAAACTCTCTCTGCCACCGCCCGGATGGCTGATTATGTGCTGCCTGTTTCTTCTCCTTTTGAATTTGAAGATGTGGTTATTTCATTTTGGCATTATGGTGCGGCGATTAACCAGCAAGCCATTCCCCCTTTAGGAGAAAGCAAGTCGGATTTTGCAATAATGCAGGGGCTGGCCTCCGTGCTTGATCAGCTCAAGCCGGGTTTAAGCTCTTTTCCCTTGCACGGAGATGCCCGGACATGGCTGACCCAGGAATTTACTTCACTCAATGATTTTCTGGGCATCACTGACTACCGCGAACTGGCCCATCACCCCGCCCGGGTAAACCTGCCTGCTGTCCCCTGGCAGGATCGTCAATTTCCTACGGCCTCCGGGCTCTATGAATTTTTCTCCTTTACAGCCGCCTGCCATCAAACGCCTCCCTTGCCCATTCCTGTTGACCAGCCTGTCTCATCACGTTCCTATCCTTTGCGCTTAATGGTTTCCCGCTCTCCTATCACTATGAACTCTCAGTTTTACTCTATCGATCTATTGCGTCGCTTAGAAAACCTCCCTTTACTCCTCATTCATCCTGATACCGGCCGGCAAAAGAACCTGGCCGAAGGGGATCTGGCGAAAGTCTATAATGAAATGGGTGAACTGGAATTGCCCGTTTCCTTCTCCCTCAGCCTCCCACCTGATATCGTGCTCACTTATATGGGGATGGAAGATATCCATAACAAACTAATCAATACCCTGCTTCGTTTTGAAAGTACCGATCTGGGAAAAATCTTCTCAGGAAGCCCTGGTATTGCTTATAACAATTGTTTTGTCAATTTGGTCAAGATGGGGTAGCGAAATGAATCAAAAAGGTTTTGTTTTCAATCCAAACCGTTGTCTCGGCTGCCGTTCCTGCCAGACGGCATGCTCAGTCAACCATAACCTGCCGCCAGGTATTACTCTGCGCAAAGTAACTGCCATTGAATTGGCAATGGAAGGGCATCTCCTCAAATACTATCTTTCTTCATCCTGCAATCATTGTCTCAATCCTGAATGTTTTCGTTTATGCCCTAATCACGCCTACCGTAAACGGCGAGACGGCATTGTCGTATTCGACGAAGGAAAATGCAAGGGCTGTGGCACCTGTATACGCAGCTGTCCTTTCGAAGCTCCCGTGCTCCTCCCTGATACCGGAAAGGTCATCAAATGCGATTTATGCTTCGATAAATTGGAAGAAGGTGAAGAACCTTTCTGCATAGGGGCCTGTCCAGTCGAAGCTTTAAAACTCTTCGATCCCTTGGAACATCATGAGCACCTTTTGCTTAAGATCCTCCCCGGAATCCCCCGGATTCAGGTTACCCGGCCGGCGGCCCGCTATCACCCGCTCAAAATAGGGAAGCAAGTCGGCTTACAGCTCCCCAACCATACTATGATGAAGGAAGGTGGCAGTAATGACTCATCCTGACGGCCTATTCTATCAGCTCATTCAAGATCTTGCTCAAGGTAAAGGGTTGCCTCATTTAATCTGGCGCTTATCTCAAATCCTTAACCGGCCGGTGCTGCTTACCAATTCAGTCCACCGCGTCCTGGTCTTCCATGATCCCCATAATCTCAATCTTGATTTAGATGAGTTCTTATGTGTTCCCCCTGTAAAAACCAATGAAGCGGATTTTCTAAGCCGCTCTGAGCATAGTTTGCATCATGCCCAATTTACTTTAAATGGTCAGGTTTTCCCCTTTGTTTATTTGCCCTTGCTGGCCGGAGACTATTGCTTGGGCTATATTTTTGTTCTGGAAACCTACCCCGCTGCCGATTCACTAAAGCTGAAATCCCTGTCTGCAGAAGACAAGGAAACTATCTTCGATGCCTCTATGCCCTTGCTTCTCTGCCTGAAAAACAGCAGTGAAGTCAGCTTAAGACAAGAACAATACCGGGATGATTTCATTCGCGATATCCTTTACAATAATTATGATTCGAAAGCAGCCATCCATGAAAAAGCCAAGTCCTGGGGGTGGAATTTACAAGGCTCCCTGCTTGCCCTGGTTATTGACTTGCCGGATCGGGATTTTAAAACGGCCCGGGAAATTTTGCCCCGCTTATTTAACCACTCCTCACCGATTAGCGCTTATATCAACCTGCAATTGGTGATTATCCTCAATATTAATGGGCTAAAAAAGGTAAAGCTTAAAACTGCCTTGAATAATTTTATTAACAGCTTTCTCGATCGGCTTGCTGACCACGGAAAAGACCGTTCCTCCATCGGTATAGGAATAGGCTCAGGAGTCCCTTCCATCACTGATTTATATAAAAGCTATCAGGAAGCCAAGGTCGCCTGGGAATTAGGAAAAGTCTTTGATCATAAAAACGTTTGCTACTTTGAAGAGATGGGGTTTCTTAAATTTATCTTTACCCAGCCGGCCAGGGAGCTGGAGGAATTCAGCCAACGGGTTCTCGGTCCTCTGCTTGAATACGACCAGGCTGAAAATACAGGATTGCTGGACAGCCTCAGGGTATTTATCGAGTATAAATGTCAGATTGCCGAATGTTCTAAAGCTCTCTACGTTCATGAAAATACCCTGCGCAACCGCATTAAAAAAATCGAACAGGTAACAGGCTTCGACCTGCGCCGAGTCGATCATATGGTCAATGTCTATATTGCCTTACAAGTATTAAACTTGGGGAAAGATGATTAACCTAACCAATCATTAATATTGAAAACCAGATCTTTATTCCTTATAAAGATCTGGTTTTGATCAGGATAGGTTACTATATCCTCTTTTTTCACGAGTTCCTGCATCAAGTATCTGCAATATATCCAACCATTGTCAATGATTTGATAAGACGGGCAGGTCTTGAAGATACTGATGCTTATTGTGGAGCTGCTGTGTTTTTGCCGGCAATCCTGCCAAAGACGGATGCTTCACCTAGATTGCCTCCGCCATTGTACATATCAGGCCACATGGCGCCGCACTCACCGCAGCTATACAGGTGGGGGATGGGATTTCCATCCAGGTCAAGGACTTCTGCTTTGCTGTTTCTTTCCGGCCCGCCCTGAGTATTATACATGGTGGGACCCAGCTTCATAGCGTAATAAGGAGCGGCGGCCACCGGAAGCAGTGAGGCTCCGCTGCGGCCGAACAGGGCGTCGGCTCCCTTGGTGCAGCTGGCATTCCATTCAGCCAAGGTCTCTTGAAGGGTTTTGGCATCCAATTGGCAAGCCTTAGCCAGATCTTCCACCGTGTCGGCCTTGATAATCCAGCCTTTGGCGATTTCCTCCGCATTGCCGGCACTGAATGAACTGACCAGTTTGTTGGCGGCAACCTGGGTGCTGTCCACAATATACCAGGTAGGCAGGGGAACCGGCATGTTCACCCAACGTCCGCCAATATTGATCCTGCCGTGGCGGTTGGTCTGCGCTTCATTCATAAAGCGTCTGGCATTGGGTCCGACCATAATGCCTTTCTGGGGGCTTACCGTTTTACAGCGCTTGGCGTCAGGGGGCATGAATCCCCACAACCAGCCGGCGCAGTTGCTCATATGCCAAAGCTTGGCTTTAACCTCCTGGGCCATTTTTATCCCATCCCCAGTATTATAAAGGGCTCCATAAGGGTAAAAGTAGGGTTGCTGAGTAAAGTTGGCCAGCATCTCTTCATTATTCTCAAAACCGCCGCAAGCCAGCACCACACCGTTTTTGGCCCGCACATTAAGGACTTTGCCGCTTTTAACAACCTGAACGCCCAAAATCGTCCTGGTCTCAGGGTCCTGAATCAGATGAGAGCCGGGTGAATCATACCAGACCTCGATCTTGTCAGCCCGCTTATCCACATTATCATGGAGCAGTTTATAGAAGGCACCGTCGAAGTTTTTGCCGCTGACCAGCCAGCAGATGCAATGGTCGCTGCCGGGCAATTCCGGATATTCATTCCAAATCCACGGCTTGCCTGATCCGCCCATTCCTTTATCCAGTACATCAGCATCTGCCCCAAGGCTGATCAGCCACTCACGATTTTCCTTAGCGCCATCGGCGAAAGCCCGTATGAGCTCATCGGAAATGGTGTGGGTGAACAGGCCGCTCATGGCTTTCACATACTTAAACAGCTCATCGGCATTGTCCGTGCCCATAATGCCTTGGCCGGAATACTTGGTATTTCCCCCTTCCTCTCCTTGGGCTGCCTTTTCAATCAGAAGGACCTTAGCCCCTCCATCGGCAGCAGTGATGGCAGTGGCTGCTCCCCCTGCACCGAAACCGATAACGACCACATCTGTCTCATGATCCCAGGATTGCGACGGGGCGCCATTATTGCCGGCCGAGGCGGGCTCAGAGTTGCAGCCCGTCAAGAAGGTGGCTCCAAGAGCGGCGCTTCCGGCCAGAAGTCCGGTGTTTCTGATAAAATCTCTTCTGGAAAATCTCTTGCTTTCCGTTTCTTTCTTGGTGTCAGACATTTTCAATCCCTTCCTTTTCCCTAAAGCTTTCCACACAAATAGGATAGATATCTCTTTCACAATCATAGGCCTGGCCACTGCTGTCAAGGGTGTTTAGAAAGTTCAGATAGCGAAATGATATCTCACATTTGCATAGTAATTCTTTAAGAATCATGCGTCAAGAAACAAATTTGTACTTTATTTTTCTTTTCCCTTAGTTATTTCTCAGTCTTTTAAGGGGTTTGACATTTTAGTATGGAGATATTGTTGTTTATTAGTGAATTATGAATTTTATTTAGATACTTTTTCAGATAAATACATAAAATGAACCTTTTGCCAGGGACGGCAAGCATTTTGCATCTTTACCGTATGCAATCCAAATGATGCAGCGCTGCAACATTTGAACCGGTAGGTTTTCATCAGTCTGTCCGCCGTGCTGCGGGAATATTTTTATCCTTTACCTAATCTTAAAAAAGTGCTATCTTTGAAGTATCGAATATCATTCTACACTTGGAGCTGATGAGAATGGCGTATAAAACACCTAAACATGTTCAGGAGAAAAAGGATGCCAAGAAACATCATATTCTCGATACTGCTTTAAAATTATTTGCCCTAAAGGGCTTCGAAAACACCTCAATTCAGGACATTTGTCAGGCGGCGGAGGTATCTGTGGGGTCAATGTACTTTTATTTCCCCAGCAAAGAAGACATTTATGAAGAAGTATACTCCCGCATCAACAATGAATCTCTCCGGCATTTGGAACGGGCTGTCGACGGTGCTGCAAGCCTTAAGGAAATCATCCAGAAAGTAATCGAAACCATCGTATTGTCTGCTCTGCCCGACTGTACAGAAGCACAGTTTTTTCTTGCCAATCGAACCATGAGCAATCTAAAAATCAAGCGTGACGATTCCCTGCAAAAGTTCGCCCGCTGGTTTAAAGCCGTACTTGACGAGGCCGTTGAGAAGGGGGAATTCAGCCCTCAAAATACGGAACTCGCCGCAGTAAGCTTTATTTACGGTACCTACCAGAGCGTCCGTTACTGGAATGTCTTTCAGCTTGAGACATCTCCGGAAGAGATGGTCGATACCCTTTACGCTTATCACAGCAAAGGTCTTGGCTTAGAGAACTGCACACAAAAGTGAGGGAGCAACCCATGATGTTTATTAAAGAGTTCGGACAAATCGATATCAACAGTATTCAGGAAGTCGGCGGCAAGGGAGCTAACTTAGGTGAAATGGCTCAGGCCGGACTGCCTGTTCCGCCAGGCTATTGCATCACCGCCGAGGCTTACCGCCAATTTGTGAGCCGGGCAGGCTTAGCTGAGCTCTTGGCTCAGCTTGCCGAGCCCTCAACCATGAAGAATGAGGATATTGATCTCCTTGCCCAGGAGATTTCCCAACGCATTCTGGAAACTCCCCTCCCGGAAGAAGTGGCCCAGGAGATTGTTCAGGCCTTTAGCCAAATAATCGGTCACGAATCTCTGGCTGCAGTCCGTTCCTCTGCCACAGCGGAAGACCTGCCTGAGGCTTCCTTTGCCGGGCAGCAAGAATCGTACCTCAATCTCCCCCTGTCTGAGCTGATCAATCATATTAAGCAGTGCTGGGCTTCACTTTGGACGGAGAGGGCCATTCATTACCGCATCAATAACGGCTTTGACCAGCGCCAGGTTTTTTTGGCTGTCGTCGTACAGCAGATGGTGGACTCAGAAGTTTCCGGAGTGGCCTTTAGTGTCAACCCTATGAATGCCAAGGGAAATGAGATGGTCATCGAATCTGTCTGGGGGCTTGGGGAAGGTATCGTTTCGGGCAAGGTAACCCCGGACCACTATGTGATCAATAAGCAAAATGACCCTCTCATCCGTTACGTCATCGCCGACAAAGAGAAAATGGCAGTGCGTCCTTTGAACGGTTCGGGTACACTTTTTGTTGAGGTTGCCGAGGATCAGCGGCAAAGGAGTTCTTTAAGCCAAAAGGATATCCTGGAGCTTACGGAGCTGATTAAACGAATAGAGGAACATTACCAATTCCCTCAGGATATTGAATGGGCAAAAGCAGGCAACCGCTATTACATTCTGCAGGCGCGTCCGATCACTACCCTGGATAAAACCGCTGATCAAGTTGATGATCATATAGGAGAGAGTGAATTCTTCAACTTTGATCCGGAGCTTGAGTGGACAAATCTCGGCGGGGTCAAGGAACGCTACAATAAGCCGTCCTCGGTCCTGGGGTGGTCAATTCTTGAGCCTTGTGACACTGAAGGGGGTCTGTATGCCTACCGCTCAATCAGCAAAAAGGAACTCCCCTCGCCCATCTTTGCTGCCAATATCTATGGTTATTTATATCTCAACTTTACCAGCCTCAAGTCCCTTCAACCGCAAAAAATGCTTGAACCCTATTCTTCTGTCCCGGATTGGCAGCAGTTCGCACCCCAGCGGACCTGGTTCCAAGAGCTTACCCTCACCATCGGGTCCCTAAAAGCCGGGAACAAGCTGATCAAATCTTTGGCCAAAGAATTTTATGCCATGCTGCCCGGTTATCTGGATAAGATAGACAAGTATAAAAAGACCGATGTCACTAGTCTGACTATGCCGGAACTCCTGGATTATATCAAGAATAACCTGGAGTTGGCCAAACAGTTCTTTCAGCTTCAGCTGCCCAGCTTATCTGTGACCGAAGCTCTCTATAACATGCTGACCGCTTTCATGAAAAAATGGCTGGGAGACGAGGATTTGGCCCTAAGTTCCAAGCTGGTCTCCGGCCTGCTCGATAATCTGACCGTCCGGACCAACAACAAACTATGGGAATTGACTGAGACCGTTGGCTCATCGTCACATTTGCGGGAATTACTGGCACAGCGCACTGCTCCCGAGTTTTTAAGCAGGTTGGATGATTCTATAGAGGGAAAAGCTTTTAAAGCCCAATTGACTGATTTTCTAGGAGACTATGGGCATCTCAATGTAAACATGGATATTGCCGAAGACTTCTGGTGGGAGAACCCGGAGATCGTATTAGCCATGGTGAAAGGCAGCCTTACCGCCGACAAACGGATCAATCCGGAGAAAAGGGAGCAGCAAAAGCAAAAAGAGCGGGCAGAGACTGAAGTCTTAGTCCGCAGCAAACTGAATTTTGTGCAGAGGGCGATCTTTGCTAAACTGCTTAAATCCACTCAGTCCTATATGCTTCTGAGAGACAACCGCCATTTTTACGTCACCATGCCCTTCTCCTTAATCAAAAAAGCTGTAATCACCCTTGCGGAAAGGCTTACAGTACAAGGATACCTGCTTGACCCCCGGGATATCTACTATTTGACCTTGGCAGAGCTCGAAGGATTGCTATCCCACAAACTGGCCTGGAGCCAGGGCTATGAGAAGATCAACAGGAGGAAAGCGGCCCCCCGAGTTGCCCTTGATGATCTGCCATCCTTATTTAAGGGCTGGCCTCAATTAAGCGGGGATGCCACAACAGCCAGGCAAACAGGTTCTGTCCCATCAGCAAACAGCGGACAAGGATCAGCTTTTAAAGGTGTGGCCGGGAGTCCGGGGCAGGTGCACGGCCAGGTCAAAATCATTCGCTCCCCCGCCGATTTCTCACGCTTTCAGGCTGGAGATATCCTGGTTGCGGAAAATACCGATCCGGCCTGGACTCCCTTGTTTTCTATCGCCAGTGCGGTAGTCACTGAACATGGTGGCCTCCTGAGCCACGGCGCAATCGTTGCCAGGGAATACGGCATCCCTGCCGTGCTGGGGGTGCAGAACGCTACCAAAATCTTCAGGAATGGACAATCCATCACAGTGGATGGTAAAAAAGGCGCTGTCTATCCCGAGTGATCGCTGTGATGATCCATTAGCACATCACCACTTACCTTGATTAGTTGTATTTTTGTTATTGAGATCCCAGTATACTATTTTAAAACACAGTTCATCCTACATGGAGAACTGTGTTATTTTATAGTGTTTCCTTGTAGTTGATTTTTCTCTGAAAAGTCAACTACAAGTTGCTTTAAAGTTGACTTTGTAAACCTTATACTATAAGCGGAGGTGACATTGATGAAAGAAATCAATCTGGCGTCGGTCATTGTGGCCAAACGCAGGGAAAAAGGAATCACCCAGGATGAACTTGCCGCCTATATCGGTGTTTCCAAAGCATCTGTTTCTAAGTGGGAAACGGGGCAAAGCTATCCCGACATCACATTCCTCCCACAGCTTGCGGCCTATTTTAACATCAGCATCGACGAACTGATGAGCTATTCTCCTCAAATGGAACGATCGGACATCGCCAAACTCTACACCCGGTTAGCCGCCGATTTTGCTGCTCGGCCCTTTGAAGATGTGATCGCGGAGTGCGCCGCCATCATCAAAAAATATTACTCCTGTTTCCCGCTCCTTGTGCAACTGGTCAAGCTGTACACAAATCACTTCATGCTGGCGGGAACACAGGAGCGCCAAGAGGCCCTCCTGAACGACACCGTGACCCTATGTGAGCGGATTCAGGCAGAAAGCGGCGATGTTCAGCTGGCCAAAGAAGCGGTTTCATATCAGGCCCTTTGCTTTCTGGCTCTGCAAAAGCCGCAGCGGGTTTTGGATTTACTTGGCGAAGGAATCCGCCCCATGCTGCCGGAGGGTATGTTAATCGCACAGGCCTATCAGGTTATGGGCAACATCGCCAAAGCCAAAGAAACCTTGCAGACAGAGCTATATCAGTACGTAATGGTGGCCTTTCAAGGGCTCCTGAACGTCCTGCAAATGGATACGGACCATTTTGAAAAAGCGGAAGAAGCCTTTTTGAGAGCCTCAGATCTGGCACGGATTTTTAATATGAAACAGCTGAACCCCAACAATGTCATCCTGCTTTACGCACTGGGCGCTCGTATGTATTGTGCGAACAATTCCCACGCCAAAGCGGTTGAGCTGCTTGGCGACTATGTGGATACTTGTGTGGAAGCATTTTTTCCCTTCGAGCTGCATGGAGACACCTTCTTTGATCTGATTGACCCGTGGCTGAAGGATTGCGGTGCAGCCGCCCCCCGTAGCGAGCAGGTGATCAAAGAAAGCATGCTGCGGGATGTACTGATGAATCCAGCCTTCGCTTCACTGCGGGATGACCCTGGCTACCAGCGACTCGTCCAGAAAATGGAGAGATTTATAGGAAGGTGACATGGAGGTTATGGACATGGATGAAAAAATAATCATTGGCAGGGAAACACAATACCCTTTGCAGGGAATTTTGTCCTTGCCGGATCATTGTTCGGCAAGGGTTCCGGCTGTGGTCCTGGTACATGGCTCCGGCCCCGCGGATATGGATGAACGCATCGGCGCGAATAAGCCGTTCCGCGATATTGCCGAAGGACTGTCCAGCAAAGGAATCGCCGTACTCCGCTATGACAAGCGCACAAAGGTTTACGGAAAACAGATGCTGAAAGCAGGTCCCGGCGCTGTGACTGTGGAAAGCGAAACCATAGAGGATGCCATCCTCGCCGCCAACCTGCTTAAAAATGACGCCAGAATTGACCCCGGCCAGGTGTATATTTTGGGTCACAGCCTCGGCGGTATGCTCGCACCGCGTATTGACGCGGAGGGCGGTGATTTCGCGGGTATCATCATCTGCGCAGGCTCGCCCCGCCTTTTTAGCGATATTTTATTGAGTCAAAACGAGGATATGCTGGGCCAACTGCCAAAATTGCTGCAATGGATCGCGAATAAACAAATTGCAGGACTCAAAGCCAAATTCACCGCTATCGCCGGCATGAGCGAAGAAGAAGCCAAGCAGATGAAGGTTTTTGGCAGAACCTACGCATGGTATTTCAAGGAGATGGACTCCCATCCTGCTGCCGATTACCTTGCCAGGACGGAAAAGCCCGTGCTGATTTTGCAGGGCGACAAGGATTTTCAAGTCACCGCAGAAAAGGATTTCGCCCTCTATCAGCAAATCTGCATCGGTAAACCCAATGTCTCTTTCAAGCTCTACCCCGGACTGAACCACCTGTTTATGAAGTCGGTTTACGGCAGGGTCAAGGATTTTAAAAAAGAGTACAAAATCCCGCAAAAAGTGTCTGCAGAGGTTTTGGCGGATATCGCAGAGTGGATAGGCAAGGTATGATTAATCTCGCATCATCAACAACCTGATAAGCGCTGCCTCAGCATATCCCAATCTGCCATAAACTGACGTGTCAGATTGGGCCGTCTCCTTACCGCCAACGGATGGTAGGAGACGATGCAGGGATATCCCAGTATAACATGCCATCCCCCCCTCAGATTCTTCACATGGGCCTCTTTATCATCAAACATCGCCTGAACAACGGTATCCCCCAGACAAACGAGCAATTTCGGCTGTATCGTTTCTATTTGTTGAATCAGAAATGGTTTACTGAAAGCCCTGGCTTCTCCTTTATTATATCGGCGAAGGGGCCTGCATTTTAAAAGATACGTTATATAAATGTCATCCGGCGCCAAATTAGCTCGATGCAAAGCCGTCTGCAGCGTTTGCCTTGTGCCGCAGACATATTCATGGCCCTCTTTATCTTCGCGGGCGCCTGGATTATCTAAAATTATAACAACAGGCGCCTGGGGATTACCCTCTCCCCAAATGATCCGCGATTTTTCCGTGCAGACTTCGCATTCTTTATAAGCGGCGGCTTCTTTGGGCAATTTATCTTCCGGCCAAATTGCCGGCTCAAAGCACGAATCCATATTAACTCTCCTAACCCTGCTGGGATTATTAGACTAAGTATTTCGCTATCGCTTATTGGTTATATTGCCCACAATTTGCGATATATTTCCTGCCCCCATTACTCATTACTCATACCGATTGCCTTTCCTGCACTTTTGCCACTCTTAAACAGGTATACGCTTTCTATCTGCCTTATACCGATGATTGATATATTTTCAATCTAAAATAACAAGTAATGTTGCTTCGTTAACCTGCATCGACACATGGTGTTATCAGGAAAATTAAACCACTTGCTCCCAAAACCAAACAAAACCATTGATAAATATAAACATTATGCAGTATAATATCATTGAAGGAGTGTATGTTATGTTTATATCGGTTTGACAACGACATTCATAAGCCTCACCTTCTCACCAACACCAATACAAACAAGATAAACATCACCATTGAGTTGAACATTTCCAAGCTATCGGATACCAGTCATCGTGCTGGTTTTGACGGTGAATTTAGATTAAAAACTGAAAAACGAATCTCCGAGCCGGGATGATCCTAAAGAGCAATCTATGGACACCGGACAGGGCCCAGGCCCTCGGGGTATACTTGGAAACGGGTATGCCTTCACGCTTGAAAAGGAGGTGGATTAAAGCCAACTGTATTAAAATCAGTAATGGCTCCGCTTTCTATTGGCGGAGCCATTATTTTTTTTCGTTAAAAGAATTTTAAATTTATTAGGTGGTGAATTTCATTGCTGAATATAAAATTAAACCAGGTCATGGAACTTTTTTCAGAGAATTATAATATCCAACTTCATGAGGCTGAAGAATATTTTATGGCAATTGTCGCTGTTGGATTATCTTTAACTAAAGAAATGAGAAGAGATATAACTTCGATCTATAATCAGAATAAAGACATGTTTTTTGAAAACGCGAAAAATTTTTCAGGGTACGATCATATCTTACTGAGCAGCGGCGACCTGGAACAAGAAGTTTATGCTAAAAAAACGTTAGGCATTTTACTAAGTGCTGAACAATCCGAGCTCATCAAAGTGAAAGTCTTGCGGCTCATCAAGAAATATTACAAAGATGTCTATATTTATGCCCAAAATAATAACTACGATGGCTTCAGGAAAAAATTATCAGCCATCGAAGATACCAGCAAAAACCTCAAGCTGACGGAAACGCTGATTGTTTTATATTTTTACACTATGAAACAACTCAATGAAAATTTAATCAACCTGCAAGTCGTCGAAAATGCTTTTAATACGGCAAGCCTGTTTATTAACATTAACCCCATCAATACAGACATCCAAAGTGAATTAAAAAGAGAGAACCGCTTAGCCCAAGTAAGGCAGATCGTCAAGGATGAGCTTGGGGTAATAAAAAAACCCTCAGATATTCTCTACAGTAAAAATAAAGACTTAAAAACTGTTGTCAGCTGTTTGCGCAACCTCCTGCTCATCGATAAATTAGATGTTGATTTCATTGCCTCTAAGGTTAACCAGGATGATTTGGATAAAGTCATGCTGGCCTTTATCAAAACCACGGGAAAATCGGATTTTGATAAAACTCAGGTTATACAGTCCTTCGGTGCCGGTTATATTGTAAAAATGCTTCTTAATGAATATTTAAAAACGAGGGAACTTTATCTTTCTTCCAATGATGAAGATGCCCGATATTCTGAATTGAAAGTTCTGAAGGAGCAATTGGATAATGCCTTATCCGAAAAGGATACTGCTGAAATCCAGACCCAAAAACTCAAAGATGAGTTTGAAAATTATGAGCTTAAACTGAAGAAGGCCTTGTCGGAGCAAAGCAGATTTTATGAAGCACAAATCAATGAGCTGAATAAGGAGATCGATAGCCTTAAAACAAACCTGGATGCGGAAATGAAAAACAGAGAGGAACTTTTTCAGCTTCGTGAGTTTTTCATTGATCTTAAAAACGATGATTTATCCAACGATGATTTACCCACAGAGACTTCCGTGGATCTATCGAGATTTATCGCCAATAAGAAGCTCTTAATCATCGGCGGAGCCCCCAGTTGGCAGAAACGGTTAAAGGCTAAGTTCCCCACCATTCTTACGGTCGATGGCTTTAATGACAAGATTGAACTTAGAAATTACGGCGAGGTGGATTTTGTTCTCTTCTATTCAAAATATATGAGCCACAAAACCTATTATAAAACTGTGGATTTCGTAAGAGCCAATGATATTCCGGCCGGTTATATCGGCAAAACAAATATGGATTTAGTCGAATTTGAAATAGCCGAAGAATTAAATAAACGCTTAGTCGCTCATTAACGAAGATGCCATGGGGCTTGGACCTCATGGCATCTTTTGATTATATTGAAAAATTCATACCCTCAAACGATTCTTTGTTCAATACGATTGGCGTTATCGTTTCACCATAAAAATCTTCCGCTTCGCCAAGCACTTTACATCCGAATTTTAATAACATCTTTAATGTTACTTCCCTTGCTTCAACATATAACTCCTCCGTATAGAGGCTAAACATCTCTTTTAACGAATAGACCGCTATTTTTTGACCAAGGCCTATCCCCCGTAATCTCTTATCGACAGCAAACCTTCCCCAATGCCATTGCTCCTCTTCCTTCCAGGCCGCCGCTATCCCAATAATATCTTCTCCTGCTCTTGCACACCACCAGATCGGCTTTAAATCATTTTGCAACGGAACCGATTCTGCAGGAATATTCTGCTCACCTGTAAACACCTCTGTGGCTAACTTTATAGCCTGCTCCCGATAATTCTCCGCAACTTTTTCGAAGAAAATTCTCGAATCATTTTTTTTAAGATTGTTCTTTAAAGCAAGAATACGAAATGCTCTAAAGGCCCTGACAATATTGTCTGTGTCCTCCTTGTCCCCCAGCTCCAGAATTTCATTCATAAACGTATTTGCTTTATCATCCCCATCATTAATAGCCCTCAACCCTAATGGCAAAAGGCAGATATCTTTCATTCTCTTGTCATCCTGAGATCGTTTCAACTCCAAGTAATGTTTAGCTTCCAGATTGCTAATGATTCTGCTGAGTGAAGCCTTATCCATGCCCAGGTTTATCAATAATTCATTAAAAGGAGTTTCTCCGTTCTGCTTCAGGTAGTTTAGTATGTGCGCTTGAGCAAGTGTCAGATCTGAATTAAAGCAATTATGATTTAATAAGCCCAATTCCCTCACGATTAACCTTATCTCTTTCCTAAGGATTTCTTCTTTAGTCATACCCGCCTCCAAAATTATCTCGTTGATATTATCAACTATTATACCTCGTCTTTGAGTTTTTGCAAGGTGGTTTTTACTAAACAGCTAATAACTTTCACCGTCGGGTTATCGTCACGTGTAACGCACAGAAAGGGCTATGCTTTTTCGTTTTAGAAAAACATAGCCCACACTTTTTATCTGCTGCCTGAAAGCCGTTTGGTTTTGACTCTTTATGGGAACGTATGACCTGTTCCACATAGTCAGGGTCAGGGTGCCCCTGTCATCGTCCCCGTTTTCAAGAATTACGGCAAAGGTCAAAAAACCAAACATCCCACTATCGAACTATTTTACATTAAGGAAGCGCTGTGTTCCCATGAATCTTCAAATTCGTTTTAATCCTGGGCGGATACTCCTTCAGGGTCGTCGCCATGTTGGTCGTGATCTTCAAGGTTTCTTTTCTGTTTCTTTCCTTCTTTACCGGGTCTATTCTGTTTAGGGCAACAAGGGTTTTCAGCAACTCTGAGTAAGAGTTGAGCATGTTATCGCGGTGCATGGCATATTGGGCATCGTATCTCTCGCTGTCGAGATGAACACTTTCGGCAGGCCCCACAGGTTTCGGCTTGATGCCTCTCGTTACAACCGGGATCGGTTCCGCGGCCCTTGCCGGCTCTTGTTGCCTGGCTTCGCTGTTTTGGTCATTTTCCTCTGTCGTCTGCTTCCTTTCCTTGACGGTCTGCTCCAATTCGCGGGCGGACATGGTTTCCACCTCATTGTCTGCTATAAATTGCTCCCGCTCTTCATCCGGGACACCAAAGAGGATGAGCCCCTGCAGATAGCCCAAATGATGCAGCGCTGCAACATTTGAACTGCCTGAGTCTTTACAGAAGGGATTTCTTTAAGCTTAGAAACAACTGTGCCGTCCGATTGCTTGGTGAGATTGCCAGCTCCCGCTGCAGGAGCTGGACATAACGATCATAATGCCTGATAAGGGAGGGCAGGTCGTTCTGCGCCGCATAAACTTGCAGCAAAAAGCAGTGGGACTCTTCATCCAGTTCATTTATGGCCACCAGTTTTTTAAAGACCTGCAGCGCTAAGGCTAAATTTTGATTCTCCAAAAGGTATCGGCCCAGCTTTTTAGCAAAGCTGCAATAGATATCCCATAATCTCTCTTTTTCAGCTAAGGACCATTGATAATCCTTATCCCCAAAAAGTTCCCCGGCAAACAAATTAAGCGTCTGGATTGCTTCCTGGAGATTAGCCTCGGTGATGCTCGGCAAGGTACGGACTTTGTTTTCGAACTCGATGAAATCAATATAGAAATCTTTTACTTCCATGACATAGCTCTCATTGGCGACCACAATGGCCGATCGTTTTCCATATTGCTCCAATACTTTTCGTAATTTATAGACGGTTGTATTCAGGTAGGTTTCCGCATTCTGGGGAGACATGCCCTGAAAAACATCCTCCATGATTCTCCATTTGGAAGTCAGTCTTTCCCGATGGATTAACAGATAGGCCAATAACTCCTGCCCTTTGGATGAGTTAATCATCACAAAATCGTCGTTGGTATTTCTAAGATCCAGCCCACCTAAACAATAGACGAATAGGACCTTGGCATGTTCAACCGTGTTCCGTGAGGAAATCTCGGCAGCCTTGCGTTGCAGAACACGGCTTACTGTCCTTTCCAGCCTTTCCTGTTGGATCGGCTTGACGATATAGTCAAATGCCTGGACTTCAAAGGCCTCCACGGCATAATCTTTATAGGCTGTTAAAAAAACCACGTAAAGGTCTGGGAATTCCGCCAAGCTTCTCCATGCAAAATCAAGTCCGCTTTCCCCTGGCATTTTAATATCCACAAAGGCCAGCTCCACAGGATTATGCTTAAGAAAATGATACGCATCTCCGGCGCTTAAGAATTCGCCTGCGATTTCCACCCTGGGGATCTTAGCCAGCATTTTGTTCAAAATAAATAAGGTCGGTTGATCATCATCAATAAGAATTGCCTTCATGCTTCTCCCCCTGCAAAAATTGATTTACCGGATGTTGAGAGAGAAAAACTGAAGGTGCTTCCTTTTCCCAGTTCACTTTCCACCCATATCTCCCCGCCGTGACTATGCAGGAATTCTTTACAGAGCCTAAGTCCCAGTCCTAAGCCCTTTTCTCCTTCAGTTCCCTGGGTCGCTGGAGCGGCATCCTCAAATAGGGTTCTTAAACTCGCTGAGTCCATCCCTATTCCGGTATCTGTGACTGAAACAATCACGCCGGTGGAGGATGAGTGTGCCTGAATGGAGATTGTTCCCCCTTTGGCTGTAAATTTTATGGCGTTGTCCAGGAGATTGCGCAGAACAAATTCGATTAACTCCCTGTCTGCATAGACATTCAGACTGGCTGTGATCCTGTTTTTGACCTCTATCCCCTTCCCTTCCGCTTGCCTGGCATAAATCCTAAGGGTTTTTTGGGTGTTTACATACAAGTTGATCCGGGAAGGGTTTAGGCTTACCTTCTCTTTCTGTTTTTGAAACCACTTCAAGACATTTTCCACCATAGCATAGGTATACTTAACCTGTTCTGACACTGTCGTTAAAAGGTTGTGATAGTCTGGGTCATGATAGACTGGGTCACGTTCCTTTCCCTCCAGCAATTCCATCAGACTGACCAGGGTTGCGATGGGGTTGCGGATATCATGAGTAATTGCCTGAATGAGCTGATCCTTTGTCAAATTGAGCTCAGTCAGCTTCTGCGTCAACTGAGCCTGCCTTTTGCAAAGAATTTGATCCGTTATATCCTGGGTAAAGAATACAGCATAGGTCACATTTCCTTCTTCATCATAAATAGGCGTTCCGTTAAACAGCAAATGGGTCTCACCGGTTATCCTCTTCATCATAAAGTGATATTGGGATACTTTTTCTCCACTGAGCACTTTGATCTCCGGGATATCACAATAGTCCATTTCTGTTCCGCCGGCATAAAAATACAATCCTTTGCGGAAGGCCGAGCCAATCGTGAGATCAGCGGCTGTTTCGACAAATTGGGTTTTGACAGCCTCGGTATAAAACAAGTAATTGCCGTTGCGATCCACAATGGATAGCAACGCCCGGTCCGATATGGTGCTGAAAACCATCTCCATTTGCCGTTTCAGCAGAGTCAACTCTTTTTGAACCGGCTCTCCGCTGCATTCTGAATCCGAGGTCTTCTGTCCCTGGATTCTGTCCTCCGTAATATCCGTAAGCACTGAAACCGTTCCCCTTTTCCGGAAGCTATATTCTTGAAGAGGATATACTTTTACCCGGAAGAATCTAGCCTTTCCCCAAGCCGAAACATCGATCTCAAACTCATCTTCATGCCCATTCTTACAGGCCGATTGCCATTGGGGCCAGGCAGAGAGCACCAACTCAATATTCTTGCCGATGACATTGTGCTTCACCCCGATAATGTCGTAGATAAACCTGTCTACGGCAACATTATGATCAACGACTCCGCCCTGTTCGTCGACGATGATCATCCCTTCCTGAATCGCATCGATTGCTGCCGCTCTTGCCAGGGGCAGCCCTGGCAAGAAACGATATCTGGACATACCTAAAAAAATACCCATGCCTGCAATAGACACCGCAGGCAGCATTTTATTCTTTTGGGCAATGTCAAGCACAGATTCTATGGCCAAAACAGCCCTTAGCTGTATGGGCAAAGAAAATACACCGGCGATTCCGACATCTTGCACCCTATACCCACAGATAATCAACCCTAATGAAAAGATCGCAAAAAACAAGGTTAACTGCTGATGAAACTTCACTGAACAAACCCCTAATCTAACTTTGGAATTCATCACTCAAATCAGTCTGACGTTACCGAAAATGTGGAGTTTACAACGATGTCTGCACTTTATCGTAGCATCACCCTTTGGTTTTGCATAGCCATGAGCATTTAATAACTCATGGCTTCGCTTTTTACTAAGACCATAGCAAGCGGGTTGTCAGAATTCTGTCAGATCGCTATAGTATTATTTTACGAAAAAGACCGTTTATTGTCTATTAATGCAAATATATGCAAGTTTATTGTTGATTTTGAAACTTGAGCGAAAGCTGTGCATTTTTCCCGGAAAGGTGATGAAACTGTACGAAATGTATTACTTTGCTTTCAACAAATCATTGGAACCCATGTTATTTGCCGATCTCAATACAGGAAGGATCTTCGATGTCAATCAAGCCTTTCTGGATCTGCTGGGTTATGCCAAGGATGAAGTCATGGTCAAAACAGCCTTTGAGCTGGGATTATTGCCAGGAGAAGACAGCCAGCCCCTATCGATTAAAACCAAAAATGGCTCTTTAAAATCCGGGATGGTTTCAGCCAATGATTTAGTGCATAAGGAAAAAATGATGCGCCTTATGGTTTTTCAGGAACAAACTGAGAACGACCACTTTAGCCTTGAAGAAATGCTGACCCAAACCATCAGCCTCATCTCCAAAATCAGCGAATTTCGTGACCCCTATACTTCAGGGCACCAAAAAAGGACGCAAAAACTAGCCTGCGCTATTGCCTCAGAGATGAAGCTTTCAGGAGAAGCGATCCATCATCTTTCTATGGCTGCTGCAATTCATGACGTCGGAAAAATATATATCAGTACCGATATTTTGAACAAACCAGGGATGCTGACCCAACTTGAGTATCAGATGCTCCAAACCCATGTGGACGTTGGTTATGAAATTATTAAAGATTTCAAACTTCCTTGGCAGATCCCTAAAATCATCAGCCAGCACCATGAACGGTTGGATGGCTCAGGCTATCCCAAGGGCCTGACAGCCTCACAGATTTTCCTTGAAAGTAAGATCCTCGCCGTAGCAGATGTTGTCGACGCTATGAATTCACACCGACCTTACAGGCCGGCCCTTGGTATAGAGGCTGCTCTTGAGGAAATCTGCCATTATAAAGGTGAAAAATATGATTCTGAAGTTGTTGAGCATTGCATGAGACTTTTTATCAATAAAGACTTTGACTTTAGTTTCAGCGGTTGACTATCTGCCGCCGAAAAAGCAGGCAATGCCCAATCGCTTCAAAATATCATTTTAAAAAGCAAAGGAGGGATACCACACATGCAGGTCGTAGTATTTAAGCTCAATGATCAGGAGTTCGCTTTCCACATCCAATCAGTAAAAGAAATCATCAAGATAACAACCATAACCCATGTTCCCAATGCCCGGGAGTCTGTCCAAGGAATTATCAATCTCAGAGGAATGGTTACACCGATTATTAACTTAGCAGAGAGATTTGGCTTTAAGGAAAAGCCCACTACTGAGCATTCCCGAATCATTATTCTTAATATTTTCGAAAGCACGGTTGGCGTTATCGTCGATAGCGTCTCCGAAGTCTTGATGTTCAAGGATGAAGATGTACTAGCCCCTGGTGATGAACCGCTGGTCCTTGAAAAATTTATTTATGGCATTGGAATGCTGGACGATCGGTTGCTGATTCTCCTGAAGCCTGAGGAGATTCTCGGCGGAATACCTCAAGTGCTTGAAGCTTGATATCTTGACTCATCTCACCCCGTATTTTGAACACAGCGTCACCTTTAGATGGATTCCAGAAGGGAGAAACATAATGAAAGCTTTACAGAATCTCAGAGTAGGAACCAAAATAATCGCTCTTGTGATGTTAATGGCCATCTTTCTTTCCGTAGTAGGTTACACAGGATATTACAATAATCTGAAGTCCAATGATATTATCAATACCTTGTACACCGACAAGCTTAGATCCATATCTTTGCTTAAAGAAGCCCGGGCAGCTAACCGTAACATTCAAGGCATCTCTTATCGGTTGCTGACAGCCCCTCTCACTCAAACTGAATATCTTGAACTGAAAAACGAGATGGATGCTTTAATCACTCAATTCAATGAAATCTGGACCAATTATAAACAGACCAATCCAGATACCTATGAACAGGATATGTTCCCAACCTTTGATTCAGAGTTGGAACAATATCGAACTGAGCGCGAAGAGGCCCTGGCCATTGCCTCAGCAGGGAATGAGGAGGAAGGATTCCGGTATTTTACAAGGGAAGTCACCCCCCACATGGAGAAACTTAACTCCATCCTGCTGGAAATATCCGATTATAACGATCGGACATCCAAAGAAATGATGGATCAGGCCAATGAAGATTTTAAAAGCTCTACTCGGGTCATCATCATCGTCTTAGCCGCAGCAGTAGTGTTAGCAATCGCCGTTGGCACGTTCATAGGCAGACTTATTTCAGTACCGTTAAACAAAGTCGTAACCAATGTTAATGAGATTGCCCGGGGCAATCTTACCGTTGAAGCGGTCAAGTTGGATACGAAAGATGAAATCGGGATCTTGGCCCAAGCGGTCAATCAAATGGCTGTCAATCTTAAAGACCTAATCAAGCATGTCAGTGTCTCGGCAGAACAAGTGGCTTCTTCATCAGAAGAACTCTCGGCAAGCTCTGAGCAGCAGGCACTTGCCACAAGCCAGGTCGCTACAGCCATTGCTGATGTAGCTGCCGGAACGGAAAAACAATCAATGGCCATTGATGATACGTCCATGGCCATTGAACAGATATCTGCAGCGATTCAGCAAGTAGCCGCCACCAGCAGCGAGGTGGCTGAACAAGCCAGCAATACTTCCCTGGCGGCCCAGGATGGTCAAAAAGTCATCGACCAGGCTATCAAACAAATGAATAGGATTGGTCATGCTACAGACGTCACCCAAGGAGCCGTTGACAAACTGGCCCAGGGCTCCAGAATGATTGGTGAGATAACGGATGTGATATCCGACATTGCCTCCCAGACTAATTTACTGGCCCTTAATGCCGCAATTGAGGCCGCCCGTGCCGGTGAGCAGGGCCGCGGTTTTGCAGTTGTTGCTGAAGAAGTAAGAAAGCTGGCCGAACAATCCTCCAAGGCAGCTAACCAAATTGCAGAGTTAATCAACGAAAATCATCTCAATATCAATAACGCCGTAACCGCCATGCAGACTGGAAACCAGGATGTGAAGCATGGCATCGAAATGGTATCTTCTGTCGGCGCGACGTTTGAGCAAATTGCCGGCTCAATCAACCAATCCGTCAACAGCATCCAGGAAGTATCCGCCAGTGTCGAGGAAATGGCCGGTGGAAGTCAACAGATCGTCAATGCCATCAACCAGATCGACACGATCAGCAAACAAAATCTCAGCCAAAGCCAGACCGTTTCAGCGGCCACCGAAGAACAAAGCGCTTCCGTGGAGCAGATCTCTTCTTCCAGCCAGGCCTTAGCGAAAATGGCCCAGGATCTTCAGCTTGCTGTGAGCAAGTTCAGCGTCTAGGCAGAAAACAAATCAGGCACCCTACGCTTCATTCAGCGTAGGGTGCCTTTACACTCATTTTTCTATCCTCGGAACTCAATTAATTCACCGTCAGGGCCTTGAAAAACAACCCTTTTCCAACCTGTTTCCTGTGGTGTTCTGGGCTCGGGAATATGTGGCTCAGTTGCGACTGGAATCCCTGCGTTTTTAAGCTTTTGATAATCTGCATCAAAATCATCGCTAATGAGACAGAAATGATACCCCCTATTCTCCCTTTCCTGTGTCCATTGTTCAAACTCTAGCACGGTATCGCCCAACTTAAGGTAAACAACCTTTTCGAGGTTTGGTACCCCGGGAACATCGTGTTCATAATATTTTTGGAACCCAAAGTTTTTTTCATAAAAGTCAATGGACTTTTGTCTGTCTTTTACAGAAAATGCAACATGGTCAATTCGTGTAAACATTAATCAATACCTCCTGTACTCAATCTCGAATTTTAATTTGCAACACAACCCAATTGGCAGAACTGGTATTATTGAATCCATGGGTCTCACCATGAGGCGAGAAAATTATATCCTTTTCTTTCAGACGCATTTCTTCATTGTTGATTGTTATGGTACCTTCACCAGAAATTACATAAAAGACTTCATCGATGTCAGAGTGCTTATGGTCAGGTGTTGTTTGCCCAGGGGCATAAAGCAAAAGTCCTGTATCCAGCCTGCCTTCTTTGAATATTGCCTTACGAGCGCTTTTTTCAGTTGTAAAATCAAGAATATCCCCAATATTAATTTTATTCATCACTTATTGCTCCTATCTTTTTGAAATTTAAAATTAGCTTTCAGCTATTATTAACAATTTAAATCCAAATCAAGCTTAAACGTTAATGCTGTACACTCACTATAATAGTGTTACAAACTATTCGCAAGAAGGCACTATTTTGTGCTATACTAACCAAATAGTAAGTATTGAGTATTAATCGGCAGGAGTGATCATAATGCCATGTGATAAATCATGCCCTATTGAGCATACAGTCAACTTGATCGGGCACAAATGGAAGGTGCTTATTCTAAGAAATCTATTCAATAATGGTACACAAAGGTTCAGTGACCTCAGTAAAGGAATCAGCAAAATAAGCCAGAAGATGCTGACACAACAGCTTCGGCAGCTGGAGGTAGATGGGATAATTTATCGAAAAGTTTATCCGGAGGTACCACCAAAGGTCGAATACTCTCTTACGGCGCTTGGAAACTCTTTAAAACCGATTTTGGATGAAATGAATAGTTGGGGAATAGAACATCTAAAACAAAGTCAACTGGACCAGCACAATAATGAATAATTATCGTACCATGTTCATTACGCATCTTAGCATAAGCGAAATAGCTGAACTGTTATCTGTAACAAGTTATCTGCAACAAGTTGTCAGCTTTACAAAATGAAAAGACATTAGCGCATCTTTACCTACCGGTATCAACTCACGCTGATGTCTTTTCATATTTTTTATTTTGAGCAAGCAGATTACCCGTTATCATACAGCCTTTGCCCAAAGCTCCACATGGCATTCAGTTCACAAAATTCAGCGATATAATATATTTCTCCCCAGCCAATTACCTTGTTTTCAGCAGTATAAAGCTTCTGACTAATGACCAGCAGGGGGTGGCCTTCTTCAACATTTAACAAGGTGCATATTTCTCCGGAAGCATTTTTAGCGCAGATTTTCAAATCCTTCTTAATCGAAAACAATGATGTTTTTTTCCCGGCTAACTCGGGGAACGTAGCATACTTAATTTCCCTTTCGACCAAAGGCAGGCCACGGTTGTAAGGCAAATACTTAACATCATACGCGATTGGGGCACCCTCCGCCAAGAGAAGTCTCTTGATGACAATAACATAGCGGTCGTCAGGAATCTGCAACTCATACATCATTTTCGTGCTGGGGGGAACGACATTCACTTCCAACAGTTTACTGGAGGTGGCAGATCCGCCGGCATTATTCATTTCATTAAAGTTCAAAATATATTTGTCTGTTACCGGTTCGCGGACAAAATATCCTTTTCCGGGCGCAGAATAAGTATAGCCTTCCTGTTCCAATAAGGACAGGCTTTTTCTTACCGTCACTCTGCTGATCTGGTACTCTTGGGACAACTCATTTTCAGAGGGGAGCATATCGCCAGGTTTTAATACGCCCATCTGAATCTTTTTTCTTAATTGATCCACTAATTGAATGTACAAAAGTTCTTTCATTGCTAGCTCCTCAAACAACGCATTTGCCGGGACGAGCATTTATTATGCTTCGAACCAATCCAAACATAGTTTCACTCCTTCTGAGGGGTCGACCGTATAGGCATCGGCTCCGATAAAATCGACGCCGTTTTTGACAATTGTCCCCCCCAGAATAATCTTGACCGAATCCCTTAAACCGGCGGCAGTTATCAATTCCACTGTCTCTTTCATGCCCTCCAGCGCAACAATCAGGACGCCGCTTATCCCCACAATCTGGGGCCTAAACTCCTTGATACGTGCGACAAAGGTTTCCGGGGCAACATCAACCCCTAAATCCAGAACTTCAAATCCAGCCATTTTCATCATGCTGCCGAAAACATTTTTCCCAATATCGTGCAAATCACTTTTGGCAGTCCCCAACAAAACTTTGCCAATCTTGCATTTTTTGCTTTCAGTGGTATAGAGATTCATTTCTTCAATCTTCAGCACATTGTTGAAGATGATGCCGGACATGATCAGATCAGCAATGAAATATTCGCCTTTTTCGTAAAGCTCCCCTACCTTTTCTATCCCGGTTTGGATCTGCTTCAGAATAGATAAAGGCTCCAAACCCTGGCTAAGTTCCTCTTTTACCAGCTTCAAAACGGCTTTTTCATCTAATTCTGCCATTGCCTTAATTAATTTGTCATCCATTCCGCTCACCCACTTTCTCACTGCCGATCGACTAAATCAATTAATTTCCGCTCAACAACTTGTTAATACTTGTATTTTATTATAACTTTCTCAATTTATATGGTCAAGTTCTCAGCATAACCCAGGCGAGCTGGAAATAAAGATAAGGGGCCAAAGGCCCCCATACTGTTTGTGATAGTTTTGCTTGCTTCAGTCTGTTTTTACGCCTATCTGTAAACTCCGTATTCTTTCGTAAATTCGAACATTGCTTTGACATTTTCAGGTTTTGCTTCATCAATCAGCGCCCCACTGTCCATCATGAAGCCGCCGTCTTTGCCGCAAACATCAATCAGTTTCTTACAATAATCTTTGACCTCCTGAGGAGTCCCAAAGTATAGTAATGAATTAGGCACATTGCCGGAAATGCAGGCCACATCGCCCAGTATTTCTTTGGCCCTGAACATGTCCACATGTTCAAAGTGGTATAAGACTTTGCCTTTAGGCACGTCTCTTAAAACCTCCAGGCGCGTGTTCATGCTGCCTTCACCGTAAACCATCGGGGTAAGTCCGGCATCAATCAGCCCCATCAATAATTTTCTCAGGCTAGGCCAGTAAAAGGTTTTATATTGCTCATCAGACATGAAATCATCGACCCCTTTATGCAGCCAGATCCAAACAAAGGGGTTGCCCATGGTTTTGGCCGAATTAATGCCTGATTCGATAGCAATCGGGACCATGGCCTCAACGGCCCTCAACAATTCCTCCGGGTGTTTGCGCATATCCATCAGGGCCGGGACTGTGCCGCGCAGGGTATCCGCCACCATGTCAAAGGGGGCAAAGGCAAAAGCGCCCCAGGCGGCCGGAAAGCCTTTTTCCTTCAGTTTCTGACGATACTCAAAGATCGAGCCAAACCAGCGTGCCAGTTCTTCACTGGCTTGCATCAAGGTATTTAAGGATTTCTGCACTTCCGGCAGGGAGAAAGGGTAAAAGGAAGAGAACCATCCCAGCCAAAGGGAATCCCTCATGGAAGACAAATTGCTGAATGCTTCGAGGGCACCGAAAGACCTGGGGATCCACTTGCTCATAATAAAGTTGGTAGGGTCGGAAATCAACTCTTCATATTCGTTGGCTTTCATATATTCCCCCTCGAGGAATTGATACATGCTGTTTGATCTAACCCCATGCCCAGGCCATCTGAACCATTTAAGGTCCAACAATTCCATAACTTTGGCCGGATACAGCAAAACGTTGTCCCAGGCCAAATCCGGGTCAAAATCCGTATAAAGCTTGTCATGGGCTTCAGCTGCTTTAGTATAATCGTTCATGGCCTCTTCAAGGGTTACCCCATAATGGTAAAATGGGAAAGCCTGAAAAATAGGGATGAGGGGCACCCGGTCAGGAACTTTAAGCTGAATGGCATCATTTACTCTTTTAAGTCTCTCTCCATATAATTGTTCAGGTGACTTATTCACACCAAACACCTCCACAATTTATGTACCAGAATCGTTACTTAACCCATTCCTGGCAAATCTTTACCCCTTCAGCGGCATTTACCGTGAAAGCATCCGCACCAATATGCCTGCAGGCATCTTCAGTTACCGGGCTGCCTCCCAGAATGATTTTAATCCCGTCACGCACGCCAGCGGCCGTTAAGGCATCAACCGTAGCTTTCATGGCGCCGAGAGTCAGCGTCAAAAGCCCGCTCATCCCTACGATCTGCGGCTTTATTTCTTTTACTTTTTCTATAAATACGCTGGAAGGAACATCAATACCCAAATCATAAACTTCAAAACCGGCTGCTTCCATCATGCCTCTAAAGATATTTTTGCCGATATCATGCAAGTCACCTTCAACAGTCCCTAAAACCATTTTGCCGATTTTTTCCGAGCTTGCCTCTCCAATCACCGGTTTTAAAATGCCCAGTGCGTTGTTTAGCAGCTCGCCGGCATAGATCAGATCGCCAACAAAATATTCGTTTTTCCCAAATAAATCACCAACAATAGCCATACCCTGCTGGCAAGCTCCGACCACACTATTGACCTCGGCTTCACTGGGATTTGAGGTAACGAATTCATTTAGCATTTTTTCCATTGATTCTCCGTCGAGATTACCTAAGGCCTGAGTCAATGCCTTTAAATCCATCTTTACATCCTCCCTGAATCAATCTTTCCAACCGGTTAAATCCAAACTGAGCACAAAAGTTTCGCGTTAAAAAGATAAGACAACACCTCCTCATCTCTCAACCCGATATTAACTTGTATTAATAAGTTGTGATTTAAAAATAGCTGCCCTTTGAATTTGGCAGTTTGCTGGTATATTTTTTTCAAGCAATAACTCAGATGTTTATAGATTTTCAACTTATTAATACAAGTATTATCAACTTAATTATAGTTGGGCCATTAGGATTGGTCAATCCTTTTTGTCGTTATTTTCTGACTTTATTGTTTCGTCTTGTTTCCTCTGTTGATCCACCCTTGACGGCAAAATAAGCAAGGCACTCTACGGAATTTAACGTAGAGTGCCTCCGATTTAGTGATTAACGGTTATTCCACCAGCCTGCCGTCGATAAACTGAACGGTTTTATCGGCAAATTCAATCGTAACGGTATGGGTAACCCCAGCCGGGGAATTCGGCCCCGGCAGCTCGCTCCCCATCGTAAACGTGGAACCGACGTCGTCAAAGGGATTATGGAATACCCATGTGGGACGGTAGCGCTGTCCCGTACCAATAACCTTATGATTTTCGTCATAGGTTATCTCGGGTGTATAGGAGCCGAGCAGGTCATGCCCGTTTTTCAGCTGAAAATGAATTTCCAGGTGATTGTCCTTAACCTCATAGGTCATATCCATGTCCTGAGAAGAGACGGAAAAGCCCACGGCAAACAGACTAATGAGAACAAGCAGACATACCACCACACTCCCCACCGCGACGGCGGCCCTGCGGATATAACTGATCCGCACTTTTTTCAGGCAGTCAACTTCCTTATCTCCGGCAATGGGGACCTCTTCCCTGATCTCACCTGCCATCTCACTATGAAAGGTCCGGCATTCTTCGCAGCCGGCCAGGTGTTTTTCGATTTCTTCGTTACTGGCTGTGCTGGCCAGGCCTTCAATATAGGTGGGCAACAGGTCCCGGATAATATCGCATTTCATACCCTTCTCCCCTTCATGATTTTTTGTTTTCCCCTGTAAAACGTGACCCGGGCCCAGGTTTCATCTTTATCCAAAATCTCCCCGATCTCACGGAAGCTGAATTCCCCCGTCAGCGTTTAACCCCTAAACCCGCTTATATCTTGAAACTATAAAAGCATAGCCAACCCACACCATTCCTAAAGTTCCATAGAGCCAAGCAGCGTTGCCGACTGCGGCCAGCAGTATCCCGAACATGCCGCTGCCCGCCGCAATCCCCATGTCCAAGGCGTTCTGCTGCAAAGAAAGGGCGGTCGTGCGTTCGTTCAATTCAGCTTTTTCGGTCATCCAGGCCATTAATACGGCGATGCTGCCAAAATAACCGGCCCCGGAAAACAATCCGGCGGGATAAAAGCAAAGAGGCACTTGCGGGATGATTGAGAACAGCACGATCCCGCTGCCCAATAATAAAAAGGACCAGCTGTTGATGGGCAAACGGCCCCAACGATCGGAAAGCCAGCCGAAGCCAAGATTGCCCAGGATTCCTCCCAGGGAGAAAAGGGTAAAAAAATAACCCGGATTGCTAATCTTGGTTTCATCTTTAAGAAATAAAACCGCAAAAGAGATCAGGATACCATAAATCAAGGCGGCGGCAAAAGTATTGCTTATAATTAAAGGGCACTTTTTTAGGAGCATCCGTAACTTGAGCCTTTGCCGCAAATTCATTTCCCTTTGGATTGCCTCCTGAGGTGGCCCGACTTTCTTTAAGGAAATTAAGAAGATGGGCAGCATCCCTAATAAAGCCAACCAAGCCGTACCCTGAAAAAACAAAGGATACCTGTAATTTTGAATGATATAAAGAGCAAAGACAGGGCCAACCATCAAGGACAATGACGCCACCATCCGCAAGATGCCGATATATTGGCCTTTTTTATCCCTGCCCCCACAGGTGGCAGCGGTTGCCGAAGCGGCCGGAAAATATGAAGCCAACCCTACTGCCTGCAGCAGGCGCAGCAGGACAACCTGCCAAACTTCTCCGGCATAACAGAGCATAACCGAGGCAAGCAAAAAAGAAGCACTGCCCAGAAGCATGACAAAGCGCCTGCCCCGCACATCGGCCAAGGGTCCGAAAAAGAAACGCAGGATTACAGCCGCAGCCAGAAAGAGGGTTGACTGCAATCCCATGATCATGTCCGAGCCGCCCATCCTGGCCAGCAGTACCGGCGTTACCACCATAAAGATATTGTTGTAGGTATAGATAAAAAAAGCGGAAATCAGAAGAATTATGAAATCCCGGCACTCCCTGGCCGGTTGTTCGGAACACATGCCGCTCACTTCCTTCTTGCCAATGACTATACATACTCCTTTAAGCGGGGCAAATCAGTAATTGTTAATCTTCCCCTGCCCTTATGAATCAGATTCTGCTTTTGAAATACGGATAAAGCATTAAAGACGCTGTTGCGGCAAGCACCGACCATCGTCGCCAGTTCCTCGTTATTAAAAGGAATCTCAATATAGCCCTGCTCATTCTGAGGAAATTCTTCCGCCAGTAGAACGAGAAGGGCAGCCAGTCGTTCCGCCGTATTGTATAAGGATATATTGACGATTTCCTCTGCCTCCACCGCCATATGGTGAAAAATGTAACTTGTGAAAGCAGCAAAATATTCAGGGTTGTTCATAACAAAGGTGTAGAGCAGGGAGAACTCACAGGCGTAAAGTGAAGTCGGTAAAATGGCTGTGGCCGTAGTAATCGTCCTTTTTTCTTTAGCTAAATTCTGAAATCCTAAAAGAGAGCTGTTCGTATAGTAAAACAAGGCTTTTTCCCGGCCCTCTTTCGTAACCACGTGAAGTTTAATGATGCCATTGATAATAAAATAACTGTAAAGGTGCGGCTCTTTGTCATGCCAAAGGATTTCACCCTTTGGCAAATGCCTTACCGTGCAGGGTATAAGTTCATTTTTAAATATTGCTTGGATGCTGAGCGATAAATCGTTTCCTTTTAAAAACTGTTTCATAATTTTCGCCATGAAAACGACTCCTTTCCAGGTATACTCGCTGCTTCTTCCTTCTTTCCATCTGTTATTGTCCCATTCAGACATTACAACTTAATCCCATTATACTACAGTTCTTCCCCATAAACGGCCATCAGTTTAGGCCGGCCTTGCTGAGGCTGTGACCGCAGGCAGAAGCAGAAAGGCCGTCCCTCCTGCTCCCGCCCTCACCTCATTTATAGATGAATTCCCTGCATAAAGAAGATCAGGCGCGAGAAGATTTCACCAAGGATGACACATCCCAGAAAGAATCTGACAGCATTTTTACTGCCGATCTTGCCCTTCAGAGCCAGATATGCGATAACGGCCGGCGCCACCAGCCCAATTCCCCAGCGCACCATATCCAAACCCACTGTTGAGGGAAGTACCACATCCATGGTCTGAAGGCGCAGCTGCAGCAGGAACGCTAGAGACACGATAATCTGCACAGCCACGGCGCTTAAAGCCGCTACGGTCATTTCCTTGCCGGCTTTTTCCTCATGATACTGCACATGAAGAGCATAGATCACCGCTGTCCCAAGCAGGAGCGCACTGCTGAAATAATAAACAATCGTCACGCCGCCGTTCCAGGCCGGGATGCCATTGGCTCTCACATAGACCAATGAACAAACCAGAAGCAATCCACAGGACACCACGCTGCCGATGATATAAAGCGCTGCAGGTATCTTCTTATCTTTGTATACCAAAAAGATGGCAACCAGGAGAATGATCCCAAAAACCAGGGACCAAAGCCCTTCCTGGGCGATCATAGAACCCAGATTATGAAAGGCGTTGAGAAAACGGAAAGGCCTGCCCAGGTGGGTCGCCGAGGCCAGCATAGCGATGCCTGCAAGAACCAAAAGGAGAGGCATAACCTGACGCGCTGCTTTTTTCCGGACCTCTGCAGAGGGAATGCTGCTGGCTTGCCAGAGTGTATAGGACAGGAAGGTTCCTGTGCATAAACCCATCAATAACGTGAAAACGATTAAGGATAAATTAAGTTCTGCCATAATTCCACCTCCTACACATAATAAACGGACGGCCCGGTTCCGAATTTCGGCAAAAAGGGCTGGGCGTGTTTGGCGGCGATAAGACGGGAAATCTCACTGTCCGGATCGCTGATCACCCCAAAGATCCGCGCCTCCCCGGGACAGGATTCCACACAATAGGGTTTTTCACCCTTGGCAATGAGTTCCATGCAAAAGGTGCATTTGCTCATCACTTTTTTCTCTGTATCAAATTCCGGGGCATCGTAGGGACAAGTCCAGACACAATATTTACAGCCGATGCAGACATCCTGATTGACTGAAACCAGCCCGTTATCGTCCTTGTGCATCGCTCCTGTCGGACAATTCTTAACGCAGGCCGGATCTGCACAATGATTGCACAGCCGGGGCCGGAAGGCCAGCACCGGATTCGGGTATTTTCCGGCCGGTTGATACATGATCCGGCTGCCGATCGTCTCCACACTGCTCCAATGAGCGTCTCCCGGGACTTTATGATTGATTTTACAGCCGATGACACAAGTTTGGCAGCCTACACATCTTGTGGTGTCAATCAACATTCCGTATTGTTTATTGGACATGGGTCAACCCCCTTGTAATTATACTTTTTGCACTTCCACCAGAACATCATAAAAAGCTGAATTGGTCTGACTGATGGCTTCTTCAACCGGATTAAGGGTTAAGTGGGTTAAGTTTTGCAGATTCCCTTCAATATAGTAATCCGGCGACCAACCGCTGGCTATGGCAGCAACTCCGGGCACAATGCCTTCGGTCACAAAGGCTTTGACCACGCAATGGCCCCGATCGTTGAACACCTTGACCTTATCGCCGTGAGCGATGCCCCTGGCTGCGGCATCCACCGGATTGATCTGAATTTCCGGCTCTGATTGCACGATGCGCAAGGCGGGGTAAAGCATGTGCTGAGTGTGGACGTTCAGGCGGTCATGATAATTGATACACACCAAGGGGAACTTTTTGCCAAGTTCCCCCTGAGGATTTTCCAGCATGGGCTTATAGGTCGGAACATGCTCACCAAGTTCTTTGAGTCTTTCCGTGTAAAATTCGAATTTGCCGGTTGGGGTCTTATACTTTTGATCCTTGAAGGAATAGACAGGGTCAAATATACCGTCAGAGCGGGTGAAAATGCCTTCTTCCACGAATTTATCCCAATTAAAGGCGGCAAATGCGGGATGTTCGGAAGTCATAAAAGTACGCACCCATTCCTCATCGGTTTTATTCCAGAGATGCCCGAAACCCAGTCTTTCGGCGACACCGGAAGCAATTTCGCAATCGGATTTGCTCTCGCCCATGGTGGGGATGGCGGGCTGATCGAGCATAACCCAGGGAGAGCGCACCAGAATGTCCCAAACTTCCCAATGGGTTTTGCCCGGCAGAACCAGATCGGCATATTTGCCTGTCCAGGTCCAGAAGGGATCCACATGAACGATAAAGGGAATGTTCGGCAGAACCTTATGGATCACGCGATTGGCATCCGGCGATTGATTGACAAAGTTGGAGACTCCAATCCAAAGGAATTTGATTTCCCCTTTTTCAGCCATATCGTAGATATGGGCACTTTTTCTCTCGGTAATCGGTTTGCCGCCAATATCGGTCCATTCCTTAAAATTAAAATCAGGTACGGTAACACCGGGAATAGGGTTGATGGAGGAGGTTCCGCCCATATGTGAAGCTCCGCCCCCGGAGACACCGATATAACCGGCTACAGCGGCCAAGGTGGCCACTGTCCGGAAGGGTGAAAAAGAGTTATACACCCGCTGCATCCCTTGACCCATGCGGATACCGGCCGGCTTCATTGTCGCGTACTCATGAGCCAGTTGTTCCACAACTGCCTCTTCCAGTCCGCAGATTTCAGCCGTGGCTTTGATGGTATATTGGGCAGCTTCCTCAGCCAAATCCACAAAGGAGGGATGGCATTGTACGCCCTCGGCAGAGGTATATTCTCCGGCAAGGGCAGGATTTATATTTGAGGCATCCGCAGGGACAATAGTCCGGGAGTTTTCGTCCCAGACAGCATATTTCTCACCCAGGCGCAGATATTGGCCATTGTCGTTGCGCACAAGCAAAGGTGCGCAGCTATTGGCTTTAAGCCAGGCTGTGTCATGCAGATTGTGGGAGATGAGGTAGTTGATCATGCTCAGAGCCAGGGCCGGATCAGTCTGAGGCCGGATGGGGATCCATTGGTCGGCGACCGCCGCGGTGCTGGATTGACGGGGATCGATAACGATGATTTTCGCTCCGTTTTCCCTGGCCTTAATGATGTAACGCAATTCGCTGGTATGGGTATCGGCAAGATTACGGCCCCAGATGATCACCAGTTTGGAGTTCAGATAGTCCCGGGTATCGTGGCCGCCACGCTCCTGACCGAAGACCAGCCTCATGCCCATACTGGCGCCGTGGTCCCCCATCAGCCCTTCTGTGATGTACGTCGTACCGCCGAAACATGCACCTAAACGGGTGGTGGACTCCCAGGCCAGCTTGGCCAGATTGCCTGACATGGTAAAAAAGGACGCTGCTTGTGTTCCATAGTTTTCTTTGGTCTCTATAAGCTTTTCAGCGATGATATCATAAGCCTCATCCCAGGTAATCTGTTCGAATTTCCCTTCCCCCCGCTCTCCCACTCTTTTCATGGGATAGAGTACACGCTTCTTAGGGTCCTGCAGGCGTTGGGCATAACTCATTCCACGCAGACAGGCATTGGGATAATCATCCCGCCCCGGCAAGAGCCCGGGGGTGACGGCGACGATTTTGCCGCCTTGCACATGTCCCTTCAGATGACAGCGCGAAGTACAGTTAACAGTACAACAGCTGTGAACGTATTTGACCGTTGCCTCATCCGCGGCCTTCAAGGCCGGCGAACCGGAGCTCAAAGCACCGGCCATGCCCAGGGAGCTCGTCACTGTAACTGCCCCTATCCCTTTGAGGAACATCCGCCGGGTAATCTTGGGGTCTTTAAAGGATAAACCCATTGAAACTTTTTTCATTAAAATCCTCCTTCCGATTTGTGAATATTATTATGAGTACTCGTTCCTATCTTAACAGCGATCCTTGTTCTCTTCTGCACAATATTGGGCGTAAGTCCACGAGTGTATAACAAAAAGATACGACCCTCATCTCCACTTCCTGGTGATAAGAGTCGTATTTTTCATGAATACTTAAGAGCAAGGGAGCTTTATCTCACGACTAACGCATGAAAGTCTTTATCCATATAGCCCATGTAAGCACATTATATCATTGAGCACCAGCAGCTTGGTTGAGTCCTGCTCCTCAAGATCGATGCAAAGACCTAAGCTTAACACCATTCTGCCCTTCTCACCGATGCGAAAGCCGTCCTCCTTCCATTTCGTGCTAAAACGGCGCTCTTCTTTATAAGGGTATCTGAATCGGGCTTTTGCATCTCTTTTTATTTTCCTTGTGCTTCCAATATTTTTGCGGCTTCTTCCCTTGTGATGGTACCGGATTTCAATTGATCATAGTATTCTCCCAGTTGCTGTCTATACATATTATCGGTTTCAACGGAAATGCTTATGGCCTTATCCAGCTCATTTTCCGGTACACCGTTCTGGAGGTAGAAGGCTTTAGCCTCATTGTAGCTCTGTCCGCTGACCATGGTATTTAACAACTTCTCTAGTGTGGTGTTGTCCAAATCCTGCTGACCCAGGTAATACAACTCATAATTGAGCCCATCCTGCTCCCAGAGGATGATGTCGTTGACAAAATAAACGGTCTTGCCGGCAAGTGTTTCTTTTTTTACTTCTCCTGTAGTGGAAATTCCGTTTTCACCCTTTGAAATCAACAGGGAAATCAGCTCGGAATCCTTTGCATATTGTATCTCAACAGCTTTGTCGGTATGGATTACACTGTTGGCGTAAGCAAAGCCCTCCGGCAGCCAGACAGGCAGCTTAAAATCTACCTTCATGGCCTCACGTGCTTCCTCGGGGGTAGCGCTTTTTTGTGTATTTTCACGGGGCGTCCTAGTATTATCTGTATTTGGTGAAACTTCCGGCAGTTCCTTATCCCGTTGTACAATCTCAATACCGCCCACCTGGCAACGTGCCAGCACCGATTGGAATATTTCTTGGGCATACGCTGTTGTAGAAAGCCCTCCAATCAGGCAAACAGAGGCAATAACTGCCGCAGCTGCCTTCCTATAATTTTTTCTCATATAGCTGTCATCCTTTCTCTTGTTGTAATCTTCATTTATTCCTGTTTCAATTCCCAGCCGCGCCCGGTTATATATTTTTTCTTTATGCCTGTCTGCATCCACTTCTGCGTTGGTAAGCAAGCTGCACACCTCATCAAATTCCTTCAGATCACATTTCTTAGTCATGATTAAATCCTCCCTCATCCAAAAAATCCCGAAGCTTTTTTAGGCTCCTGTACAAAACGACACCAACGTTGGAACTGCTGATGCCCAATAGCTCCGCAATCTCGGCATTTTTGAGACTGGCTGCGAATTTCATGGCAATGATATTTCTTTCCTTTTCTCTGAGTTTGCCCAAGGCGGCAAACAGCTCTTTGTTTTCATCCTTTGCAATCAGATTTTCCTCCGGAGACGGATTAGGGGAAATCTGATCTGATGTAGAATCCAAGGGAATATGAAAGAGTTTTTTACTGGAGCGATAATAGTCTGTGATGATGTTTCTTACGATGGCAAACAGCCATACCTCAAAAGAAGATTTTTCGCGGTTAAAGGTGGCATATTTCGAAACAACCCTTTCAAAAACCTGACTGCACAAATCCTCCGCCATATGCTGATTATTGATCCGGTAGCAGATATATTTGTATACTCGTTTATAATACAGGTCAAAAATCCGGTCGAATTCGGCAGTGGTCATTTTTTGCTGTGATATATATGTTTTTGTATGTTGATTGGAATACATGTTTAATGGGAAAATATCCATTTCTCCTCCTTTCCTTGCATGAAGATAAACTGCGCAATCTATCCATTGATTTTACATGTGTTAATACGCAAGAACCTAAAAAGCATTAACATTATATCTTATTTTTTTTTGAAAAGAGGCCAGAAAATGGCCGGTTTTTATCAGCAATGCTAAGCAGCTCTGATAAAAAGCCGACCATTTTATGGGGTTAAAGCACTAATAGCTTAATTTTATGACATTTAGCGAGAGAGGTGGGTACACAGAAAAGAAACAGAAATATATCCATTTTTTATTTGATATAATATAAATGCTGTTACGTTCAGCATTACTCAGAAATATAGATAAAAAGGAGTTTACTTCACAATGATTCATTCTTTCTTAATGATCGGACAGTCAAATATGGCTGGCCGGGGCTTTTTAAACGATGTTCCACCTATTTATAATGAACGCATAAAGATGCTCCGAAATGGGCTTTTTCAATTTATGGAGGAACCCATAAATTATGATCGCTCAATTGCCGGTGTTGGTCTTGCAGCATCTTTTGCCGCTGCATGGTGTAAGAAAAACAAGCAGGATGAAATAGGTCTTATTCCCTGCGCCGAGGGAGGCAGCAGTCTTGATGATTGGTCAGTGGACGATGCACTCTTTGCCAATGCCATAGCACAGACAAAACTTGCTCAGCGCATTAGCACATTGGAGGGAATAATTTGGCACCAAGGAGAAGCTGAGTCTCATTCGGGAAAGTATCGTGACTATTACGATAAGTTCTTCGTAATTATTGAAAGACTGCGCCAAGTACTTGATGTGCCGGAAATTCCTCTGATCATTGGCGGTCTTGGTGACTATCTTGGCGACGGCATAATGGGAGGGCACTTTAATGAGTACAGCCAAGTCAACGAAGAACTTAAAAGGTTTGCCCACAGTCATAACAACTGTTATTATGTCACAGCTGAGGGATTGACTTGTAATCCAGACGGTATTCATTTAAACGCTGTATCTCAAAGGATTTTTGGTCTGCGCTATTATGAAGCTTATGACCAAAAATGTCATATTCTTGGGCCTGTTAGAAATGAAAACAGAGCAAATGAGATAGATAATTAGTAGTGCTAACATAAATGTTGACCACAAAAATAGGGTTTGCTAACCAAAAAGTTGACCACCTCCAGAGCCTAATTCTGTATGATTGGAGTTGCTGAGACAACAATCGTACAGGGGGAAGGACATGCTAGAGATGGTCGATAAAGAGTATATCAGAAAGAAGCATTTCGTTGAAGGGTGGTCCATCCGAAAGATTAGCCGTAACTTGAAAGTGGCCCGGCAGACCATACGTAAAGCCCTCAATGATTCCCATATTCCTCACTATCAACTGACTAAAGAAAAGCCCTCGCCCGTTTTAGATCCCTATAAAGAAATTATCCGCGAGTGGTTAAAGCAGGATGAATCAGCA